>JASGGP010000081.1:0-15708 GCA_047604985.1 Lacrimispora sp.
TAGGCAATTACCTCTGATGAAGTGATACATTTGGAAAGAAGTGCCCCGGCTCCGCCTACAGCTGCGAAATAAACGGCTTTATTTCTTACAATGGCTTCGATTACTTCTCTGCTTCTCTTTCCCTTGCCAATCATTCCGCCCATTCCCAGATCCAGAAGCTGCGGCGTATATTTGTCCATACGGCTGGCTGTGGTAGGACCTGCGGAACCTATTGGACGTCCTTCTCTGGCTGGAGACGGGCCCATGTAGTAGATCATATTCCCGCTTATATCAAAGGGCAGAGATTCTCCGTTATCCAGAGCCTCTTTCATCCTTTTGTGGGCAGCGTCTCTGGCGGTATATATGGTTCCGGTTAAGTAAACGTAATCTCCTGCGCTTAGAGCAACTGCATCTTCTTTACTTACAGGGGCATTTATATGACGGTCCATGTTTTCTTTCCTCTTTTCATTTTATATCTATGCTTTTCAGACAATGCCGGCCCTGCTTTATCAGGCATAAAGGTATGTCCGCAGGATATTTTCTATTTCCCGCTCACGCTTTTGCCATATAAGCAAATAAAGATCATAAGACGCGGTGGGCGTGCCTGTTTACGTGACAGCAGATATTGACTGCAACAGGCATTCCTGCAATATGGGTCGGGTAGGTTTCAATATTTACGGAAAGAGCGGTGACGCTTCCTCCCAAGCCGCCCGGGCCAATGCCAAGCTTGTTTACTTTTTCAAGCATTTCTTCTTCCAGATCCCTGACGTAGGGAATTAGGGGCTTTTCACCGAGATCTCTGGTTAAGGCATGCTTTGCCATCTGAGCACATTTTTCAAAGGTTCCTCCTATTCCCACTCCTATGACCATGGGAGGACAGGCATTAGGTCCCGCATCCTTTACCGCCGTAAGAATGGCTTCCTTTACCCCTTCAATCCCGTCGGCAGGCTTCAGCATGAAAATCCGGCTCATGTTTTCGCTTCCAAAGCCTTTTGGGGCCACAGTGATATCGACCTTGTCGCCGTCTGTGATTTCATAATGGATAACCGCAGGAGTATTGTCCTTTGTATTGATTCTTTCCACAGGCTCTACTACGGATTTTCTTAAATATCCTTCTATATATCCCTGGCGGACGCCCTGATTGATGGCATCTGTAAGATTTCCGCCTTCAATATGTACATCCTGGCCCAGCTTTATAAAAATGACCGCCATCCCTGTATCCTGGCAGATGGGAATCATATCCTCTCCTGCAATTTCCAGATTCTCTTCCAGCTGGCACAGGATCTGTCTTCCCAGCTCTGATTTTTCTTTTTCTATTGACTGGAGAAAAACCTCCTTCATGTCCTTTGACAGGAAGTGGTTTGCTTCTATGCACATTTCCTTGATGTTTCTTGTGATATCTTCGGCCTTAACAGTTCTTATCATATTTCCTCTTTCCTGTCCACGCTCTTTGGACATACAGGTATGCCCTTAAGAAAACCATTTTTACAGTTTATTGACTGACTCGCTTTTTTATCAGCTTTTCCTGAATATCTTTAATGGTTATTTCCTCCATCCGGTTCCTGCAAAGCTCGTTTAAGTCCTCATAGATTTCATCCATTACTCCTGACATGCCTGAGGATACCATGCAGGGCATGTTCTGGTCTCCTGACTTCCAGGAGGAAGACACGAAAGTAACTTCAAGGGCGTCACAGATCTGCTTTAAATTCACCGATGAGGGATCCTTTGTAAAATGATAACCGCCTTCTAAGCCTTCCTTTGTGGCGATCATTCCGGCCTTTTTCAATTTCGCCATGACCTTTCTCACTCTGGCAGGATTTGTGCATACGTTGGCAGCCAGCTCTTCGCTGGATGTCGTGGATTTTCTCTGGTTCAAATAAGCCAGTCCATGGACGGCTACCGCAAACTCACTTGTCATAGGAATCCCCCGATCTAATAATGCCAAATGATTTTCATCTGTAATCAATATGGTTTCAGTTTGTATATTACCAATTTACGAGCCTCTTGTCAAGGGCATGGAACGGAAAAAATCCGGCTCCCTTTCGAGAACCGGATTTCCTTATGATGTCTTCTCTTTTATTCGGACAATTACGGTTTTTATTACCTTGTCTTCCATTTCTAAAATGGTATAGTTGTTTTTTTCATCCTCAAGCTCCAGAGGCATCTGGGAATCCTTTGGGATGAAGCCTAAAATCTCGGTTAAGTAGCCGGATAAGGTATCGCAGGAGCTTTCGATTTCCTCATGAAGAACCTCATCCAAATCATAAAGGGAAATACTTCCTGAGGCTTTGTATACAAAAGGCTCCATTTCGATTAACTGAGGCTCCTCTTCATCGTATTCATCGTGAATATCCCCGACGATTTCCTCAATCAAGTCTTCTAAGGTAACCAGACCGGAGACTCCACCGTACTCATCCACCAGAATGGCCATCTTTTTCTTGTGCTTCTGCATATCCAAAAATAAATCATCTGTCTTTTTGTTTTCCGGTATAAAATAGGGCTTTTGCATGATGGAGTGAATGTCCACATAATTCTGGTCGCCCTTATTCATTTCTATATTAAAGTCTTTCATGGATAAAATGCCGATTATATTATCAATTTCATCCTCATAAACCGGGATTCTGGAATGACGGCTGCTTAAAATTTCATTCAGCACCAGCTCCATAGGCTTTTTAATATCTACTGCCACCATATCCTGACGGGGGGTCATGATCTCTCTGGCCCTTTTATCATCAAAGAGAAAGATGGAAGTGATCATATCCTGTTCAATCTTATTGAACACACCGCTTTCCCGCCCTGTCTGAAGCATGGAACGGATTTCTTCCTCGGATACCTCTTCCTCCAGATTGTTGGCCTTCATCCCTAAAAGCTTTAATACTCCGTTGGTCGATAAGGAAAGAAGCTTTATGAAAGGGGCCAGGGCCTTTGAAATGCCGTAAATAGGGCGCACAGCAAAAAGGCTGAACCATTCCGCCTTTTGAAGAGCGATCCGCTTAGGCACCAGTTCTCCGAATACCAGGTTAAAATAGGCCAGAATAATGGTCACAGCCACCATGGAAAGACTCTGGCTGTAGGGAACTCCCAAAACCTTCATTTTATCTGCCAGTACCTGTGAAATTCCTGTAGCTGCCGACGCACTGGAAAAGAAGCCGGCAAAGGTAATGGCTACCTGGATGGTGGAAAGGAAACCTGTGGAATCCTCCGAAAGCTTTTGGATCAAGGCCGCCTTTTTATTTCCTCCGTCGGCCAGCATACGGATCCTGTTCTTGTTGACTGATACAACAGCCATCTCCGCTCCTGAGAAAAACGCATTCATCAGGGTCAATGCAATTAATAATAAAATCTGGGCGGTTATATGCGCCGCGCCTGGGTCACTGTCCAAGCTGATAATCCTCCTTTTTTTCGGACGTTTCGTCCATGCAGGACCTGCCTGCAAAATTTCAATAAAGGAAAAACTTTGAATGCAGTAAAATTTCCGCTGCTGCATCCAAAGTTTTTACCACTGCTTATTGATGGATAGTATTATAATATAAAAAATGAAATAATTCCACACTTTTATATAAATTTTATTCTTCCTCTTCCAGAACCTCTTCATTTTCTATTATTTCTTCATCTTCCAGGGCCAGTTCTTCAAGGCCTTCTCCTTCGGATTTGATTCCGTCATCCCGGACCTTTGCAATGCTGGCAACGCTGATATCCGAATCCTGGTCAATGTTCATGAGCTTAACACCGGAGGTGTTTCTTCCGATGACGGAAATGTCATTAACGGAAATGCGGATGACGATTCCCTCTGTGGTGATGAGAAGCAGATCATGGTCATCCTGAACCAGCTTGGCTCCCACAATATCTCCCGTCTTTTCCGTGATCTTATAGCAAAGAACACCCTTTCCGCCCCTTCTCTGGGGGGTGAATTCTTCAATTGGGGTCCGTTTGCCCATGCCGTTTGCAGATACGATCAAAAGCTTTGAGCCCTGGGAATCCATCTGCATTCCAACTACCTGGTCGTCGTCATTTAATTTCATGCCGATAACGCCGATGGATACACGGCCTGTCACCCGGACATCCTTTTCATGGAACCGGATGCACTGGCCTTTCTTTGTCACCAGGAAAATATCCTTTGTATCGTCGGTGGCCTTTACCTCGATGAGTTCGTCATTCTCCCTGAGGACAATGGCCTGCAAACCGTTTTTACGTACATTGACGTATTCCATCATAGGAGTTTTCTTTACCATACCGTCTCTGGTAGCCATGAATAAATACTTGTCGTCATCATATTCCTTCATTGGGATGATGGACGTAATTTTCTCCCCAGGCAGCATCTGTAAGAGATTTACAATGGCCGTTCCTCTGGCTGTCCGGCTTCCTTCCGGGATCATATAGGTTTTTAACCGGTAAACCCGGCCGGTGTTGGTAAAGAACATCAGATAGTGATGAGTGGTAGTCATCATCAGGTCTTCGATGTAATCCTGATCAATGGTCTGCATTCCCTTGATTCCCCTGCCGCCCCGGTTCTGGTTCTTGAAGTTGTCCACGGACATTCTCTTGATATAGCCCAGCTTTGTCATGGCCACAATGGTATTTTCATCGGGAATCAAGTCTTCCATGGACATGTCAAACTCGTCAAAGCCGATGGAGGTTCTTCTGTCATCCCCGTACTTTGCGGAAATAACAGAGATCTCTTCTTTGATGACGCCTAAAAGCTTTTTCTCATCTGCAAGGATTTCCTTTCAATTCTGCGATTCTCGCTTCCAGTTCTCTGTATTCATTTTCCAGCTTCTCTCTTTCCAGACCGGTAAGAGCGCGAAGACGCATGTCCACAATGGCCTGGGACTGGGCTTCACTTAAGCCGAAACGGCTCATGAGTTCTGCCTTGGCTGCCTGGACATTTTCGGAACCGCGGATAATCCGGATGACTTCGTCGATGTTATCCAGAGCGATGAGCAAGCCCTCCAAGATATGGGCTCTTTCTTCCGCTTTGTTCAAATCGTAGCGGGTTCTTCTGGTCACTACCTCTTTCTGGTGATCCAGATAATAATTTAACATCTGGAGAATGTTTAATACCTTTGGCTCCAGAACGCCGGCGGCATTCTTAACCAGGGCAATCATGATGACACCGAAAGTATCCTGAAGCTGGGTATGCTTAATCAGCTGGTTTAAAACCACACTGGCATTGGCATCCCGGCGGAGCTCGATGCAGATTCTCATACCGGAACGGTCGGATTCATCCCGTAAGTCCGTGATTCCATCCACTTTTTTATCTTTTACCAGCTCTGCAATCTTCTCGATGAGCCGGGCTTTATTGACCATGTAGGGAAGCTCTGTCACGATGATCCGGCTCTTTCCGTTAGCCATGGTTTCAATATCACTGACAGCCCGGACACGGATTTTACCTCTTCCGGTGCGGTAGGCCTCTTCAATTCCCCGTTTTCCAAGGATAGTGGCTCCTGTGGGGAAATCCGGACCCTTAACGATCTCCAGAATTTCTTCCATGGTGGTTTCCCTGTTCTCTTCCACCTGATTGTCGATGATCTTTAAAACGGCACCGATGACCTCCCTTAAGTTGTGGGGAGGGATGTTGGTCGCCATGCCCACGGCAATGCCGGAGGTTCCGTTTACCAGAAGATTGGGATAGCGGGACGGAAGAACATCCGGCTCTCTCTCTGTATCATCAAAGTTGGGGCTGAAATCAACGGTATCCTTGTTGATGTCGGCAAGCATTTCCATAGAAATTTTGCTTAAACGGGCTTCCGTATAACGCATGGCAGCCGCGCCGTCTCCGTCGACGGAACCGAAATTTCCGTGGCCATCCACCAGCGGATACCGGGTAGACCATTCCTGCGCCATATTTACCAGAGCTCCGTAGATGGAGCTGTCGCCGTGGGGGTGATATTTACCCATTGTATCTCCCACGATACGGGCGCATTTACGGTGAGGCTTATCAGGACCGTTGTTGAGCTCGATCATGGAATACAGAACTCTTCGCTGAACCGGTTTTAATCCATCCCGGACGTCAGGCAGGGCTCTGGAAACAATGACGCTCATGGCATAATCGATATACGATTTTTCCATGGTCTTTTTTAAGTCCACCTCATGAACTTTATCAAAGATATTTGGTTCCATTTCATTTCCTCCAATTAGATATCAAGATTCTGTACGTATTTGGCATTTGCTTCGATAAATTCACGTCTTGGCTCTACCTGGTCTCCCATTAGGGTAGTAAAGGTCAAATCCATCTCAGATGTTGTGTCCTCGTCCATGCTGACCCTTAAAAGAACCCTTCTCTCCGGATCCATGGTGGTCTCCCACAGCTGCTCGGCATCCATTTCTCCAAGTCCTTTATAACGCTGGATCTTATTGTTGGAGTCACGGCCGATTTCCTTCAAAATGGAATTTAACTCTTCATCGCTGTAGGCATACCATACTTTCTTACTCTTCTCAACCTTGTATAACGGCGGCTGTGCCAGGTATACGTGGCCTTCCTTGATAAGATCCGGCATGAACCTATACAGGAAAGTGAGGAGCAGGGTGCTGATATGGGCGCCGTCCACATCGGCATCGGTCATAATGATGATCTTATAATATCTCAGCTTGCTCAAGTCAAAATCTTCATGAATTCCCGTTCCAAAGGCAGTGATCATGGCCTTGATCTCGGCATTGGCATAGATTTTATCAAGCCTTGCTTTCTCCACGTTTAAGATCTTTCCGCGAAGAGGAAGAATTGCCTGAGTGTTTCTGGATCGGGCGGTCTTTGCAGAACCTCCCGCACTGTCTCCCTCTACGATGTAGATCTCACAGTTTTCCGGATTCTTGTCCGAACAGTCCGCCAGCTTTCCGGGAAGAGCCATGCCCTCAAGGGCCGTCTTTCTTCTTGTTAAATCCCTGGCCTTTCTGGCCGCCGCTCTGGCCCTCTGAGCCAGAATGGACTTATCGCAGATGGTTTTTGAGATGCCCGGATTCTGTTCCAGATAATAGGTGAACTGCTCTCTTAAAAGGCTGTCCACAGCCCCTCTGGCCTCACTGTTTCCCAGCTTCTGCTTTGTCTGTCCTTCGAACTGAGGTTCTTCTATTTTCACGCTGATGATGGCTGTCAAACCTTCCCTGATGTCCTCACCGGAAAGATTTGTTTCACTTTCCTTTAACAGCTTGCTCTTTCTCGCATAATCATTTAAGGTAGTGGTCAGTGCATTTTTAAACCCGGCCAAATGGGTTCCGCCCTCCGGAGTGTTGATGTTATTTACAAAGCTGTAAATGTTCTCCGTATAGGAATCGTTGTGCTGCATGGCAATTTCCACATAAACGCCGTCCCTTGTTCCTTCGCAGTAAAAAACCTGGTCGTAAAGGGGAGATTTGCCCTTGTTTAAGTAGGTGACAAACTCCTTGATTCCGCCTTCGTAGTGGAATACATGCTCATGCTTTTCTTCTCTCTCATCCTTCAAAATAATCCTTAAATTCTTGGTTAAAAATGCGGTCTCACGGAGACGGATCTTTAAGGTATCATAATCAAAAACTGTTTCTTCGAAAATTTCGTCATCAGGCAAAAAGGTGACCTTTGTTCCATGCTCGTCCTGGCCGCATTCTCCCGATACCATTAAGGGGTACATGGTCTTTCCTCTTTCGTAGCGCTGCTTGTAAATCTTTCCGTCCTGGCAGATTTCCACCTCCAGCCACTGGGATAAGGCATTTACAACGGAAGCGCCTACGCCGTGAAGGCCTCCGGAAACCTTATATCCTCCGCCGCCGAATTTTCCTCCGGCATGAAGGATGGTAAAAGCAACCTCTACGGCCGGAATACCGGCCTTTTTCTGGATTCCTATGGGAATTCCACGCCCGTCATCAATCACCGTAATGGAGTTGTCGGAATGGATGATTACCTGTATGCTGTCACAATAGCCGGCTAAAGCTTCGTCTACCGCATTATCTACAATTTCATAAACCAGGTGGTGAAGTCCTCTTATGGAAGTACTTCCAATATACATTCCAGGCCTTTTCCTTACAGCTTCAAGACCCTCTAATATCTGGATCTGATCTGCACCATATTCTTGACTCATAATTGCATGCTCCTCCTGAATCATTAATTTTCACTGTCTACGGTACCGTTTACTACTTTAAATATCTTATCCATATGGAACCGGTCATTAACAAAATCTTCCAGTCCCGTACAGGTGATCATGGTCTGTATATGGTCAATCCCTGCCAGAAGCTGATTTTGTCTGCTGTTGTCCAGCTCCGACAATACATCATCCAGCAAAAGGACGGGATAATCATTTACAATCTTTTTTACCAATTCTATTTCTGCAAGCTTTAAAGATAAGGCCGCTGTCCGCTGCTGTCCCTGGGAGCCGAATCTTCGGATGTCTATGCCATTGATCATGAAGCTTAAATCATCCCGGTGAGGTCCGGTCATGGTGGTCTTCTGCTTTAAATCCTGCTGTCTGCTTCGTCTTAAGGCTTCTTCAAAGGCTTCCTCCTCTGTATTTGGCTCATATATGAGGGAAATTTCTTCCTTTCCCCCGGAAAGCTGGCGGTGTATGCCCTGAATAATTCCTCCCAGCTGCTCCACAAATTCTTTCCGGTAATGAATGATCTCTTTTCCATACTGGACCAGCTGCATATCCCATACATCCAGAGTTTCTTCATAGTCCGGCCGGAAAAACATGTCCTTTAAAAGCTTGTTGCGCTGAATTACAATCCGGTTATACTGGACCAGGGAATGGACATAAAGCTTGTTTAGTTGACATAACTCCAAGTCAATAAAACGCCGCCTTTCCGACGGCCCGTTTTTTATGAGATTTAAGTCTTCCGGAGAAAAAAATACAACATTGACGATCCCGAACAATTCACTGGCTTTCCTTATGGGAACGCCGTTTACCGCCACGCCTTTGGCCCTGTTTTTCTTCAAGTGCATGTCGATCCTGTATGGAATGTCATTTTTTCTGACGTTTAGCTTGATATGCGACTCATCCCTGTCAAACTGTATAATTTCCCTATCCTTACTCCCTTTGTGGGATTTTGTCGTGGCACAGACATAGATTGCTTCTAAGACATTTGTTTTCCCCTGGGCATTATCTCCGTAGAGGATGTTGGTTCCCTGACTAAAATCCATATGTAATTCATCGTAATTGCGATAATTCTTAAGCTCTATAGATTCAATCATCATGGATGGTATTATACCTCAATTTTAATTGTATTGCCGTCATAGGACACAACATCTCCGGCCCTTAATTTTTTTCCTCTCTGAACTTCTACCTGGCCGTTTACGGACACAAGGCCATCCTCAATGATATACTTGGCATCAACGCCGGAACCAACCAGCCCTGCGGCCTTTAAGGCCTGACCCAGCTTTATATATTCATCCCGCAGTTTTATAATTTCCATATTTCCTCTTTCCTGCCCATGTTCTTTGGGCAAAGCTCGCCACGCTTCCATCGGGCGTAAATCCTGATCCGTCAAGACAGCGTCTTTCTGCAGCCTAGACAGACGCTGCGTTAAAGTTTACAGGAAGAATTAAATATATATATTTTCCTTCCTCATCCCGGATAAAGCAAGGGGACTTGGGATTCAGCATGAAAAGAGCCACCTCTTCATCGTCAATGATCCGTAAGGCGTCAATGAGGAACTTTGGATTAAAGCCGATCATGATATCGCTTCCTGTTTTGTGGATGGGAACCTCCGCATTCATGGAACCAAAGCTGGTATTCATTTTCAGCTCCATTCCCTGATCCTCAATGCCCATAATGAGAGGCTTCTTATCATTTTCCCTCACCAGGATGGTCGCCCGGTCGAGACAGTCAAGAAATTCCCTCTTGTTCACCGTAATCTTTGTCTCATAATCACTGGAAAGCATCTGGTCAATACGGAAATAATCCCCTTCAATCAGGCGTGAAACAACGATGGTATCGTCAAATTCGAATAAAATATGGTTGGTGCTGAAGAAAATAAGCACTTCCTTTTCATTGTCTCCGCTCAAAATCTTGCTTACTTCGTTTAAAGTCTTGCCAGGAACAATGACTTTTATATCACGGTATGTATCTTTTAATTCAATATTCCGGATGGAAATGCGGTGGCCGTCCAGAGAAACCACTTTCAGCTGGTTTCCCGTTACCTGAAAAAGCTCTCCGGTCATCATCTTGTTGCTGTCATTGGGCGCAATGGAAAAGATGGTCTGACGGATCACTTCTTTTAAGGAGAACTGGGATAAGCAAATATAATGATCCCGTTCAATATAGGGAAGATAAGCGAATTCTTCTCCATCCCTTCCCTGGATATGGAAAACAGAGTTTTCACAGGAAATGGTGGTGGTGAACTTTTCATCGCTTTCAATGGTTACAAGGGAGTCTCCTGCAGAAGACAGCTTTCTTACAATCTCGGAAAGGAGCTTAGCCTCCAGGGCGATCTTTCCTCTTTCCAGAATGGATCCTTCCACCTTTGTTTCAATTCCCAGTTCCATATCATTGGCAGTCAGCTTAATCTCTGATTCACTGGCGTCAATGAAGATGCACTCCAGAATGGACATGGTGGTCTTACTGGGAACTGCTTTTAATACAATATTAATGCCGTTTAAAATAGCATCCTGCTGAAATGTTAGTTTCATAATTGTTGATAACTCCTTTGCTTGAAAAAATACGATAAATAGATAAATAATATAATTAAATTCCGTCGTATTAGTAGTAGGGGCTGTGGGTTTGTGTAAAAGCCTCTAAAACCTTTATAAGGTATGGTTTTAGCGTGTTCATAAGGATGTGAATAAGGTCCACAAAATGAAAGGAAAACTCATGGCTTATCCACAAGATCATGAGAACCAATCTCAAACCTTCATTTATCCACAAGGAATAAACACCTGATACACAGGCTATTGTGGATTAATCTTCTTTTTTAAGATCTCAATGGTGTTACTTAAGGATTCATTCCTGCCTACATCCGTGGAAATCTTCTCAATCCCGTGAATAATGGTGGTATGGTCTCTTCCGCCTAAGTATTTTCCAATCATCTGCAGGGGAGTTCCAACCATTTCACGGCATAGGTACATGACGATCTGGCGTGGGTAGACGATTTCCTTATTCCGCTTCTGGGAACATATGTCAAGGGGAGTGATGCCGTAATGGTCAGCCACTACCTGGGTCACGAATTCCGGCGTGATCTCCCTCTTGTCGTTGGGGGAAATAATATCCTTTAAGGCTTCCTCTGCCAGCGCAACGGTGATTTCCTTATTATCAAGGCGGGAAAGGGCCACAATTTTTGTCAAAGCGCCTTCCAGCTCACGGATGTTGGATTTTATGTTGGTGGCTATGTATTTGATCACTTCATTGTCAATGTTATAGCCTTCCATTTCCTCTTTTTTCCGAAGAATTGCCATTCTGGTCTCATAATCGGGAGACTGTATGTCCACGGTCAGACCCCATTCGAACCGGGAACGGAGCCTTTCCTCCAGGGTTTCGATTTCTTTGGGTGGTTTATCGGAGGAAATAATAATCTGTTTTTTCGCTTCATATAATGCGTTGAATGTATGGAAGAATTCCTCCTGGGTACTTTCCTTGCCGATGATAAACTGGATATCATCGATAAGAAGAACATCGTTGTTGCGGTACTTCTCACGGAATTCCGTAGGAGAGAAGTTGTTCTTGTTACGGATGGCGTCGATCAATTCGTTGGTGAATTTCTCGCTGGTAACATAGAGAACCTTTGCGCGTGGGTTGTTCTTCAGGATGAAATGACCGATGGAGTGCATTAAGTGGGTTTTTCCCAAACCTACTCCTCCGTAAATAAAAAGAGGGTTGTAGATCTCTCCGGGGGATTCCGCCACAGCCAGGGAAGCGGCGTGGGCCAGATTGTTGTTGGCGCCTACTACAAAGGTGTCAAAGATATACTTTGGGTTTAGGTTTGCGGTAATGATGGCGGACTGGCTTACCTGATTGAAAGAATTGTTGATCAGGGTGTTGGCTGCAGGAACAAGGTCTGCTTCCTTTTGAATCTGATTTTCCACAACAAAATCAACGTTGCATTCAAAGCCGGTCACTTCTTCTATGGTTATTTTCAGAAGAAATCCGTATTTTTTGCGGATATATCCTAAAAATTCCACGTCGGGAACAGTGACAATAACCTTTTCTCCGTTTACTGCATGAACCTTAAGGGGAAGAAGCCAGGTTTTGAAAGACACATCGGTTATTTCGTGTTCTTCTTTTAAATTCAATAAGATTTCATCCCATTTTTCCTTTAACTTTTCTAACATCGTAAGTCTCCTACATCTATAAAATGCAAATATGCGCATTAGCCCAATCTACAGTTTATTCTATACTATTTTGAAATAATTTTCAATGAGATTCAGAAAAAATTGTGGATAAGTGTGTGAAGATGGTGTGTATTGCCTGTGAATATTGTGTTGATAATCATATGGGGAGAGAGTTTTCCACAGAAGGCGGAGATTTTAAAAGTTCACGTTATACACAATCTGTAATCCAGAATTTATCTGTATCTGAAGGACAGGCTGTGAACAAAGTGAAGGTTATCAAGATAATATCCAGAGAGTTTTCCACAAGTTATCCCCAAAATGTTGATAACTTTATGTAAATTAACATTTTGCGCCACAGGTTTCCCAAAACCATACTTTATCCGCCAAATTATTCTTTTCATCCCGGATTGACGGATGGATGTCTTCTATGTATAATGCAAATGTAACCGAACGCATTGTATCTTATTAAAGAACAGTAGCACAGGAGGTAGAAAAATGAATATTGAGAGCAGAACCCGCAACCTGGTACTGGCAGCTGTATTTGTTGCTATTATCATCATCATGGCGTTTACGCCCCTTGGATTTATTCCTTTGGGATTTATGAACGCCACCATCATCCACATTCCCGTTATAATTGGAGCCATTGTTCTTGGCCCAAAATATGGGGGATTTCTGGGAATGGTTTTCGGACTTACCAGCTTGTGGAAAAACACCAACATGCCCAACGCGACTTCTTTTGTATTTTCTCCGTTTATTAAAGTGGGAGAGTACGGAGGGAATTTCGGCAGCCTGATCATCTGCATGGTTCCAAGAATCCTCATCGGAATTGTGGCTTATTACGTATTCCGGGCAGTACTTAAGGCCTTTAACGGAAAAAGCGGGAAAAGGACCATTGCCCTGGCGGCGGCAGGGGTGGCAGGATCATTAACCAATACTTTATTGGTAATGAATCTGATTTACTTATTGTTTGGGAAAGAGTATGGAGCTGCGGCAAAAGGATTGACCGATGGAATATATGCTGTGATTCTTGGAATCATCTGCTTAAACGGAATTCCGGAAGCGGTGCTTTCGGGGATTCTTACGGTGGCCGTTACAAAAGCTCTGTTTAAGGCTATGAGAGAATAACTGCTATAATTAAGAAGAGAGTGCTGCAAAATGTAAAATTTCAACAGGATATGGACTTAGGCTGTTGAAAAAATCATTTTGCAGCACTCTTCTTTTTTGTGTAAAAGAAGCTACAGAAAGGTCTTTATTTGGCTGGTATCTCCATTTTTTGAAAGTTGTTTTACTTCCAGGATTTTTCCTCTGATATTAGTAATGATTTTTAAGTCTTTTCCGGCTTCAAATACTTTTTTTCCGTCAACAAAGGCTTCCCCGTTGGTTCCCGTATTTGTGATTTTAAAGACGTGATTTCCCCAGACCTGTTCATAGAGGCTTTCATGCCCTCCCATGGTTCCCCAGTAAATGTTTTCGTGTTCCATGTGGATTCCAAACATCCGGGAGGTATATTCCATTACGGAAAGTATGGCAGGTCCGTAATAATCCTGAGAGTCTTCCAAAGATTCCGGAGACGGCTTTGCGGTAAAGGGATCATACTGCTGGACAAAAATACATGGTTCTCCAATGGCATGGAAAAGCTTTTCTCCCAGCTGGGGAATGAGACAGTCATATCCGTAATTTTCCAGAGCCCGTATAGCCCGCTGGAAAGTAAGGGCCTCCGATTGGCCGCTCCAGTTGTTGCCTGGAATGTTTTGAAACAAAGGGTCATTGGCTGCCACGGAGGGGAGTGGCATGGGAGTCCAGAATTCTTTGGGGTTTAACAAATGCTGTGTGATAAAACGGTCTGCCATTTGCCGGGTCAGGCTGTTCCAGTACATGGCCCTTAAATTATTATGGGTCATGGTATACAGGATGCGGTGGTTTTTATCCCGGTCAAAGCAGGCTCCTTTTGCTTCGTCCCATAGATAATTTTTAATGGTTTTTTGAACGGTCCGGGCCTTTTTTCGCCAGGCCTCCGCCCTTTTTTCATTTCCCTGTATGCTGCTGATGGCGGATAAGGTTTCCCTTGAGGAATAGGAAAAGCTCATAATATCCATGGAGGCCATGGGCACAACCTGGCAGCCTGAGGGAGGAATTTCTTTGCTCCAGGAATCCGGCGCATCTCCATAGCGAAGGGCATTGTCCTCGCCGGTGTCATATTTGCACCAGCTTTCCAGGCAGCCGTCTCCGTCGGAATCCCTGACATTCCATAAATAGGTGTCGAATCTTTCCAGGGTGGTGTAAAGAAGGTTTAAGTATTCCGGATCCTTTCCGGATAGGTAGTACATGTTGAGGGCGGAGGAGGGGAAACAGAAGCCCTGGAATTTATTAAATTGAGGAGTAATTTCACCGTCAATCAGGGCAATGCTTCCGGGAAGCCTGCCGTCCTGCCTTTGATTTTCCATAAACAGAAGCTGGTTGTTCAGTCCTGCTTCCATATTTCTTTTGGCGTACATTTCTCCGCCCATTGGCTGTGTTTCAAGCCAAATTTTTTCATATCCTCCGCCTTCGATCAGGACCAGTCTGGAATTGAAATCCTTTAAATTGTTTAATGATTTTTTTTCGGCTGAATTCATGAGCTTTTGCAAAAGGTCAAAAGATGTCTGAAATGATACGTTTGTTTGAATTTTCACGTTTTTTCCTCTTTGATTTCTATGTTTTATCCTTTGATGCCGCTTCCGCTGATTCCTTCCACCAGATAACGGTTGAAGAATAAAAAGATTAAAAATACAGGGATCAGGGAAAGAGAAGACATTGCAAACATGGCTCCGTAGTCCGTTGTTGAGGTTGAATCGGCAAAGTTTTTGATTGCCACAGAGGCCGTATACATTTTTGGCTTGCTTAAGTAGATCATGGGAGACATGAAGTCATCCCATTTCCAGTAAAACTGAATGATAATGGTTGTTACGACAGAGGGCTTTAACAAGGGAAGAATATTTTAGAAAAATCGTATATTTGCTGCATCCGTCAATAATTGCCGCCTCATCCAGATCTTTCGGAATGCCGGCACCAAACTGCATCATCTGATAGATGAAAAATGCCTGGCCGAAAAAGTGGGGAGAATGAGAGGGAGATAGGTTCCCACAAAATTCAGCTTATTATAAATGATGTATTGGGGAACCAGAATGTTGGCAGGAAGCATCATAGTGCATATCATGGCCATAAACCAGAAGCTGCGGCCCTTGAACTTAACCCTGGAAAAAGCATAGGCCACACAGGAGGAGGAAAGGACTGTGGCAAGGGTTGAAACAGAGGCTACCAGGAAAGAATTTGAGAAAAAGGTCTTAAAGCTTATGCCTCCAAAGCCTTTCCAGCCATTGAGAAAGTTCTGGTATCTCCATGAGGGGGGAATCAGATTCATGCCTCCGTTTAAGATTTCCGTATTGTTTTTTAAGGATCCGCTGACCATCCAGAGAACAGGATAGACCATAAGAAGTCCAAAGGCGCACACAAAAATATGATAG
>JASGGP010000082.1:0-15617 GCA_047604985.1 Lacrimispora sp.
GGTTCTGATGTTTGTGCTCCCGGCACTGTTCGTATACGGGACCTTTAATGTGCTGGGAATCGTGAAGACCTTTTACTATAGCACCATGGAATGGAAAGGGATCAGCAGCAACCGGGTCTTTATCGGATTTGATAATTACATTGCGGTGGCAAAGGACTTAGCTTTTTGGAATGCCTTAAAGAACAATATCATCCTGGTCTTTGTTTCCACCTTTATTCAACTTCCAGGAGCCATGCTTTTGGCTCTGCTGCTGAATGCAAGAATCAGATTTACAAAATTTTTCCGTACCGTCTTCTTTATGCCCATGCTCTTATCGACGGTAGCCACCGGTATTATGTGGATATTATTTTACGATCCCAATTTTGGGCTTCTGGCAAAGGTCATCAAAGGCTTTGGGCTTTCCTGGTCCACTGCATTTCTTCAGGGGACCACGGCACTCCCGTCCATTCTCTTTGTCATCTGCTGGCAGTTCATTCCTTTTTATATGATCATCATAAAAGCTGGACTGACCAACGTGCCGGAGGAGTTGTATGAGGCGGCGAAAATAGATGGAGCCAACAGCTGGCAGTGCTTTAAGCGCATTACAATGCCCTTGATCATGCCCACCCTGCGTTCCTCTGCGGTCTTACAGCTGGTGGGGTCCCTAAAATACTTTGACTTGTTCTACGTCATGATGGGCGGCGCTCCCAATTCCAGCACCGAGCTCATGGCAACCTATATGTATAAGAAAGGCTTCACCGAGTTTCAGATGGGCTATGCCAGCACCATTGCGGCCTATATGTTCCTCATATGCTTCATCTTCGCATGTACTTTTCTATATGTGACCCAGGGAAAGGGGGAAAAATCATGAATCCCAGGATAAAGAAAAATATCATAAAAGCCGGACTGTACGTTTCCTGCCTTTTCATTCTGATAGTCACCGGCTTTCCATTCATCTTTCTTCTGATCAACAGCTTTAAGGATATGGCGGAATACTTACGCAACATCTGGGCATTACCCTCTGTCTTTTATCTTGGAAATTATGGAAAGGTATTTAAGCCTGATTTTCTCCGTTACTTTTTAAACAGCGTCATGGTCTCCGCAGCCAGTGTATTCCTGATTGTCATGGTTTCCTCCATGATTTCCTTTGCCTTTGCAAAAATGGAATTCGTGGGCTCCGGCTTTTTATATTTTCTGATTATTGCCGGAATGATGATACCGGTCCATACCACCTTGATTCCCACCTTTACTTTGCTCAGCAGTCTGCATTTAAGCGATTCCCTGATTGGGCTCTGCGGACCTTACATCAGCTATAACATTCCTATCTCCGTATTCATCCTGACCCAGTTTTTCAAGGAGATTCCAAAGGAGATTGAGGATGCGGCGGTCATTGACGGATGTACCACCATCGGGGTATTCCGGAGGATCGTCATGCCCCTGTCGGGAGCAGGATTATCCACGGTTGTCGTGTATACATTTTTAAATATCTGGAATGAATTTATTAATGCGAATGTTTTGATTAACACGACAGCAAAGAAAACCCTTCCTCTGGGAATCCGGGAATTCTACGGGTTCCAGAGCGTGAATATTCCGGCCATTTTAACTGCCATTCTGGTGGGCTCCATGCCCGTCATCTTTCTATATTTCTTTGCACAGGAAAAGGTGGTAAACGGTCTGACTCAGGGGGCTGTAAAGGGATAACTGCAAAGCAGGGGAATCGGGAGAAATTTTATGGTAATACGAAAGCGCCATCCTGTGGGGTGGCGTTAACAACAATCTTGTCGGTGATTACAATTTCACTGATGGCAGTTGGAATAGGAATTTTATAAATAATTATATATTTTAGGAGGGTAATATGGTTTATTATGTTTCAGATAAAACGTTATATGGGGGAAATGGAACTAAGGAAAGACCATTTAAACAAATAAACGAGGCAGCCCGGCTGGCGCTCCCGGGTGATGAGATTATCGTTGCTCCGGGAATATACCGTGAATATGTGAACCCCAAAAACGGAGGGATAAAGGACAAACCTATTGTGTATCGTTCAGAGGAGATGGGGAAAGCAGTGATTTCCGGGGCGGAGCCGGTAAAGAACTGGGAATTGTATCAGGGGGATACCTGGCTGTGCCGGATTCCCAACGGTATTTTTGGAAAATATAATCCATATACGACGTTAATCAGCGGGGACTGGTTTTATAGCGAGACTTTGCTCCATACAGGAGAAGTATATTTAAATGGAAAGTCGATGTATGAGACCGACAGTATTGAAGCAGTATTAAAACCGGAGATTTATGAAGCTTCATGGGAACCTGAGTTTTCTGTCTATAAATGGTATACAGTCCAGGAGAAGAATCAAACTCTTATCTATGCTAATTTCCATGGGGCAGACCCTAATGGAAACAATGTTGAGATAAATGTCCGCAGAAATTGTTTTTATCCGGATAAAATGGGGGTCAATTACATTACTGTATCCGGTTTTTTCATTAAGCAGGCCGCTACGACCTGGGCACCGCCGACCGCTTACCAGGAGGGGATGATTGGCCCGCACTGGAGCAAAGGATGGATTATTGAAGATTGTGAAATCAGTGATTCTAAATGTTGCGGGATTTCCCTTGGTAAATATCTGCAGCCAAACAATGAAAATGCCTGGTCAATAAAACGTTTAAAGCATGGAACCCAGACGGAGCGTGATGCCATCTGCCAGGCGCAGATGGAAGGCTGGACAAAGGAGAAGATTGGTTCCCATATTGTCCGCCGCTGCCACATTTATAACTGTGAGCAGACGGGAATTGTCGGCCATCTTGGCGGTGTTTTTTCGTTGATTGAGGATAATCATATTCATCATATCAATACAAAGCAGCAGCTGGCGGGTGCTGAGATTGGCGGAATTAAGATGCATGCGGCCATTGATACTGTCTTCCGGCGCAACCATATCCACCATTGTACGCGGGGGATCTGGCTGGATTGGCAGACGCAGGGAACCCGGGTAACCCAGAATTTGTTCCATGATAATGTTCCGCCTGTTGGTGTGAAAATCATTACGCCTCTTTCCGTGGGCGAGGATTTGTTTATTGAGGTAAGCCATGGACCGACCCTTGTAGACCATAATATCTTTCTTTCTGTCTATGCCGGGCGTCTGGCAACCCAGGGGGTTGCTTATGTACATAATCTGATTTGCGGTTCATTTACCAGCGTAGGAACGGGGACAGATAACGGTATGGGCTCAGGGCCCAGATATACCCCTTACCATGTACCCCATCGGACGGAGGTGGCCGGATTTATGACATTTTTACATGGTGATGACCGTGTTTACAATAATATCTTTGTTCAGAAGGAAGTGCCGGAGGATTACCGGAGTTATTGGCGGGGGCTTGATTATTTTATGAATGAGGAAGCTGGGACGGTGCCGTTTGATGAATATCCAACAGAGGAAGAGTACAGGGCATTGTTCTTTAAGGATGGGGATGCAGGTGGAAAGGAAGACCGCAGCAAATATTATTCAAAGCTACCTGTTTATACCGGCGGAAATGTATTTTTTAATGGGGCTAAGCCTTGTAAGAAAGAATTGAATTACCGGGAGGTCAAAGATGAGAAGGTGTATGTTTTTTTGAATAAAAGGGAGGACGGATATTATCTGGATACGAATCTCTATGATTATCTGCCGCAATTCCGAACTGATTTTATTTCAACGGAATTATTAGGGGAAGCCTTTGAACCGGAGCAGAAGTTTGAAAACCCGGATGGAACACCAATTTTCTTTGGACGGGACTATTGGGATGAAAAGCGGGGGATCAATCCATTGCCGGGACCTTTTGAAATGGTGGATAATCTGAAGAAAGAAGTGGTAAACCATGGGGTATATGGATGGAATATTGCCCGGCACCTATAATAGGTAAATTGGTTTCTAGATACGTGAATCTCTTACTACACCGATTTTTACCAATTTTACACCGTTTGCCAGGCAGTCCTCTTTCCAGTTATTTCCACTGGTAAAATGGAAAAAATAGTGCTATCATATGTTTGTAACATAAATGTAACATATTTGTAACAAATCAAAGGAGGCAAAAGAATTGAGAAAACTGACAGCACTTGGAATGATTACACTTACCCTGACAAGCATGATCCCGTTAACAGCCAATGCCGCGGTGAACTGTCCTTACAGCTCCGGTTTTGGTGGAAGAAATGTTATAACGATCACTGGGAACACGAACTTAGATGATTTAAAGGCGAAATTGCAGCAATATGGAGTTAACGGAAACAGCGTGGATTGGTCCAAGCTTTTAAACGGAAGCAGCAACTGCAATCAGAACAAGGGTAATGGAAGCAATACCAATACCAACAATAACGGCGGAACGAACAACAACGGCAATACGAATAACGGCGGCAGCACGGACAACGGCGGTACAAACAACAATAATAACACAAATACCGATACCGATACCGGCACAGATACCACCAATAAGACATACACCCAGCAGGTTGTAGATCTTGTAAATGCAGAGCGTGCCAAGGAAGGCCTTTCCGCTCTTACTATTGATCCTCAGGTAGCAAAAGCAGCCACAGTAAGAGCTAATGAGATACAGTCCAATTTCGACCATACACGTCCTAACGGCAGCTCTTTCTCAACCGCACTGACAGAGCAAGGCGTGAACTACCGTGGTGCAGGCGAGAACATTGCCTGGGGACAGAGAACTCCTCAGGAAGTAGTGACCGCATGGATGAACAGCCCGGGACACAGAGCCAATATCATGAATAAAAGCTATACCCATATCGGCGTAGGCAATACTCAGAACAGTTCAGGAACACAGTACTGGGTACAGCTGTTTACCTACTAATATTTTATAATATTTACATACTGATACTTCCAAATTGCTTTACTGATGATCCAGACCCGTTGTAATGATTACAATGGAGCTGGATCATTTTTTTTATGAATTCACTATTAAAATACATATAAACATATTGACAAAATATGTTGGTAAAAGTAATATAGGAATAACAAGCAAAAAATGATTCACCGGCTATGGAAGACAAACTTGAAGTATACAGATGGGAGACAGCTATGAAAAATATGGGTTTTAACACAGCTTTGCTGCATCAGCCGGCAGGTGGGGATCCGGTCACCGGAGCAACTCTGACGCCGATTTACCAGTCCAGCGCATTCAGCCATGAGAGCGCAGAGGAAGTGGAAAAGATCTTTGAAAACAAGGCCTTTGGATTTTCCTATACAAGGATCAACAATCCCACGGTGGAAGCATTTGAAAGGAAAGTAACGGCCTTAGAGGGCGGAATCGGAAGCGTTGCATGCGCCTCCGGCATGGCGGCCCTTACCAATGCGTTTTTAAACATCCTGCAGGCCGGAGATGAAATCCTTTCCGCTCCCGGCCTGTACGGGGGAACCATTGATTTATTCCGGGATTTTGAAGCCTTTGGAATCAAAACCAGATATGCCGCGGAGAATACGCCGGAAGCCTTTGAAGCGCAGATCAATGAACACACCCGCCTGATCTTTGCCGAAACCATCGGAAATCCGAAGCTGGATGTAACGGATATATCCGGCCTGGCCCAGGCCGCCCATCACCATGATCTTCCTTTAATCATCGACAATACCACGGCCACCCCCTTTCTTGTAAGAGCTTTGGAGCTGGGAGCGGATATTGTGGTAAACTCCTCATCAAAATACATGAATGGAAACAGCGACGCCATCAGCGGAATTTTAACAGACGGCGGAACCTACCGCTGGACCAAGGAAAAATATCCGGGGCTTAAGGACTATGTGAAATTCGGAAAGATGGCCTATGTGGCAAAGCTGCGGAACGGTCTGTTCCGCAACACAGGGGCCTGTCTGTCTCCCCAGAATGCATTTTTAAACTGCCTGGGCTTGGAAACCCTGGGACTTCGCATGGAGCGTCAATGCGAAAACGCTCTGGAGCTGGCCCAATTTCTGCACCGGCTTGATAAAAGCATTGCAGTAAACTACCCGGGCCTGGCTGACAGCCCCTGTCATGAGCTTGCCAAAAGACAGTTTCACAATGGGTTCGGAGGCATTATAACCTTCCGCGCAGGCTCCAAGGAACGGGCGTTTCAGATCATCAACCGCTTAAAGGTGCCTTTGATCGTTTCCAACATCGGCGACACCAAAACCCTTGTGATCCATCCGGCCTCCACCATCAGCCTTCACTGTACGGCAGAGGAGAAGATTGCATCAGGAGTATACGATGATCTCATAAGGATCAGCGTTGGAATTGAAAATATTGAAGATTTAAAAGCCGATTTTGAGCAGGCTTTCAAGGAGGTATAGAGGATGGCAAAAGTAGATTATGCGGCATTAAAAAAGGGCGGCTTCATGCGCCAGAAGCAAAAGAATAACTTTTCCTTACGGCTCCAGGTAGTTGGCGGCCACTTAACTGCGGAAAACTTAATAACAGTCGCCCGGGTAGCGGAAAAATACGGCGACGGCCACGTTCATTTAACATCCCGCCAAAGCGTGGAAATTCCCTTTATCAAGGTGGGGGATGTGGAAGAGGTGAAAGAGGAGCTTGCAAAAGGCGGCCTGCGGCCCGGCGTCTGCGGTCCCAGGGTGCGGACCGTCACAGCCTGCCAGGGCAGTGAAATCTGCCCCAGCGGCAACATTGATACATACGATATCGCAGTAAAGTTAAATGAACGTTACTTCGGCAGAGAGCTTCCCCATAAATTTAAATTCGGCGTTACAGGCTGCCAGAACAACTGCTTAAAGGCCGAAGAAAACGACATGGGCATTAAGGGCGCTCTCCAGGTGGAATGGCTTCCGGACAAATGTATTAACTGCGGAGTCTGCGAAAAGGTGTGCCGCGTCAATGCCATTACCATTGAGGATAAGAAAATAAATGTGGATTATGACAAATGCAATTACTGCGGAAGATGTGCCAAATCCTGTCCCACCGACGCATGGGATACCCAGCCCGCTTATATTGTTTCCTTTGGAGGCTTGTTCGGCAACCATATCAGCAAAGGCTTTTCCCCTCTCCCTCTCGTTACCTCGGAGGAGCAGCTTTTCCGGGTGTCTGACAGAGCCGTATCATTCTTTGAAGAACACGGAAATTCCGGGGAACGATTCAAATTTACCCTTGACCGGCTGGGAGAAGAATTTATTAAGAAAATGGAGGAAGCATACCATGGCTGATTTTGAAATTCAGGATACCGTTGATATTACCGATGTGGTCTGTCCCGTAACCTTTGTAAAGGCAAAGGTGGCATTAGAGGAGCTGGAGGAGGGACAGATCTTGGCCATCCGCTTAAATGACGGAGAACCGGTTCAGAACGTGCCCAGAAGCATAAAGGAAGAGGGCCATCAGATTTTAAAGCTGAATCAGAACCAGGACGGCACCTATACCCTCATTGTCCGGAAATGTGAGGAGTGAGAAAATTATGGCAGCAAGAGTGAGCAAAGATACCTTTGAAAAAGAGGTCTTACATGCGGATAAACCGGTTCTGGTGGATTTTTACTCTGATTCCTGTATCCCCTGCAAGAAAATAGCGGCAGTTTTAGGGGAGCTGGAGGACTTATACGAGGATAAAATTTACGTGAAAAAGGTAAATGTAAATTTTGAGGAGAGCCTTGTGGAACAGTACCGGGTAATGTCTTCTCCCACGGTCATTCTTTTTAACCGGGGAAAGGAAGAAAAACGGCTTTCCGGCGCAGAAAAAAGAGAAGCCTTGGAGGCTTTATTTCTGGATTTAATCAAATAAAAGTGAGGGACAGGAACAATGAATATTAAGATCGCAGGAAATAAAAAGGAATTTGAAAACAGAGTCCATTACAGGCTGATCCAGCTGGAGGATGTGGAAAACCCGGAATACGTGACCGTCACTTTAAACGATGAATTTGTAGAAAGAGGGCAGTTCGAAGCCACAGAGTTAAAGGACGGCGATGAAGTGGAGTTTTTATATTTCATGGGAGGAGGGTCCTTTTGATGGCATTTACCAATGAACAAATGGAGCGCTATTCCCGTCATATCATCTTAAAGGAAGTAGGCGTCAAGGGGCAGAAGAAGCTTCTTGAGTCAAAGGTGCTCATCATAGGAGCCGGAGGCCTGGGAGCTCCTGCAGCCATGTATTTAGCGGCGGCAGGCGTAGGAACAATCGGAATTGCCGATGCAGATGAAGTGGGTTCAAATCTCCAGCGCCAGATCATCCACACCACCGCCGATATCGGAAAGGCGAAAGTGAATTCAGCCGCAGAGACCATGAAAGCCATCAATCCTGAGATTACGGTCCATACATCCGCACCTTTGTAACCTCTGAGAATATTATGGATTTAATTCAGGACTACGATTTTGTCATTGACGGAACTGATAATTTTCCGGCGAAGTTTCTTATCAATGACGCCTGCGTCATGGCGAAAAAGCCCTTTCCCATGCGGGGATCATCCGGTTCCAGGGCCAGCTCATGACCTATGTGCCGGGAGAAGGCCCTGTTACCGCTGCGTATTCAAGAACCCGCCGCCAAAGGATGCGGTTCCTACCTGCCGCCAGGCAGGGGTTATCGGGGCCATGGGCGGGGTCATCGGAAGAGCAGGCCATGGAAGCTGTCAAATACATTATCGGAAAGGGAGATTTGCTGACAGGACGGCTTTTGACCTATGACGCCTTGAAAATGCAGTTTCGGACCGTAAAGCTTCCTGTGGATAAGCATTGCGCTGTATGCGGAGAAAACCCGGAGATTACAGAGCTCATCGATTATGAGCAGGCGGAATGCGATATGAAAGCATAAGAGGTGAGGACAGGATGCTGATACTGAAAAAAGAAGATTATAACATCATGCTGGAGCACTGTGTAAAGGGGCTGCCTCATGAGGCCTGCGGACTGATTGCAGGCATTAAGGATGAGGAGAAAAAGACGGTAAAAAAGATTTATCTCCTGACCAATATGGACGCCAGCAGCGAACACTTTTCCATGGACCCAAAGGAACAGCTGGCAGCTGTAAAGGACGCCCGTGCCAATGGGCTTGAGCTTCTGGGCAATTTCCATTCTCATCCGGAGTCGCCCTCAAGGCCGTCGGAGGAGGATAAGAGGCTGGCTTTTGATTCCACAAGCGAGTACTTAATCCTGTCCCTGATGGAAAGGGATCATCCTGTACTCCGGGCATTTCACATTGATAAAGGGAAAAATGTAAGTGAAAATGAATTAGTGATTGAAGAATGAAAATGAAGAATGAAGAGGGGCAGGGCCAAGGGCAGGCAAAAGATGCTTTTGGTCCTACCCCTTTATAAATTCCATGAAATTTATGATATCGGAATTCAAATACTTGTTCTGATGATAGATAATATGGCACTCCCTGACAAATTCGATTCCCCTGATTTCCAAGGGGAACAGGACTCCGGTATTCACATACTCCGCCACCATCCGTTCCGGCAGTATGGAAATTCCAAGGCCCGCCATGACGGCGTGGATGATGGCCGTGGTGCTGCTGCTTTCAAGCATCGGGTTTATGATGAAGTCATGGAGCAGGAGCGTGGATTCCGCCAGTTCCCTGGTTCCGCTGTTTTTCTCCCGGAGCAGGAAATTTTCTTCCCTTAAATCCTGGAGAGTCACAATTTTTTTTGCTGCCAGGGGATTGAGAGGACTGCAGACCAGAATAAGCCGGTCCTTGGTAAAAGGCTCAGCCAGCAGCTTATCCGAATGGATGCAGCCTTCAATCAGGGCCAGATCCAGGGTGTTTTCCAGCACCATTTTTTCAATGATATCCGAGCTGTCAATCTTTATATAAGGCATGGGGACGCGGAAAGCGCCTATATAGTCCTTTATGTACCCGGGCATCAGACGGGAGCCGATGCCGATGCTGGAACCGATGCGCAGAGGGGAAGAGGATACCTGCTTTTTAAAATCCCGGTCCATTTCCTGATAGAGAGAGGTTATGTGGGAAGCGAATTCGTATAAGTGGTGGGAAGCAGGGGTTTTCTGGATGCCCCGTCCCATCCGTTCAAAAAGCCGGACAGAATAGCGGCTTTCCAGCTCCTTAATGGCTGCGCTGACAGCAGGCTGGGTCAAATTCAGCTTCCTGGCCGCAGCGGTTATGCTTTCTTCCTTATACACGGTGACAAAGATGATTAATGTTTTAATGGACATAAAGACCTCCTCATAACCATAAGATACATATAAACATATAGGTGATATATGATATATAAGGAAAAAAATATGTATCCTCTGAAATTTATAAGTGAATTCTACCATATCCCATAAAAAAACGCAATAACATACTTTACAAATATGTAAATAGGGATTAAAATGCCAAATAACATTAAAGTTCAAGCGGAGGTAGCAGTATGAGAAAGAGGAATTGGAGAAAGGTTATATCTGTGGCACTGGCGGTTGGAATGTCTCTTTCCTTAGCAGCCTGCGGAAAGACCGCGGGATCATCAGGCACGGGAGCGGGTACAGGTGCAGAAACGGGGACCGGCACAGAGGCAGGTGGGGATACTAAAGCGGCCGCGGGTACGGACGGGACCACAGCCGCAGACACAAAGGCAGGTGCAGGCAGCAAGGTTACACTGACAAATGTTTCCTATGACCCCACAAGAGAGTTCTATGTGGCTTACAACGAACTGTTTGAAAAATACTATAAGGATACCTATGGCGTGGATGTGGATGTGGTCCAGTCCCACGGCGGCTCCGGCAGCCAGGCCCGTTCCGTTATTGAGGGAGCAAGCCATGTGGTGACCCTGGCTCTGGCTCATGATATTACCCTTGTTGAGAACGCCGGACTTATTGATTCCGGCTGGATTGATGAATTCAAGGGAAATTCCTCTCCCTATACCTCAACCATTGTATTTCTGGTAAGAAAGGGAAATGAAAAGAACATCAAGGATTGGCCTGATTTATTAAAAGAGGGCGTGGAGGTCATCACCCCGGACCCAAAGAGCAGCGGCGGCGCATGCTGGAATTTCCTGGCGGCATGGCAGTATGCCAATACCGCATTTAAGGGAGATGAAGCCCAGATGAAGCAGTTCGTCAGCGACCTTTATAAAAATGTAGGTGTCATGGATTCCGGCGCAAGAGGAGCCACCACCACTTTCGTGGAAAACGGCCAGGGAGATGTGCTCATTGCCTGGGAGAATGAGGCCATCACTACCGTGGAGCAGCGCCCTGACGATTTTGAACTGATTACCCCCAGCATCAGCATTCTGGCGGAGCCCAGCGTGGCAATTGTAGATGAGAACGCCAAAAAGAACGGCACAGAAGATGTGGCAAAGGCTTATCTTGAATACTTATACACCCCGGAGGCCCAGAAGGTGATCGGGGAATACGGCTACCGCCCTTCCGACCCGGAAGTCTTAAAGCAGTATTCTGATAAATTTGATTTAAATGTAAATCTCTGCAACATCAATGATTTTGGAGGCTGGGACGCGGCCTATGATAAGTTCTTCGTTGACGGCGGAATATTTGATGAAATTTACGGAAACTAAAAGCTTTAGCGGACGGAATCCGTTTCAGCCGGCTTTATGGGAGGATGCATGGAAACTTTAAAAGTAAAAAAGCAGGTCAGAAATTTAAAAGTCATACCTGGTTACGGACTGACCATGGGAATCACCGTTGTGATGCTGTCCCTTATCATCCTGATTCCCCTGGCTTCCGTTCTGGTATATTCATTTAAGCTGACGCCCGGGGAATTCTGGAAGCTGATTACAAAGGATAATGTGGTAAATGCCTTTAAAACCAGCATCCTCTGTTCCCTGACAGCCGCCGCAGTCAACTCCATCTTTGGAATTATCCTGGCATGGGTGCTGGTAAGATATGAATTTCCGGGAAAAAGAATTTTAGACGGGCTCATTGAGCTTCCATTTGCCTTACCCACAGCAGTTGCAGGAATTACTCTGTCGAAGATGTATTCCAATTCCGGAATAGCAGGCCGGTTTTTCGCCAATTTCGGACTTAAGATTTCTTATACAAAGCTGGGCCTTACCATTGCCCTTATTTTCATCGGAATCCCCTTTGTGGTAAGGGCCATCCAGCCCATTCTGGAAAAGCTGGATTCCCAGTATGAGGAGGCGGCCTGCATCCTGGGAGCCACCAGGGCCCAGACCTTTTACAAGGTCATTTTGCCGGAACTGCGGCCAGCTCTGCTGACCGGCTTTGGCCTGGCTTTTGCAAGAGGGATCGGGGAGTACGGCAGTGTCATTTACATATCGGGAAATAATGCAAGAAACCAGACCCAGGTAGTTTCCTATGTAATCATGCAGAAATTAAACTATGTGGATTATCCCAGTGCAACTGCCATTGCGCTGGTGATGCTCATCTTATCCTTTATCATTTTGCTTTTCATCAATATCATCCAGGTGCACCAGTCAAGACGTACCAACAACATTTAGGAGGTGGAGATATGAAAGAGAAGATCACAAGGGTGTTTCTGATTGCAGTCAGCATCCTGTTTTTGTTTTTCATGCTGGTGCTGCCTCTTCTTTCTGTCATTGTAAATTCCTTAAAAGAGGGAATCGTTTTATTTTGAAGCACTTGGAACGGAATACGTCATTTCCGCCCTTAAGGTGACCTTACTGGCGACAGTGACAGCAGTTTTAATCAATACCGTTTCGGCCTTGGGGCAGCCTGGGCCATCACAAAATTTTCCTTTCGCGGAAAGCACATATTAGCCACCTTAATTGACATCCCTTTCTCCATTTCCCCGGTTATCGCAGGCCTTGCATTTTTGATGACTTTCGGACGTCTGGGCTGGGCCGGGAAATACGTTGACAGCCTTAACGGTGTCTTGGGGACCAACATCCAGATCGTTTTTGCAATTCCCGGAGTGGTTCTGGCTACGGTTTTTGTCACCTTTCCTTTCATTTCCAGAGAAATCATTCCCGTATTAAATGCCCAGGGCAAGGATGAGGAGGAAGCCGCCGCCTTAATGGGCGCAGGCGGTTTTACCATATTCCGCAGGATCACTTTCCCTCATATCAAATGGGCTTTGCTGTACGGGATCATTCTGTGTACAGCAAGGGCTCTGGGGGAGTTCGGGGCGGTCAATGCCCTGTCAAAGACCAGAGGAGAGACTTTCACTCTGCCCTTAGAGATAGACGCCCTTTATCTTTCCAATTCCTCTGATTCCATTACGGCGGCCTTTGCGGTTTCCTCCATTCTCGTCATCATAGCCGTGGTTGTTCTGATCCTGAGAAATATTGTTGAATATAAAGCAAAAAAGAATGAATGAAGACCGGGAGGATGATATGTACGTAGAAATGAAAAATATTGAAAAGACATTCGGGGATTTTAAGGCCTCGGACAATGTCAGCTTTGGAATAGAGAAAGGAAAGCTGGTGGCTCTTTTAGGGCCCAGTGGAAGCGGAAAAACCACCATCCTTCGTATGATCGCCGGATTTGAAACTCCCAATTCCGGGGATATCATGATTGACGGAAAACGGGTGAATAACATTCCCGCCTCGGAGCGTGGAATCGGCTTTGTGTTCCAGAGCTACGCCCTGTTCCGCTATATGACGGTTTATGAGAATATCGCCTTTGGACTGGAAATCAAGAAAATGCCGAAAAAGCTGATAAAGGAACGGGTCAAGGAGCTGATCTGGCTGACCGGCTTAAAAGGCATGGAGAAACGGTATCCAAACCAGTTATCCGGCGGCCAGCGGCAGAGGGTGGCCTTTGCCAGGGCCTTAGCCCCTAATCCCAGCCTGCTTTTGCTGGATGAACCCTTTGCAGCCATTGACGCCAAGGTACGCTTAGAGCTTCGCAGCTGGCTGAAGGATATGATCCATAAGGTGGGCATTACCAGCATTTTCGTCACTCACGATCAGGATGAAGCCGTTCAGGTGGCAGACGAGATCATCGTCACCAACAGAGGGCGTGTGGAGCAGATGGGAACGCCGCTTCACATTTACAAGTCTCCCCAGACTCCTTTTGTGGCTGAATTTATCGGCCAGTCCGCCCGGGTAGAGGATTACCACAAGCTCCGGGGCTTTGAAAAGGGAGATTACAAGGGGGCCATCATCCGCCCGGAATTTGTGGAAGCCTTTAAAAGCGACAACGTGAAATTCCAGGATGTCATCCGCTATTCCGAGGAAGGGACCATTGAAGGCATTTCTTTCCGGGGCGACTGCCTTGAGGTGAAAATAAACGTGGGCGGCACAACCCTGACCACACACCGCTCCCTGGAGCGAAGGCCCATTGAAATCGGCGAGAAAATGCGTGTGATCGTTTACCGGATTTACGCCTATGACGGAGAAAGGGCCTATCTTCTGGAAAATTCAGAGCTGAAAGGAAAAGAAGTAGTCAGTTTTTAACTGATTATTTGAATACAGGGCAGATGATATGAGTATAAAATTGGAGCATGAGGTTATTACTGCGGATGTGCTGATTATAGGCGGCGGTACGGCAGGCTGCTATGGGGCCTTAACCCTTGCCGGACAGTCCGGAAAGAAGATCGTCATAGCAGAAAAAGCCAACATCAAAAGGAGCGGCTGCCTTGCAGCAGGGGTCAACGCCATCAACGCCTATATCGTAAAAGGAAGAACTCCTCAGGATTATGTGGATTATGCGTCAAAGGATGCAGGCGGGATCGTGAGAGAGGACCTTCTTCTCACAGCGGCGGAGCGGTTCAATGAGGTGACGGCCCAGATGGAAAAGCTGGGACTGGTGATCTTAAAGGATGAAGAAGGAAACTATGTGGCAAGGGGAAACCGGAACATCAAGATCAACGGGGAAAACTTCAAGCCAATATTGGCAGCGGCCGTACAGAAAGAAAAAAATATTGACATTTTAAATAATGTGAACATCACCGACTTACTGGTCCGTGATAACCGGGTGGAAGGAGCCGTGGGCTTTCACATTACGGAACAGAAAGCCTATGAAATCCATGCGGAAGCGGTCATCATTGCTACCGGAGGCGCGGCCGGGCTTTATAAGCCCAACAACCCCGGATTTTCCCGCCATAAGATGTGGTATCCGCCCTTTAATACAGGCGCCGGCTATGCCATGGGAATCCGTGAGGGAGCGGAGATGACCTCCTTTGAGATGCGTTTTATCGCTCTCCGCTGCAAGGACACCATTGCTCCCACCGGAACCATTGCCCAGGGCGTAGGAGCGAAGCAGGTCAATTCCAGGGGCCAGGTCTATGAGGACAAATACGGAATTACCACCAGCGAGAGAGTTTACGGTACCGTAAAGGAAAACCAGCTGGGCAACGGCCCCTGCTACTTACAGACAAGTGCCATGGATAAGGAAAAGAATGAGGAGCTTTTAAAGGCCTATTTAAACATGGCGCCCAGCCAGACCCTTAAGTGGATAGAAAGCGGAAAAAATCCCAGTGAGCAGGATGTGGAAATCACAGGCACGGAGCCTTATATTGTGGGCGGCCATACGGCCAGCGGCTACTGGGTGAACACCAACCGGGAAACTACCATCCATGGCTTATATGCTGCCGGGGATGTGGCCGGTGGCTGTCCCCAGAAATACGTGACCGGCGCTCTTGCGGAAGGGGAAATCGCCGCAGAGGACATCATAAGAAAGACAGGGAGCAAACCATTTCCCAAAACAAGCAGCCAGTCCATCCGGCATGCAGGAGAAATCATAGAAACGTATGAACGGGTATTAAATCATTCCGGAGCTTCATTTTCCCCGGAAGAATTGGAAGAAGCCATGCAGAAGGTCATG
>JASGGP010000083.1:0-15524 GCA_047604985.1 Lacrimispora sp.
AAAAAGAAGTTGATTGCCCATAAGGCTTTTGAACTCATAGGCGGCAATGAAACCATATTCCTGGATATTTCCACCACCAATATTATGGTGGCGGAGCTGCTTGCCAAGTCCCACAAAAGGGTGACGGTAGTGACAAATATGATTGATATCATGCAGACGCTGGCGGTGAATCCCAGCATTGTTTCCATCGGAACCGGAGGGATCATGTACCGCACGGTAAATGGCTTTATGGGGGCGGCTGCCATTGAGATCATCAAACAGTACAGCTTTGACCGGGCGTTTATCGGAACCTGCGGGCTGGATCTTACGGATAATTCCATCACTACCCTGGGCGTAGAGGATGGGCTGACAAAGAAAGCGGCCATTGCCAGCAGCAGGCATAAGTATCTGGTAATGGAAAAGGATAAATTTTATTTTAATGATTCCTATAAATTTGCTCATTTTGATGACATAGACGGAATCATTACAGATTCGGTGCCCGATGAAGCCACGTCCAGAAGGCTTTATTCCGCGGGAGTTACCATCCTGTAAACAATCAATTGATTTCACAAAGGAGAATTTTGTAATGTTTTCAGAACATTTACAGAGATATGCTCAGGAAAAATATGAGCTCAGGCTCCCTTTTCTGAAAGATCTTAAGGGAGAAATTGAAAAAGCAATGGAAAGCTGCAGTCCCAAAGAGCAGGTGCTTATGAAGTTTTTATACGGGACAATGCCGCTGAGGGATGCCGGAGAGTATGATTTTTCAGTATTTCTTGGATTTGTAAGGCATTCCCTTATGGTTTATGACCATATGGAATGGTGCAAGGGGATTCCGGAAGATATTTTTCTGCATCACATTTTATATTACCGGGTAAATACGGAGAATATCGAGGACTGCCGCAGATTTTTCCACGATATGCTGATTGACCGGGTCAAAGGGCTTTCCGTAAGAGAAGCGGTGCTGGAAATCAATTACTGGTGTGCGGAAAACGGAACCTATGAGGCCTCCGATAACAGGACCATATCTCCTGTAACCGTGTATAAATCCGGAAAAGGCAGATGCGGCGAGGAATCCACCTTTGCGGTAACTGCTTTCCGAAGCGTGGGAATTCCTGCCAGACAGGTATATACGCCAAGATGGGCTCATTGTGATGACAATCACGCCTGGGTCGAGGTGTTTGTGGACGGAAAGTGGCATTTTCTGGGAGCCTGCGAGCCCGAGGAAGTGCTGGATAAGGGATGGTTTACCAATGCCTCTTCCAGGGCGCTGCTGGTGCACACCAGAACCTTTTCCGATTATTCCGGTGATTCAGAGAATGAATGTCTGGGCCGGGAAGATTTAATGGTTTATTATAATGGAACCTCCACCTATGCCCTGACAAAATCCTATGAAGTCCAGGTGCTTGATGAATCAGGAAAGCCGGCAGAGAACGTTCATGTTTCCTTTGAGATTCTCAATATGGCAGAATACTGCAGCGTGGTAAATCTGTATACGGACAGCACTGGAAAGGTTTCCATCACTGCCGGTCTTGGAGATATCCATGTCCGCGCTATGAAAGAGGAGCTCTGGTGCGAAACCTGGATTTCTCCGGAGGATGAAGACAGCACTGTGCTGGTTTTAAAGAAAGAGAGCCAGACAGCCGAAAAGGAACTCTGGACCGACGCAGATGTCAGAGCACCAAAGGATTACCCCGTGAATCCGGCAAAGCTTACAAAGGAACAAAGGGAGAGAAACAGGAAACGGATTCAGGAGGCCAATCAGCTGCGGGAAAGCAGGATTGCCGCATACTTTAAGGAAAAAGAGGCTTGCCTATATCCGGGCGAAGAGGAGATACTCAGGCTGTCTGCCGGTAACTTTGATGAGATTTATAAATTCCTTAATAAGGATCAAAACCAGGGCCGCAAGGCCATGCTCCACAGCCTGACCGTAAAGGATTACAAGGATGCCAAAGCAGAGATACTGGAAAGCCATCTGACAGGGGCTTCTCCATACCGCGGGCAATGGGAAGAGAGCGGAAATCTGGATATTTACGAAAAATACATTCTCTGCCCCAGGATTCTGCTGGAGGAGATGACGGACTACCGGCCCTTTATTGAGAAATTTTTCAGTGAGAAAGAAAAGGAAGAATTCCGGAAGAACCCGGAGAGCGTTTGGAAATATGTGAAGCAGCACATCAGTTTTGAGCCGAAGCTGGATTACAAGACGATCTGCTCCACTCCCGTGGGAAGTCTTAAGCTTTTACAGGGCAATCCCCTGAGTCAGAGAATCTTATTTGTTGCCGTCTGCAGGACCCTGGGCATTCCAGCCAGGATGAACCCGGTGAATCTGGAAGCAGAGCTTTATGAGGCAGGGAGGTTTGTACCAATCTCAGAAGAGACGGAGATATCAGAGGACAGGACCCAGGAAAGCGGAAAGCTGGTGCTTTATGGAGAAACAGACAGCCAATGGACCTATTATCAGACATGGACCATCGGAAGATGGAAAGAAGGGCAGTTTGTGTCTCTGGATTATACGGGAGTGAAATTTTCCGGCGGTGTTTTAACTCTTGATTTAGAACCGGGTATCTACCGTCTGATTACCTCTGTCCGTCTTCCCAGCGGAAACCAGAACGCCAGCGAGTATGTTTTTGAATTAAAAAAGGATGATGTAAAGTCCGTGACCATGCGTCTGCGGGCTGGAAGCCCGGAGGACATGCTGGTTGACAACATGCTGGATGATTTTGAAGTAACCCTTAAAGAAAATGGGGCAGAGCAGACGGTTTCGGCATCGGCGCTCATGGAAGGAAAGGCGAATATTCTGGCAATATTATCTGAAGGACAGGAACCCACCGAGCATGTACTCAATGAAATGCTGGAGCAGAAGGATGTCTTAAATTCTCTGGATGCCCGGATTATTTTCCTGCTGCAGGGTGAGATGTCATTGAATAACCAGACTATCTGCAAGGTTTTGGAGAAGGTGCCGGCAATCCGGGTAGGCTACTTAAGCTTTGATGACGGGGTGGAGCCTTTGGCCCGCAGGATGTATGTGGACCCGGAGAAGCTGCCTCTTCTGATCGTCACGAATCCGGGCCTGAAAGCGGTCTATGGCTGCAGCGGCTACAATGTGGGAAGCGTGGCCCTGATGGTGAAGCTTCTGGGCTTAAGCGGAAAAGTTTTGTAGTATAGAAAAAATCTTTCCGTATACCGGTTTTCCGGGACCATTCACTGCTTTCTGCCTGTCAATAATTACAAAAACAGAAAAAACATTTTGCAAAATTCACAAAGATGTTATATACTGTTTGATGGAGTATTACCAGAAATAACAGATAAAAGGATGGTTTGAACATGACTATTTTAGAAAATTGGAGAAATCTGGCATATGGTGAAGAGCTGGATGATAAAGGAAAAGAAGAATTATGGACCGAGTATTTCAAAGTAGAAAAAGGAATCTATGAGCATATTCTTTCCAAGCCGGAAGAAGCGGTTGAGGGAACAATTGAAGAACTGGCCAAGAGATACGGTACAGACATTCAGACCCTGACTGGATTTTTAGACGGCATCAATGAAAGCTTAAAGGGCTATGAGAATCCGATTGAGACCATGGACGAACAGACTGTGGTAAAGATAGAGATTGACCCTGAAAAGCTGTATTATAATATGGTAGAGGCCAAGGCAGAGTGGCTCTATAACCTTCCCCAGTGGGATGAGATTTTAACAGAAGAGAAGAAAAAAGAGCTTTACAAAAAGCAGAAAGCTTCCGGAACCATTGTAAAGGGATCAAAAGTCGGAAGAAACGATCCATGTCCATGCGGCAGCGGCAAGAAATATAAAAAGTGCTGCGGGCGCAGCCTGTAATCAAAAGGACGCTGCTTCGGCAGCAGGAGAAAGCGGCAGGAAAGCAGGTACTTCTTTATGGAGTTACCTGCTTTGTTTTTACGGGGAGAAACTTAAGCCCGAAAGGAGAAGCGCAAATGGAAGCGTATACCGGCTTTGCGGAAGTCTATGACCTGTTTATGGACAATATTCCCTACGGGGACTGGTGTAAATATGTGGCCGGCTTATTGAAAGAATATGGAATCAGGGACGGCCTGGTTCTGGATTTGGGCTGCGGAACCGGGAGCCTGACAGAGCTGCTGGCAGAACAGGGATATGATATGATCGGAGTGGACGGCTCTGAGGATATGCTGCAGATCGCCATGGAGAAACGGGGGGAGTCAGGAAAGGACATTCTCTATCTTCTCCAGGATATGAGAGAATTTGAACTTTACGGCACCGTAGGCGCTGTCATAAGCATCTGTGACTGTATGAATTACATCCTGGAATATGAAGATCTGGTCCAGGTGTTCCGGCTGGTCAATAATTATCTGGACCCGGAAGGTGTTTTTATATTTGATTTAAATACGGTCTACAAATACGAAAACCTGCTGGGAGATTCCACCATTGCGGAGGACCGGGAGGATTCAAGCTTTATCTGGGAGAATTATTACGACAGGGAGTCCGGAATCAACGAATACGGCCTTTCGCTGTTTATCAGGCAGCATGGGGATATATATCGGAAATACAGGGAAAACCATTACCAGAGGGCATACTCTCTTGAAGAGGTAAAAGAGGCAATGAAAGAGGCCGGCCTGGAGTTCATGGCATCCTATGATGCGTTTACAAGAGAACCTGTAAAGGATAACAGTGAAAGAATTTATGTAATAGCAAGAGAGCATGGCAAGACGCGCAGAATGGAGGAATAAATGATATGGCTGATTATATTGTAAGGGCCACGGCAGGCGACCATCAGATCCGGGCTTTTGCTGCAACCACCAGAGAACTGGTGGAAGAGGCAAAACAGGCTCATAACACAAGCCCTGTGGCTACAGCCGCTTTAGGCAGGCTTTTGACGGCAGGAGCTATGATGGGAATTATGATGAAAGGGGAAGATGATATTCTGACCTTAAAGATCCAGGGAAGCGGCCCTATTGAAGGGCTTACGGTAACAGCGGATTCCAAGGGAAATGTAAAGGGCTATGCTTACAACCCGGGCGTTATGCTTCCTCCCAGTCCTGCCGGAAAGCTGGATGTGGGCGGTGCGGTAGGTGAGGGCGTTTTAAGCGTCATCAGGGACATCGGCTTAAAAGAACCTTATGTGGGACAGACCATACTGGTGGGCGGAGAGATCGCCGAGGATCTGACCTATTACTATGCCACCTCCGAACAGACCCCATCCTCCGTGGCCCTGGGCGTTTTAATGAATAGGGACAATACGGTAAAGCAGGCGGGAGGCTTTATTATCCAGCTTTTGCCGGGAGCTTCTGACGATATGGTGGATAGGCTGGAGAAAAAGCTGGGTGAGATCAGCCCCATCACAACCCTTTTGGACCAGGGAAATACGCCGGAAATGATTCTTCAGCACATCCTGGGTGAGTTTGGGCTTGAAATGATGGAACAGTCGCCGGCACATTTTTACTGCAACTGTGACAAGGACAGGGTGGAAAAGGCACTGGTCAGCATCGGAAAAAAAGAGCTTCAGGAAATGATTGACGATGGGAAGAGCATTGAGGTGAACTGTCATTTCTGTAATAAAAATTACGAATTCACGGTAGAAGATTTGAAAGAGCTGTATGAAAGATCTAAGGTTTAAAGCGTCAAAAAGAGCCATCCACTGGATGGCTCTAATCGTAATCATGTGAAACAATATAACTTCTTCCTGTATTTGAAAAAAGGTACACTGATAAGTCAATGATTATAATTTGATTACGTTCGTAGCCTGTGGCCCCTTAGCTCCGTCTACTACATCGAACTCTACGGCAGCGCCTTCTTCTAAAGACTTGAAGCCGTCCATGCTGAGTCCTGAGTAGTGAACAAATACATCGTTACCCTGTTCGTCGGAAATGAATCCGTAACCTTTTTGGTTGTTAAACCACTTAACTGTACCTTTCATTACGATACCTCCAAAATGAATAAAAAATTATACCGTTACAGGATATCTGTAACTTCCCTAAGAATAGCATAAAAAGGGAATAGTGTCAAATATTTTCCGCTTTTAAAAAAAGAATTGTGTAAAATAAACTACCAGAGAAAATAAGTAGTGAAATCATGAAAAAGATGATAGAATGAAAGAAGATTTTTTGAGGAACAAGAAGGAAAAAATAATGAAATTAAGAAACCTATGGAGACACTTCAGCACAATTACCATACACAAGATCCGGGTCATGAAATACTGTTTCAGAGTGGGCCTTATAAAACAGGGACTTCTTCATGATCTGTCAAAATATGGCCCTGAGGAATTTATTCCCGGCGTGCTTTATTACCAGGGAACCAGAAGTCCCAATGCGGCGGAACGGGAGGAGAAAGGCTATTCCAAAGCCTGGCTTCATCACAAAGGCCGCAACAAGCATCATTTTGAATACTGGATTGATTTTACGACGGACATGTCTAAAGGACTGGTAGGACATAAAATGCCCTTAAAGTATGTGATTGAAATGATTATGGACAGGATTGCGGCCTCCAGGACTTATCAGGGGAAGAATTACACTGATGCCTCCCCCTGGGAATACTATATCTACGGCAGCCCCTACATGGTCATAGCACCGGAAACCAGGCAGCTTTTGGAGGAGCTTCTTTTAATGCTGAAAGACCAGGGGGAGAAAAAGACCTTTGCCTACATCAGAAAGCTGCTGAAAAAAGGAGATTATTAGGCGGATTTCTCCAGTCTACCGGCACAGGACCTTCAGCAGGTGGCTGATATACCGGCTGATATTCCTTTCCTCTTCGAAGAAATGCGGTTCGAAGGAAACATAAGTGATCTTATCTTTAAATTCTTTTTGGAGGCAGGGCGTCCACAAAGAGGAAAACTGCGGAAGATAACAGCCTGCCTGGCGGGTATAACAGGTCTTTGCCGTGGCTTTTACCCGGGCCTCCTTATCTACGTATTCTGCTACGCTCTTATGTATTGCCTTATCCTCATAAACCAAATAAAAATAATTTTTATAATCAGGATAAAAATACTTAAGCTCCCCCTCATAAAGGTCAATGGTAAGGGAGAGATATTCTTTTTCCGCCTCCAAAAGGACAAGAGAATTGGATTTTGAAAATCCTATAGGAACGGAAAAACCATTTGTGCAGGTGAGCTTCAGCATGGGCTGAGGCCGTCCAAAGATATCCGTCTGATGAAAGACTTTCTGCTGCTCCAGCAGAAAACCGTGCTCCAGAAAGTCAGGATAATTTAAAATAGGAAGTATTAAAGGCATTCCTTTTAAATCATCTTCATTGTGCAGGATAAGAAGATCAAATAAATATTTATCACGGGAAAACAGGTAATCCTTATAGACCTCAATCAGCTCTCCTCCGGAATAAAGGTCTTTCCGCTCTACCTTTAAAAATTCCTCAATGGCTTTCTGCTTCATGCTGGAAAGCCCCAGGATTCCGCGGTAAGGGCGTATTTTTTTATAGATATCCAGGCTTTCCACACCGGAAAAACCGTAGGGAAGACCGTGAGCAAGGCAGCGCTTTGACAGGTAAGGAATATCAAACCCATCCCCATTAAAATGTATGACCTTTGTGAAATCTTTCATAAATTCAAAAAAAGTCCCGAGGACTTCTCTTTCCGAATCCAGGGTATCAGCAAACCACTGGACCAGATTCCACCGGTCATTCCGGTAATAAACACAGCCGATTAAGTAAAGGGTGGAATATTCCCCGGAAAAGCCTGTGGTTTCAATATCAAAGAACAGGAGTTCTTCTTTTCTGCCGATTCGTTCAAGTGGATATGTCTCTTGAAATGAGATGGTTTTTTCTAAGGTGATCATGGCTGGTTTTGTCCTTTCTTTCCATTATATTATAGCGGAATATGGGTGGTTCGTCAACGGATGAGAGGGGGAGAGATGGGGTGGGGGGATGTGCCATTCATAATTTTGCGGGAGCTCGCAAAATTATTCATGTCGGGCGTCCGCCTATAGAAACATTTGCAGGATTTGTGCCTGGTGAGCAAGCTCCCCATGCCCCAATCCCCCAAATATTTCTGCACATCTGAACTATAAACAGAATCTTTGTTCGACTATCTGCTTGCATAACCTGAGGCAGTATGCTATGATAAAAGTCAAAGTACTATGGAAAAAAAAGGAGACGGACAGAGTGATTTCTTTTGTAAAAGGGCCGCTGGCCGAAATTTTTGAAGATACGGTTGTCATAGAAAGCGGAAATGTGGGTCTGGAGGTCCATGTGCCTTTGTCCGTACTGGAAAAGCTTCCCCGCATCGGGAAGGAAGCAAAGCTTTATACATATTTTCAGGTAAGAGAGGATGCCATGTGCCTCTATGGCTTCTTAAACCGTCAGGATCTGCAGATGTTTAAGCAGCTCATCAGCGTAAACGGCATCGGTCCAAAGGGCGCCTTAGGGGTTCTTTCCGCAATAGCTCCCGATGATTTAAGGATGGCCATTCTTTCCGGGGATGCAAAAGCCATTTCCAGAGCGCCTGGAATCGGAGCCAAGACGGCTCAGAGGATCATTCTGGATTTAAAGGATAAGATCAATATGGCGGATGTTCTGCCACAGCAGTTTATTCCGGAGGACAATAGCAGGAATCCATTATCTCATGGTGTGACAGGGGAAGCTATCGAGGCGCTGACTGCTTTGGGCTATTCCCAGGCCGAGGCAGGGCGGGCGGTCCGTCAGGTAGAGGTAACCGAAACCATGACAGCGGAAGATGTGCTTAAGGCCTCCTTAAAGCATCTGGCATTTATATAAAATAGCGGGTAAAACAGAGATGGAACGTAGAATTATAACAACAGAAATAACGGAAGAAGACAAAAAAATCGAACCCAGCCTGCGGCCTATGTGTCTGGAAGAATACATTGGGCAGGAAAAGATCCGGGCTAATTTAAAGGTGTATATTGATGCGGCGAAAGCCAGGGGGGAATCTCTGGACCACGTCTTATTTTATGGACCTCCAGGCCTGGGAAAGACCACCCTTTCCGGCATTATTGCCAATGAGATGGGGGTCAACATGAAAGTCACATCAGGGCCGGCCATTGAAAAGCCGGGAGAGATGGCGGCCATTTTAAATAACCTTCAGGAAGGTGATGTGCTGTTCGTAGACGAGATCCACCGCTTAAACCGTCAGGTAGAGGAGGTTTTATATCCGGCTATGGAGGACTTTGCCATTGATATTATGCTTGGTAAGGACTCCGGAGCCAGATCCATTCGCTTGGATTTGCCTAAATTCACCCTTGTGGGAGCGACTACCAGGGCCGGTTTATTGACCGCTCCATTAAGGGACCGGTTTGGCGTGATGCAGAAGCTGGAATTTTACACGCCTCAGGAGCTTAAGGTCATCGTATGCCGCTCTGCTAGGGTTTTAAATGTGGAAATCGAAGAGGAAGGGGCAGCTGAAATCGCCAAACGTTCCAGAGGGACCCCAAGACTGGCAAACCGCCTATTAAAGAGAGTCCGGGATTTCGCACAGGTGAAATATAACGGGAAGATTACGAGAGAGGTGGCGGACTTTGCCCTGGATATTCTGGATGTGGATAAGTTCGGATTAGATTACAATGACCGGGCGATTTTAACCACCATAATCGAGAAATTTTCCGGAGGCCCCGTAGGGCTGGATACCCTGGCCGCCGCTCTGGGAGAGGATGCCGGTACTCTGGAGGATGTTTATGAGCCATACCTTCTTATGAACGGTTTTTTAAACCGCACCTCCAGAGGGCGGGTGGCAACGGAACGGGCTTATGCTCATTTAGGAATCGTCATGGAGTCTTGAACTGCCTCAATTTTAGAACTTTCCTAACTGTGTAAAGTATGTTATAGTAGTGAAAGAGCAAATGAGTTACGATTCAGACATGCCATTCATAATTTGGCGGATAAAGCTCGCCAAATTATTCATGCGGGCGTTCCGCCCTATAGAAATATTAGCAGGATTTGAGTCTGGTGAGCAAGCTCCCCATACGCAAATCCCGCTGATATTTCTGCATGGCTGAATCGTAACGCAAATGATAACAGGGAGAGAAACAGCATGGATTCCAAACACGTTACAGAGGTTTTAATAGACGGTAAGATTTATACATTGGGTGGAAGCGAGGATGAGGTCTACATCCAACGGCTGGCCAGCTACATTAATGAGATGACTATGACGTTAAAGCGCCAGGCTGGATTTACCAAGCAGAGTGCGGAATACCAGAATGTTATGATAGAACTGAATATGGCGGATGATTATTTTAAGGCAAGAGAACAGATCGCCAGATTGGAGCAGCAGAAAGCGGAGATGGAAAAGGAGACATACAGCTTGAAGCACGAGCTTGTAGCCACCCAGATGAAGCTTGAGGCGGCAAAGGCGGAACTTGCAGTGGGAAAGAAATCTGCGGATTCCGGTCGGAGAAGGAATAAATCAGGAGGGGATGTCGATTGGCGGGGCCGGGGCATCCTCTCTTTCATCAATCAACACAATATTAATCAATACAAACAGGAGGCACATGTGAAAAAAGCAGTTGAAATCCTTGCTCCGGCAGGATCGTTTGAAAGTATGAAAGCGGCGGTTGCGGCAGGGGCTGACGCGGTCTATATGGGCGGAAGCCGGTTTGGGGCAAGAGCTTTTGCGGATAACCCGGGCGAGGACAAGCTGCTGGAAGCTATTGATTACGTCCATCTTCATGGCTGCAAACTGTATCTGACGGTCAATACTTTAATGAAAGAACAGGAGATGGACGAGCTTTATGATTATCTCCTTCCATATTATAAAAGGGGACTGGATGCGGTCATTGTACAGGATTTAGGAGTCTTAGCTTTTGTCCGAAAGCATTTTCCGGGTATTCCTGTCCATGCAAGCACCCAGATGACCATAACCGGCGCTTATGGAGCAAGGCTTTTAAAGGACTTAGGAGCGGAGCGGATTGTCACGGCAAGGGAATTGTCCTTAAAAGAGATTGAACGAATCCACAGTACCGTGGACGTGGAAATTGAAAGCTTTGTTCATGGTGCATTGTGTTACTGCTCTTCGGGACAGTGTTTATTCAGCAGCCTGATCGGCGGGCGAAGCGGAAACAGGGGAAGATGCGCCCAGACCTGCCGTCTGCCTTACGGGGTAAAACAGGATGGAAAGGATTTAGGGAAAAAAGAGGACCGTTACTGTTTAAGCCTTAAGGACTTGAGTACCCTGGACTTAATTCCTGACATGGTGGAGGCTGGAATTTACTCCATGAAGATAGAAGGAAGAATGAAGAGTCCCAGATATACGGCAGGGGTGGTAAGCATTTACCGCAAATATGCGGACCTTTATCTGAAAGAAGGGCGGGCAGGCTACCGGGTGAAGGAAGAGGACCGGAAAACGCTTCTGGACCTTTTTGACCGGGGAGGACAGACAGACGGATATTATAAGCGCCACAATGGCCGGGATATGGTGGTCTGGAAAGAAAAACCGGCTTTCCGGGAAGCCAACCAGCCTCTCTTCGACTATCTGGATGAAAACTTTGTGGAGAAACAGGTTAGGGAGCCAGTGGCCGGCCATGTATTTCTGGAAGAGGGAAAAGAGGCCTGTCTGACCATTGAAGGCTGCGGCAAAAGCGTCACTGTTATGGGTGAAACGGTGCAGACAGCCCAGAATCAGCCCATGACAGAAGAAAAGGTGAAAAAACAGCTGGACAAGGCCGGAAATACTCCTTTTTCTTTGAAACCCTTGAGGCGGATATAAAGGGCAGCATATTCCTCCCGGTCCAGGCTCTCAATGATCTGCGCAGGAGAGGACTGGAAGCCTTGGAAAAGACAGTATTGGAAGCTCATTTCAGGACTGAGGCTCAATTGAAAGAGCAGGAAAATACAGAGGCGGAAGCACAAAGCTGTACCGGCAAGACTTCCCAAAACCAGGTGAAGAGCAGGAGTCTGAAGCTTACGGTTTCCCTGGAACGGCCGGACTCTTTTGAAGCGGCGGTAAATGCTCCTGATGTGAAACGGATTTACATTGATGCAGCGGAATTTCCGCCGGAGTCATGGAAAACCTCTGCGGAGGCCTGCCGCAAAAACGGCAGAGAGTGCATCCTCACCATGCCCCATATATTCCGCACAGAAGCGGAGCGGTTTTTCAACGATCATTTAAAAGAGCTGAAGGCCGCCGGATTTGATGGCTTCCTGATCCGGTCCCTGGAGGAGCCGGTCTACTTAAAGGATCATGATATAGAAGGACGTCTGATTTTTGATTTTGGCGTATACGGCATGAATAACAGGGCCCAGGAAATGCTTTTAAGGCTGGGAGCTGACGAGCTTACCTGGCCGGTGGAATTAAACAGCCGGGAATTGGGAAAACTTAAGATTCCGGGAGAGCTTCTGGTATACGGCCGTCTGCCCATGATGGTGACCGCCCAGTGCATCCATCAGGGAGTGGAACAATGTGACAAGATCCCGGGCCTTTTGATGTTAAAGGACCGGATGGGAAAGGAATTTCCGGTAAAAAACCACTGCAGGTTCTGCTATAATTCCATTTATAACTCGGCGCCCCTGTCTCTTCTGGGACTTGGGGAAACAGTGAGGAAGCTTTCTCCCGGTTCTATACGGCTTCAGTTTACCGTAGAGAATAAGTCCCGGACAAAAGCGGTTATCAAACGCTTTTCCGAGGAGTTCCTTTATGGACAGGATGGGGAATTGCAGCTGGAGGAATTTACAAGAGGTCATTTCAAGCGCGGTGTAGAGTAGGTGGTATATGATTAATCTGATTATTGATGTCTCCAGGTATCTGATGATCCTGATGATAGCATTATACACATATTTGAATTTCCGTTTTTTTTCATACCGGGATGAGTTCCGGCAGAAGAAAATCTGCAGGCACCAGAATCTGATTATGTTTCTCATTCATCTTCTGGCCTATGGAATTCTCTGGCTGGAAACAGAGGATGAACGGATTCTGGTGTTTTATCTGGCTCAGGTAGTATTCTTTTTCAGCTATATTTTTATTTTCCGGCTGTTCTACCGCAATGTTTCCAGGCTTCTGGTGAATAACATGTGCCTGCTTCTTTCCATAGGCCTTATTATGCTGACAAGGCTTTCCTTTGAGCGGGCGATGAAACAGTTTGTCATTATTGCCGCCGCGGCCCTGGCAACATGGGTGATACCCTTTGTTATTGACCGTGTGTGGCAGTTAAGCAAGATCCCATGGGTTTACGGAATCGGCGGTCTTCTTCTGCTTGGGGTGGTTTGTGTTGCAGGAACCAGCAGCTACGGAGCACAGCTTTCCTTAGGGTTTGGCAGCTATTCCTTTCAGCCCACAGAATTTGTGAAAATAAGCTTCGTCTTTTTTACGGCTACCATGTTTTACCGCTCCACCAGCTTTAAGACGGTGCTTTGGGTCACCATTGTGGCGGCGCTTCATGTGCTCATTCTGGTGATTTCCAAGGATTTAGGAAGCGCCCTTATTTTCTTTGTCACATATGTTTTTATGCTGTTTGTAGCCACTGGAAAATGGCTTTATCTTCTGGCCGGAGCCGGAGGAGGCACCCTGTCAGCCATGCTGGCCTATCAGCTGTTCGGGCACGTGAGGATCAGGGTGGCGGCGTGGCTGAATCCCTGGTCCGATATCGCGGACAGAGGTTATCAGATCACCCAGTCCCTCTTTGCCATCGGAACAGGGGGCTGGTTTGGCATGGGGCTGTACCGGGGGATGCCGGGAAGAATCCCTGTGGTGGAAAAGGATTTCATATTTTCTGCCATATCCGAGGAAATGGGGGGCGTATTTGCCCTGTGTGTCCTGCTTATATGCCTGGGATGCTTTTTGCAGTTCATGATGATCGCAAGCCGGATGCAGGCCGCCTTTTACAAGCTGATCGCCTTTGGACTGGGCACCATTTACATTACACAGGTGTTTTTGACCGTGGGAGGGGTGACGAAATTCATTCCGTCCACAGGAGTGACACTCCCTCTTGTCAGCTATGGGGGAAGCTCCATCCTAAGCACTTTTATCATTTTTTCAATCATTCAGGGACTCTATATACTCAAACGGAATGAGGAGGAGCAGGACGAATATGAAAGCTGATCAAAATCCAAAAGCGAACCGCCATATTCTGATGATCACCTATGGGATCACGGCTCTTTTCCTTGGACTGGCGGTATATTTCGGTTATTTTCTCTCTGTGAAAAGCGACACTGTGATCAACAATTCTTATAATGCCCGCCTGGACAGCTTTGCGGACCGGGTGGTGCGGGGAGAGATCTTAAGCAGCGACGGCCGGGTCCTTGCCCGCACACAGGTGGACGGAGAGGGAAAGGAAACGAGAGTTTATCCCTTTGATTCTCTCTTTGCCCATGTTGTGGGGTATTCCACCAACGGGAAAACGGGGCTGGAGTCCTTATCTAATTTTTATCTGCTTTCCAGCCATGTAAACCTTGTGGAGCAGGTGGTAAATGAGCTGTCCTCCGTAAAGAACCAGGGAGACAACGTGATTTCCACCCTTGACGTGGATTTGCAAAAGGCCGCCTATGACGCTTTGGGAAAGAGAAACGGGGCGGTTGTGGTGATGGAGCCGGATACGGGAAAGATCCTTGCCATGGTGTCCAAGCCCGATTACAATCCCAACACCTTAAATACGGACTGGGAAAGCCTGGTGGCTGAGGAAAACACATCAGGACAGCTGTTAAACCGTGCGACCCAGGGCCTCTATCCTCCGGGGTCCACCTTTAAGATCGTGACGGCTCTGGAATATATGAAAGAGAATCCTTCCAGCTATAAATCCTATACCTTTGACTGCGACGGAATTTATGAAAATGGGGATTACGCCATCAAGTGTTACCACGAAACCGCCCATGGCCATCAGGACCTGGTACAGGCTTTTGCAAATTCCTGCAACGGAGCCTTTGCCAGCCTTGGCCTTTTGCTGGACTTAAACGGTTTAAAAAATACGGCGGGCCAGCTGCTCTTTAACGGAGATTTAGGCCTTCCCATTGCCTACAGCAAAAGCTCCTATACCATGGAAAGCGGCGCAGATACCTGGCAGATTCTCCAGACCTCCATCGGTCAGGGACAGACCCAGATCACGCCCATTCACAATGCCATGATCACCGCCGCCATTGCAAACGGCGGGGTCCTTATGAAGCCATACCTCATTGATCATGTGGAGAATGCCGGAGGCGATACCATCAAAAAATTTATGCCCCAGGCCTATGGGCCCCTGATGACCTCTACTGAGGCTTCCAATCTTGGAGAGCTTATGGAGGCCGTTGTAACCGAGGGAACAGGCTCTGCCTTAAAAACCGACGCCTATCGGGCAGCCGGAAAAACAGGTTCGGCGGAATTTGATAAAAATAAGGAAACCCATGCGTGGTTTGTGGGATATGCTCCCGCAGAAAACCCGAAAATTGTTGTCAGCGTCATAATAGAGGAAGGCGGTTCCGGCGGACAGACGGCAGCGCCCATTGCCAGAACTCTTTTTGATTTGTATCTTTCCAGGCAGGGCTGAACTTGCATATTACACACTTGCATAAGCGTCTAAAAAGAGGTATACTAGAGCCAGTCAAGTGAGACACACCAAAACCGGGAATCCTCAAGGAGGAACGGTTGCACTCTGGAGGAAGTGCAATGATAGAAGCAACGAGTTGTG
>JASGGP010000084.1:0-15346 GCA_047604985.1 Lacrimispora sp.
CGCCCACAGCTGGATCATGAGCTTTCCTGACGAGCTGACCGCATTCCGCAGCTATGCAAAGCTTTATCCCACCTCCTGTTTGCTGCTGGTGGATACTTATGACACTTTAAAATCCGGAGTTCCCAATGCCATCAAGGTGTTTAAGGAAATGCGGGAGGCCGGCATTCCCCTTACCTCCTACGGCATCCGCTTAGACAGCGGGGATTTGGCCTACCTTTCCAAGAAAGCGAAAAAGATGCTCGACGCGGCCGGCTTCTCCGATGCAGTCATCTCCGCTTCCAACGACCTTGACGAGACCTTAATCAACAGCTTAAAAATCCAGGGAGCCACCATCAATTCCTGGGGTGTGGGAACCAACTTAATCACCTCCAAGGACTGCCCTTCTTTTGGCGGCGTCTACAAGCTGGCAGCGATCATGGATAAGAATACGGGCAAATTCTCTCCGAAGATCAAGCTTTCCGAAAATGCGGAAAAGATTACCAACCCGGGCAACAAGGCCATCAAGCGGATCTACAGCCAGGAAACGGGAAAAATCATCGCCGATCTGATCTGCCTGGAGGGAGAATTTTTCGACGAAAACCATTCTCTTCTTCTCTTTGACCCCATTGAGACATGGAAGAAGACTCTCCTGGCGCCTAAAACCTATTTCATGAGAGACCTTCTGGTTCCGATATTTGAAAAAGGAACCTGTGTCTACCAGACGCCGTCTGTTATGGACATTCAGGCCTACTGCAAAAAAGAACTGGACACGCTCTGGGAGGAATCCCGCCGTCTGGTAAATCCCCACGAGGTCTATGTGGACTTGTCAATGGAGCTCTGGCATATTAAAAAGCAGCTTTTGGACAGCTATCATTTCGGAAATTAATAAAATAAGTCAGGAGGATGCTTATGGGACAGAATCAATTCCCCTTTCAAATTATACTGATGAAAATAAAACGCATGCTTCCTCAGATTTCCGATGGAATTAATCTGTTTCTGATTCTGGACGGCCAAGCCGATATTACGGTAAACGGAGAAGTATTTCCAATGGAATCTGAGGACATGCTCCTCGTAAATTCCTCCGAACAGTACGAAATAACCAGCACCAGAGAAAATATCACCTTATATTTAAATATCTCCAAAAGCAAAATGGAAAACTATTTCGGCGAGGCCTGGACCAAGCGGTTTTTCTGCAATACGAAAAAGATGGAAGAAACCGAAAAGGGAAGCTACAATTCCCTAAGAGAAAAGGTGGCCCATTTAATGCTGGCAGAACTGCGGAAAGGTCCCGATTATCCGGTGGAGGTAAATCAGCACTTCTATTCTCTCCTGGCCTGTTTATTAAGGGATTTTCAGGTAGAAAACACGGTCCCGGGTATTTTCCCGTCCACCTCCGACAACCGGCTGCTGCACATCACCGAAACCATACGCAACAAGTACAGCCAGCAGCTGTCCCTAAAGGAACTGGCAGAAGAAGAATTCATGTCCTATCACCACCTGTCCAGAATCTTTAAAAAGGAGCTGGGAATGACCTTTACCGAGTATGTCCACCGCGTCCGCATGGCCCACGCCACAGAGGAGCTGCGGCAGACCGATCATTCCATCATCCGGATCGCCCAGAACAACGGCTTTGTCAATGTAAAGGCTTTCCATCAGGCTTTCAAGGAGGAATTCGGCTCTACCCCAAAGGAGTACCGGAAAAAGTTCTTAAATAACCAATCCTCCCTATGTGCCGAGGGCCGATCCGAGTATCAGGTGCTGGAAAGAAAAAGGGCTCTTCAGGATATTGCCCGGTACATGGTGGAAAAGGATATTGCCCACGACGGCGCTGTCATTAACCAGGTCCTCCGGTTGGATGTGCCTGACGTCCCCCGCTCCCGCCTCTCTCCCCTAAAGAAAATCATCAACATCGGCACAGGGGCGCTGGCCATGGATAAGGTGGTACAGGCAGAGCTTAAAGCACTGCAGCAGGAATTAAACTTCCAGCTGGTGCGTTTCTCCTGCTTTCTGCCCGGAGAGGAAGAAAGGACTGAGGAGCCTTACAGCATCAGGCGCTCTCTCATCCATCAATGGTTTGATTCTCTTGAAAGGCTGCGGCTGCTTCCCATGATCCGCCTCCAGTGCCCCGAAGCCGTCTCCAGCTTGGAAAGCGGAAAGCGCTGGTGTGACTTACAGCTTCAGCTGCTTCGGGAGCTCTTAAACCGGTACGGCCAGAAAGCCCTGGAAACCTGGTATCTGGAATGGCAGCTCCAGGATCAGGAGGCCCCACCCGAACTGGAGGAAGCCCTGTACCGGTACTTTTACAGGAAAGTGAAGTTTTTTCTTCCCGGAATCAAATTAGGGGTTTTTACCCTGACAGGCTTAAATAAGAAGGAAGAAAGCCGGACAGAGCATTTTCTTCAGCTGCAATATGACAAATGCTGTATCCCTGACTTCTATTCTTTCAGTGCCGTCCCGGATGATATGGAGCCTGGGGCCTATGATCAGGATGCTGTGCTTCGTTTCTATGGGGAAAATGTCCATCAGGCCTTAAAAGTTCTTCTGACCCGTTTAAAAAGCAACTGCCCCCAGGCCTCTCAAAATTCCGAAGCAGAGGTCTTTCTCACTGAATGGAATACCTTATCCGGCAAAAACGGCGTTCTGTCCGGAAGCTTTTTCCGGGCGGCCCTCATCATGGAAAACATGATAGGCCTGGCCCAAAGCGGGGTCAGCGGCGTGGGCTACTGGCTCAACATGGCCTCAAAGGACAGGGAAAGCAAAGAGAGACGGGAGGGGATCCTGTCGGTTTACTACTTATATGAGAGGATCAAACGGCCTCTTTATTACTGCCTCTCCTTTTTAGAGAACCTGGGAAAAGAGGTTCTGGAAAGCGGCCAGGGATACTTACTGACAAGGGCCGGGGAACAGCTTCAGCTCCTTATTTTTAACTCCAATTATTTTGATCCCCTGTATTCCGTGGACGAATACTGGTTAAAGAGCCAGTCCAGGGAATTCACCGTGATTTTAAAGGGCCTTGAAAACGGAACCTATAAAATCCGGCAATACGAATTGAGCAAGGACCACGGCGGCATTTACAATGATATGCTCCGGGCAGGCGGCGACCTGGAGCCGGACCGGGAGACACAGGAGTATCTGATAAAGACCATAATTCCCCAGCTCATCGTAAACAAAATACAGGCGGAACAGAATGAAATCGCGGTAAAAACAGTCTAAGCTTAAATGCCTGCAAACTATACATTTTTCGCAGTCTGTTGAGCAAAAATAGAGTGGTATTTTTTGTGTAAAATACATATAATTCATTTGTTTCTGCAAAAAACAGGATACAAATTGCTAAAATAAGCATTTTTTCCTTTTAAAATATACCATATAATGGTCTTATGAAGTTTAAACATATTTTCAGAAAGGGCGAGTACACATGAATGCAAAGCAGGAAATGGAAGAATTGATTGAGAATAAGAGACAGCTTTTTACCCAGGTCTCCGACCAGATCTGGGACGCCAACGAAACCCGGTTTCAAACGGCAAAGTCAGCCGAAAGCCTTTGCGGTGTTCTGGAGAAAGAGGGGTTTTCCATTGAAAAGGGCATAGCCCATATGGAAAGTGCCTTTATTGCCTCCTACGGCAGCGGAAAGCCGGTAATCGGAATTCTGGCAGAATATGACGCTCTGGCAAACTTAAGCCAGGTCGCCGGTCTGGCGGAGAAAAAGGCCTGCATAGAGGGGGGAACGGCCACGGCTGCGGTCATAACCTTCTGGGAGGAGGAGCGCTTGCAGGAGCTGTGGGCATTAAGGATTATATGGAAGCCCATGGAATTCCCGGAACTATACAGCTTTTCGGATGTCCGGCTGAGGAAAGCGGCTATGGCAAATCATTTATGGCAAGGGACGGGGTTTTTGACCATTTAGATGCTGCCCTGACCTGGCATCCCATGGATTCTTCCGGCACCTGGAGCAGCAGCAGCCTTGCGGTTTACCAGGTTTACTATAATTTTAAGGGGACTGCAGCCCACGCAGCGGCCGCGCCGGAGCTGGGAAGAAGCGCCCTGGATGCAGCGGAGCTGATGAACATCGGCGTTCAGTTCTTAAGAGAGCACATTGCGGAAACGGCCCGCATCCATTACGCATTCATCGATGCCGGCGGCGTATCGGCCAATGTGGTGCAGCCAAGCGCCAGCCTTTACTATTTTATCCGCGCCAAGAAGCTGGAGGAAGCCAAAACCATTTTTGACCGTGTCAGTAAGATTGCAGAAGGCGCAGCCATGATGACGGAAACAGAGCTTGAGATCGTATTTGATTCCGCATGCGCCAACTATATTCCAAACAAGGCCCTGTCCTGTGTCATGAATGAGAATCTTATGGCTCGCGGCTCCTTGAATTTAACGAAAGAGGAACTGGAATACGAAAAGGCCTACTTCAATACGATTTCCGAGGCTGCAAAGCAGGGCTTATATAACAGGACAAAAAATCTCTTCCCGGAGTTACCGGAGGAAGAGATTGTAAAGCTCGCCCAGAGCCCCATTCTTGACACACCCGCTCCCCTGCGCTTCTCCGACGCCACTTCCGGTTCCACTGATGTAGGCGATGTCAGCTGGGTAGTACCCACCGCCCAGGTATTTTTAGGATGCGAGCCCCAGGGAACCGCCCCCCACTCCTGGCAATGGGTGGCAAACGGAAAATCCTCTGTAGCCCATAAGGGCTTGCTGGCAGCCGGTAAAGTCATTGCAGCCACAGCCTATGACCTGCTGACCGATCCCGGGCTGTTAAAAAAGGCACAGGAAGAACATAAGAAAATGTTAAACGGCAAGGCCTACAAATCCGGTATTCCGGCAGACGTACTGCCCCGCTGATCCATAAATATAATTTGCTATAAGGTTGTTCACAGTATGGTCACATATCTTTTACAGCCAGGTCAAACTTTCTTCATATTTAACCGGTATACTGAAAACATCAGAAAAAGATGTTGCCAACATACTTTGTGATAAAATTTTTTTCATAATTGCCGGTATCCTGGAAGAGGATACCGGCTCCTCCCTTTTTAAGGGGCTTTTTTTTCATCCACTTTCTCCTGCAATTCTTTCCTGATGGTTTCCAGAGTCACTGAGGAAAGCTCTTCTTTCATGGCGTCGACCGCATCCTCAAAATGTCCCCGCAGCAGGCTGCGGATATTGCATCCCACCGGGCAGCTTCCTGACATATTGGAATGAAACTTGAAGATATCATCCGTCTTGTCCGTTTCAACCGCCGTATAAATATCCCAAAGGGATATCTCTTTTGCCGGCTTCGCAAGGGCCGTATCCCCCCGTCCCGCCTTTACATCCAGCAACCCCGCCCTCTTCAGCTTGGTAAATATATTCCGGATAATTACGGCATTACAGCCTGCGCTCTCTGCAACCATATCACTTGTTATCTTTATATCGGGAAAGCTCACAATCATGAGAAGGGAATGAACCGCAATGGGAAACTGTGTGCTGACACGCATCTGACTTCACCTCTTTTCTGTTCTAATTATATCATAATTTATAAAAAAACTCAATTGTAATCATTGACATTACAATAATCCAGTGATAATATTGTAACATAAATCATTACAGAAGGAGTGTGTTCAAATGGAAACAAGTAAAGTTATTGCAGTAAGAAAATCCGTAAGGGCCTACAAAGGAGAACAGCTGACGGAGGAGATCCTGGATAATATTCTGGCCGCAGGATGCGCAGCGCCGGTGGGCATGGGCAGGTATAATACCCTGCATTTGACCCTGGTACAGGATAAGGAAGCCCTGGGCAGGCTGTCCGGTGCGGTGGCCCAGGTCGCAAACCGCCAGGGAGACCCTTTCTACGGAGCTCCTGCGGTAGTTCTCATTTCTTCAGAAGAAGTCCAGGTTCCCGGAATTGACTATGTCAATGCAGGCTGTATTGCCGAGAACATGATGCTGGCAGCAGCTGACAAGGGAATTGGCAGCGTTATCGTTTGGGCCGCAGGCATGACTGTGGAGGCAGACCCAGACTTAAAGAACAGTCTTGCTGTTCCGGAAGGCTATAAGGCACTTTTCAGCGTGGCGCTTGGGTATGCAGCGGCGGATGAGCAGACAGAAAAAGATTTGAAAATTACCATTGATATGAACCGTATTTAAAGTACCGGGTCTGCATTCCAGCATATTTTAACATTCGGTATACTTTGTATTTCCCCATATTTCATAAGAAAAAAGCTTGCCCTGCATGTATCATTCTGTAACCAGGGCAAGCTTTTAACACTTCGGAATTATATCTGCTTTTTCACGATTGAATATTCATCCCCGAACTTAAAGTGAGGACAGCCGCGGAAGCTATTGCTTAAAAACCGCATCATTTCGTCTTCATCCAGATTGACCGCACACTCATAGCATTCGTATTCCTCATTATAATTGTAATACATACAGTATTCACAGGTATTTTTCTGAGCCATGACAAATCCTTTCCTTATCTCCTTTGTTTTCCGGGCCTTAGGCCGCCTGCCCCTCTTTTTAAAAGCCTTATTACAGTTTCATCCAGAATCCAGGACAGGGCCAGGGAGATCAGGAAGGTGAGGACTGTACTGCAAAGGATTTTAGGCACATAGAAATGCCTGATGGGGGTCATCTCCACCAGCTTTTCAGCAATCTGGCCCAGAACCAGATAGTGGATTAAATAAACGGAAAAGCTGTGACGGCTGATAAAGCCGGCAGCCTCTGCCAGAACGGGAAGCCGCCGGTTCCCAAGCTCTTCAAAGAGCAGGAAAACCGCAACAGTCATTGCCGTCATGGTGGGGGCCATATCGTGGATGCCCGGCGTAAAAGACGGGGTAAAGTATTTCTGAATCATGGTAATGGCAAAGCCTGCAATGCCCAAAAGAGCAAAGGGCAGGTAAGTGCCTTTGCGGTAAAGGCGGCTGCAGGCGTAGCCCAGAATAAAATAGATGAACCAGCCTTTAAATATCACGTATTCCAAGCTCTCTCCCACCTCCATCCCAAGGGACGGCAAATAGGTTAAGCAGGCCTGGATAATCAGAACCAGGGCCAGAAAGAGCTTTAATTCTTTATCACTCATTGCTTTCAGCATGCGGGAAAGAAAGGGCGCGCAAAGGTATAAGGCCATGATCGCATACATGAACCACAGATGGGGAGCCATGGGAATGGTTCCCGTGAAAAGCTCTTTGGCAAAAGCCCCGAGATGGCCCTGCCAGGTCAGCCGGTCCTCTCCTAAATATATCTTGTAATACCAGTAATAGATTCCGCTGTAACATGCAAAGGGAATGAAAATAGACCGGAAGCGGTTCCAGTAAAAGCCCGGAATATCCTCTGTGCCGGATTTTAATATGAAAAGGCCGCTTATCATGAAGTAAATGCCTACGAATGCCAGAAGCACCGGAGTAAGGGCTGCAGAGAACAGCCATTGCCGGGAATTTACCGTTTCCCCAGGAATGGCATGAACCATGATGACGGCAAAGACCGCAAGAGCTCTTAAGTAATCGTATTGTATCTCCCGCTTTTTATGTTCCATCTTAACGCCCTCCTTTCATCCTTCAATTCCAGAAAAGTATAGCATAAGGGAACCGGTTTTGACAAATTTTTTATTTTATGAAAAAAAGTGTAGACAAACTTTATTTCCTATGGTATTATAATGAAGCTGTCAGAGATGACAGAAAAAACGGCCTATTGGTCAAGCGGTCAAGACGCCGCCCTCTCACGGCGGAAACCCGAGTTCGATTCTCGGATAGGTCATAAAAGTGAGCTTTAAAGCCTGATTTTCCACAACTGGAAAATCAGGCTTTTTGTTGTTCCCGGATATTGTAATCACAAGAAGGAATCACGCTTGCGGGATTCTCCGCCTGCGGTGGGTCGCTTCTGCGACATCCAACCTTACCGCCCCAGTGCGATCCCCCGGAGGGTTTTTATCGTATAGGACGAACCTTCCTATACGATAAAAAAACATGGGCGGAATCCATCCACACCCATGTTTTTCTTTCCTTTATTTAAAGCTTTCTTTAAAGCTTTCCTTTAAGCAAGGGCCTTTCCAAGAGCCGCGCACTCCGCTTCCCCGTCTGCATCAGGTGTATTGTTGCAGATCACAAAATCATGGGCGAAGACCGCTCCGGCATCCCGGCAGGTTTCCTCCCAGATCCGCATCCACTCTCCGTCGCCCCAGTCATAGGAGCCAAACAATGCGATCTTTTTTCCTGAAAGCTTAGGGATACAGCTGTCAAACATGGGCTGGAACTCTCCGTCTTCCAATTCCTCTGCACCCATGGCCGGGCAGCCGAAAGCGATTCCGTCGTATTCATCCATCATGCCTCCGTTAAAATCTGAAGCAGTAAACAGGGACGCATCTGCGCCGCCCTCCTTTGCGCCTTCCAATACCTTATTGGCCATGGCCTCTGTGTTTCCTGTTGCACTCCAATATACTACCGCAATTTTACTCATCTCTCCTACCTCTTTCTTCTTAATCTTTATTCTCGTGAAAGCAATGAGCCAAGGCTAAGTTTTCTTTACCCTGGCGACTGCCTGGGGGACAAATCCCCCTCGGCCTGCTCACCTTTTAATTTTCATGGCCTGCTGCCTGCTGCAGGATATCCTGCCTGCTCAAGCCGCTACCGTAAGCTGCCAGACAGATCTTCCGCTCTGCCATAGGCGGGAATACACGGCCCGGCATCTCTGATATCTGGCAAATGTTTTGACTGCCTCGCATTCATTGCAATACACCTTCCAACAGCCAAGGCATTTGCAGTTCTTGCCTTCATTCCGGATGAAACCAATGACATCGCCCAGAGGATAGCCTAAAAAAATACCGATCTCATGGGGAAATGATTCTTCCTCCTCCAGCCGTTTTTTCAGCACATCAAGGGCATAATCCACTTCCATGTGCTCATAGCCGTATTTCTTTAAAAACCTGCCCACTCCGGACCGGTTCAAATCAGCCTGCAGGCGGTTTTTCCTGAAAACATAGATAAGTGCTTTATTCCTGCGCCTGTACAGCAGCAGAAGGGTAATTCCCTTTTTTCCCAGCTGACCGTTTAAATCGGATAGTTGTCTTTCCAGTTCTTCTTCTGACGAAAAGGAATGATTGAACAGGTTTGCTGTTTTTAACGAAGCCAGAGTTGGGGAACAATGTTCAATTAGATGCCTTTCAAGTAACATATCCATACCTCCACATTTATTATTTGTTTCCCAGTGTGCTTTTCAAACGGCCCGGTCACCTATCCTGACGCCATTTGGTTAGTTTTAGCTAACTAGTATAGTAATATCATAATTTTCTGTATTAATCAATACTATATTTGCTTAATGGGAATTTTTTGCTATATGATATTATCTGCAGCAACGGATTGTATTATTTACCAATTTTTGTCATATTTTCTTCATTCATTTCATACTTTTTTTAGACCTTAGTCAAATTTCTTTCACATTTTTCCTGTATCATAATAATATAAACATAGAAAAACTTATAGGTGGCAGAGCACCGCATACATATGTTTTTACTAAGTCGGCGGAGTTGTCCTGAAAGACTTCTTTGCCGGCTCAACCTAAAAATAATCCGGGGTACTGAAACAAGCTTCCGGAATAATATAAATAAAAAAAGACCGCTGCCCGGCTGACAAACAATGTCAGACGGGCAGCATTTTTTTCACGGCAGTTTCTTTCATATCCCGGGATTTCTTCCAATTTTCACTTTCTGTCAATGTAGACATACTATATATAAGAAATACGTATTTCTAAAACTAATAAAAAAGGGAGGCTTACTATGGCTAATTATAGACCTCTGGTAAAAACCATTGGGGCAGCTTCTGCTGTTTCAGCGGAGCTGGTTCCTGCAGATCTTTCCACCACAAGCTGGGGATTACTTCTGGTAAGAGGAACCGCATTATTCAGCAATACTATATTGCCAAGCGGCGCTGTAGCCGTTTGGGAAAGCACGCAGGCGACTACTGATACACCAAGCCGTATCACATTTACAGATGCCAACGCAACTTATGGAATCACCTGCAAAGCCGGTGTACAGCTTAGATTTAAGTTCTACAGTCATTAATTTTTCAAGAAACTTACCTCTGATTCAGAGGTAAGTTTCTTCCCAAAGACATTATTTTATAACAAAGGAGGCAGAGGAATGTCATCAAAAATCACGTTTACAGGATGCCAGATCATCTGCTCCGGAATCCTGACAGCAGATGTTACATTATCCAATCATTCGTTTATTTTAATTACTGGAATTGTATACAGTCCCACAGGAAAGCCACTGCCTAATGCAGCAGTTGAAATCCGTTACGTCAATGATTCTCATACACCCTCCATAGAAAAATGTCTGGGCGTGACCTTTACGCTTTTAGATGGTTCCTATGGAATATCCATGCCCAGAATCAGCGGAGGACAATATAAATTAATTGCTTATTCTCACGGAGGTTGTAATGAAAAAATATAAAACATCAGACGGATATCACGTTTACCGCATAAAAAAAGACAAGGAGTTTCATTTTCTTGCAGACAGGGTTCATTATAAAAAAGAAATCGACCAGCTATCAAAAACATTGGAAGATTTAAAATTTGATTCACTGATTTTTATATTTGGAATCGACACAGGCGAATACCTTCAGGAAATCAGAAAGCTGCTTTGTGAGAAAAACAGAGTGATCATCTTTGAACCAAACCAGGCAGTCTATAAAAAATATGAGCCCCATATAGCAGATCATATCCTGCTCTTTCCGTTTAAGGAAAAGCTGGTAAAAGAAATCTTTAACGAGACCATCAGCTTTAAAAACATTAACAATGTATATTTTTATTCTTTTGGCAATTACGCCCGGATTTATAAAAAAGAATATGACTGTCTCATCGGGCATCTGGACTGGACCTTAATAAACTCCGCTTCTCAGGTGGATCTGGCAAAGCGTTTTAAAAATATATTCATTCAGAATATGATTGCGAATATAAAAATCTTAAACGGGTGTACGCCCCTTCACCATTATATGTTCACAAACCGAAATGTTCCGGCCATTGTTGTATCCGGAGGTCCTTCCCTGGATTCCAACATCAAAGATATGCTTAAAAATAAGGAGGCCCTTAAGAAGTGCTTTATTATTACAGGAAGCAGAACCGTAGAAGCCCTGGTAACAAGCGGAATCATGCCTGATATGATCGTTTCCGTAGATCCTGTGGACGCAAACTTTGACATGATGAAGAACTATCTGGATTTAAAGGTTCCATTTGCATTTTATGAATACAGCAACCGGTATCTGGTAAGGGAATATAAGGGAGAGAAAATCTTTATTTCACTCCTCTTCTCTCAGACAATAAAAGACTTAAGTCAATTAAAAGGAGTCTTTTGCGGAGGCTCCGTAGCCCATGCCTGCACGGATATCGCAAATATGCTGGGATGCTCTCCCATTCTCTTTGTGGGGCAGGATTTCGCCCATACCTACGACAAACATCATGCGGACAGCGCCGTGTTTGATTACGATAAAAGCCTGCAGTACAAAGCCCAGATAACCGTAAAGGATGTATATGGAAAGCAAATAGGAACTACGGTCACACTTGACCATTACAGAAGAAAGCTGGAACACTACATTGATATTTATAAGGATCAGAAACGCATCCGGTTCATTAATTGTTCCTATGGCGCAGATATTAAGGGCGCACCTCATAAGGAACTTTCAAAGGTATTGAAAGGGCTGGCCTTTGATGGGGAAAAGAATCATTGTGTTCCCGATCACAGCATTTCCATAAACAGCCGGGAGACAATAGCCTTCATTCTGGGCTTTCTTGAAGAATATATTATAAAGGCAGACCAGGGGCTGGAATTATGTGAAATCATTCTTTCTGAAAACCATAGAAAATCACTGACTGAAACAGATGAGAATGATATAGATTTACAAAGAATTCTCTATATTCTTCAGATTGTAAGCAGCTTTGAAAACGCTTTGGAAAGCAGATATTTAGGCGGCTATTTCAATGAATTTGTATTTGAAATGAAAGAGAAAATATTCTGCATGTATGCAAAGGATTATGAAGGGCTGACCTCTGATTTGCAGCATCAGGCAGGGGTTTTTCAAATATATTTTAAAAATATGAAAGAAATGCTGGAAAAAGTAAAAAAGACAGCCTTAGAAACGGTAACAGAATTCTACGAACAGCATATAGTTTAATAAAATCGGAATAAAAGGAGGAAGCAAAAATGGAACAGGAAAAGAAGAATGAAAATCTGTTAGATTCCAAATATAAAGAAGTTAAAATAAATAAAATCATCATAGACGGAAAAGAACAAGAGGGAAATATCATCAATTCTGAGGATACAAAGGATAAACAGGAATTAAATATAACCGTTTATACAAAAGCGGTCCAGGCAGATGAAACCAATGAGGGGGGGCTCAGCCGGTTCTATGAATTGCTTCAAAAAGTCCTCTTTCGTAATAAGCGGAGCTAGGCTCCAATCCTCAAAAGACAACCATTTTAATATCCGGCTGAAAGGAAGGTGCTTTCAGATTATCAGAGGAACCGTTTATAACCAGAACCAGGAACCATGTGCAGGTGCGGCGGTCCAGGTCATTGAAATAAACGGGGAAGATCATTCCAGAATCCCGCTGGGATATGCCTTTACGGATGAAAACGGATACTATTTATTTTCTATAGAAGCAAAGCCCAGTATGAAGTATGAATTAGCGGTATATGCTCCGCTCCACCCCTACAAAAAGGAGGAATTATATTGAGCTGTTATGCAGAAATAAATATATCACCGGAAAACTTTGGCAATGGGAATATTCTGCATACCACCATTACCATTGACCGGTCCAACGAGGTTTTATTAACCGGAACGGTTTATAATTCACAGGGTAAAACAATAGAAGGCGCAGTCGTACAGATTATTGAAATTCACCCGGAGGATTACAGAGAAAAAAAAGGGTATGCCATTACCAACCAGTCCGGCGAGTTTGCTGTAGTGGTTAGTAAAAATAACTGTATCAATTATCAGCTGGATATTTATGAACCACTGATAACCGGTTAGACAGGGAAGTGGATTATGGAGCAGATATATCATGAAGATCATACGGAGCCTTTTTTAATCAGGGGATTGGTCCGTTACAGGGATTGCACCCCGGTAAGGGGAGCGGTTGTTATTTTAGAAAAGGTTTCCAGCGTTTATAACGAAGAAAAACAGAAAGAAGAATGCCGGGAAAGCTATGTGAATCATGCTCTCACAAATCCTAAGGGAGAATTCTGTTTTGCTGTCACAGATAAAAAAAGCAGCTATAAAATAAAAATTTTTGATAATCATCACAGGTAAAGGGGAAGCAGCATGAAAAAAGTTCTTGTTACAGGAGCAGACGGGTTTATTGGCAGCCACTTAACAGAGACACTGGTTGAACGCGGGTATGAGGTCCGGGCCTTCACCTTTTACAATTCCTTTAATACCTGGGGGTGGCTGGATTCTCTTCCCCACAATATAAAAAAGGAAATAGAAATACAGAGCGGAGACATCCGGGATCCCAACGGTGTGAGAAATGCAATGGAAGGGATTGAATCCGTCTTTCATCTTGCCGCATTAATTGCAATCCCTTTTAGTTATCATTCTCCGGATTCCTATGTTGATACCAATATAAAAGGAACCTTAAACGTGCTGCAGGCTGCCAGAAGCCTTGGTACCGGAAAGGTTCTGGTCACTTCTACCTCTGAGGTCTATGGCAGCGCAAAATATATCCCCATAGATGAGAACCATCCGTTTCAGGGGCAGTCCCCCTATTCCGCGACAAAAATCGGAGCTGACCGGTTAGCGGAATCCTTTTACAGAAGCTTTTCTCTTCCGGTTGTCATTGTGCGTCCATTTAATACATACGGCCCAAGACAATCTGCAAGGGCCGTTATACCAACCGTTATCAGCCAGCTGCTGACAGGGATCGAGGAGATTCATCTGGGAAGCTTAAGCCCTACCAGAGATTTTAATTACGTAAAGGATACGGTAAACGGATTTATTGAAATAGAAAGATCAGAAAAGACCATAGGAGAAGAAATCAATATTGCCAGTCAGAGTGAAGTTTCCATTGGAGAGCTGGCATCGGAGCTGATTCACCGGATTAATCCCAAGGCCAGAATCTCCTGCGACGCCCAGAGATTGCGTCCCAAAAAAGCGAGGTAGTCCGCCTCATGGGGTCTAATAAAAAGCTGAAAGAGCTGACGGACTGGAAACCGGAATATCCCCTTGCCCTGGGCCTTGAGAAAACCATTGACTGGATGAGGGAAAACCTGTCTAAGTATAAAACGGACATCTATAATATGTAGAACTGAAACAACGGCGGAGGCTTGGAATGATACCTTTATCTGTTCCTAATTTAAAAGGAAATGAAAAAATATATATATCCGATGCACTTGATAACGGCTGGGTGTCAACAGCCGGCAGCTATGTTACAAGATTTGAGCGGGAAATGGCAGCCTATTTAAATGTTCCGGGCGCTGCTGCGCTCCAGAGCGGAACTGCCGCCATTCATCTGGCGCTGCTTCTATCGGGCGTTAAGCCGAAGGATGAAGTCATTGTTCCTTCTCTTACGTTTATAGCCGCCGTCAATCCGGTGAAATACATAGGAGCAGAGCCTGTTTTTATGGATTGTGACCACACCCTTAATATGGATTGTGATAAACTTTCAGATTTCCTGAAAAAAGAATGCGCCATGACGCCTCATGGGCTGGAAAATAAACGGTCAAAACGGATCATTAAAGCAATTGTGATCGTTCATGTCTTCGGCAATATGGCAGATATGGAACGGTTAAGAGCCATTGCCGGCCAGTACGGCCTTAAATTAATCGAAGATGCCACGGAAGCACTGGGAACCTGTTATATTCAAGGAAGCCTTAAAGAACAATTTGCAGGGACCATGGGCGATTTTGGAGCCTATTCCTTTAACGGCAACAAAATAATAACAACCGGAGGCGGCGGCATGCTCACTGCAAGGGATGCCGGCTCTCTGGAAAAAGCGAGGTATCTGGCTGCCCAGGCAAAAGACGATCCGCTCTATTACACCCACAATGAAATAGGCTACAATTACCGCATGACCAACCTGCAGGCAGCATTGGGAACCGCCCAGTTAGAATGCCTGGAAGATTTTATTCAGATCAAGGAAAATAATTACAGCTATTATCAAGATGCCATCCGGTCCATGGAAAGCTTTGAACTGCTTCCATTTAATGAAAAGGCGCGGAATAACCACTGGTTCTATTCCCTGCTCATAAGAAGCCATGGCGTGACCCGGGACGGTCTCATGGAAAAGTTAAAGGAGATGGGAATCGAAACAAGACCAATATGGCAGCTGAACCATACCCAGGCAATGTACCGGAACAGCCAGGCCTATTGCATAGAAAAGGCTCCCCGTTCCCAATAAAGGGGAGC
>JASGGP010000085.1:0-15057 GCA_047604985.1 Lacrimispora sp.
TGCAGAGCTGAAGAGCTATTTAGAAGATAAATTCCGTTTTTAAAATCAGCCGTCTGGCAGAAAAAAGGTGCAGCCCGGAGTTATTAGACTCCGGTTCTGCACCTTTTTGTTATGCCGCCGCACCCGGCGGGGAATGTATTAAAAAACAATTTTTCTTTTTACGGCTATTTGTCGGATTCGGAATCCGCCTTTGTCCAGTGTACCGTTCCCGGAGGATGATAGGCGGGAGAATAAATCGTAAAAAGCTTTAAGGGCCTGGAACCGGTGTTTATGAGGATGTGCCAGGTATTGACAGGGATCAGAATCGCGCATTTATCGTCAATAGGCTGCCTGAAATACAGGTTATAGGGACTGTCGCCCACGAGTACCATTCCTTCTCCCTCCTCAATGCGGATGAACTTGTCACAGTGTGGATGGATTTCCAGTCCTGTGTCCTTGTCTTCCGGAATGCTCATGAGGGTAAGCTGCATGTGGTCTCCCGTCCAGCGGGTGGTGCGGAAGGAGGGATTTCTCAAGGTATCGTGGGCAATGTTCAATATTACCGCCGTAGGCCCGTAGTCATTAGGGTTCCAGGATAAATAGGCATTGTCCTGATTACAGCCGAATTGGGAGGCAAAGCTGTTATAGGGGGTCATGGGATCACTCTTTTCGTGGGTTGTAATTTATTATATGGCCCCGGTTTCTTTGCGTGACGATTACCTCTGGCCCTTATCGTAAGGAATTCCCTCCGCCTTTGGAGCCTGGGAGTTTCTGGAGGTGAATATAAGCACGATCAGTGTGATGATATAAGGCACCATCTTGTAAAAATAGCTGGGAATGCCCAAAGCATTTAAGAATGGGATTCCGGAATAAGCGGAGGCAACGGCTTTCATAAGGCCGAAGAACAGGGAGGCCAGCATAATATTTACCGGCTTCCACTGACCGAAGATCAGAACCGCCAAAGCCAGGAATCCGTAACCTGCCACATCCGCGTTAAAGATGGTGGAGGTGGGAACCACGAATACCAGCCCTCCAAGTCCGCCTAAAGCGCCGGAGATGAGTACGCCTGCATACTGCATACGGTATACATTAATGCCGGCCGCATCGGCTGCCTGGGGATGCTCACCGCAGGAGCGGAGCCTTAACCCGAACCGGGTCCTGTAAAGAACCACAGCGGAAAGCAGGAAGATAATAATGCCGATATAGGTGGTGATATAAGCATTCTGGAACAGAAGAGGACCGATAAAAGGAATTCTTCCCAGCACCGGAACCGAGGTAATGCGGAAGGTGTTGGCAAACTGTACCTGCTGTACTCCCTGAAGAACTCTCGCCACAAATATGGCAAAGGCGGGAGCGAACATATTTAAAGCCGTACCGCTGATTACCTGATTGGCTTTCATGTTAATGGAGGCGTATCCGTGGAAAAGGGAGAACGCCATGCCTGTCACCATGGAAATGAGGACCGCCACAATGAGCTGGGTCTGTCCGCTCATGGAGCTTCCTGTAAAATGGATGAACAGGATTCCGGTAAATGCGCCCATGGTCATTATGCCTTCCAGGGCGATGTTGATGATGCCGCTCCGCTCTGAAAACATGGCTCCCAAAGCTACGATCATGAGAGGGATCATGAAATACATGGTCTGCTGGAAAATAAAATAAACGACACTCATGCTTTCTTTCCTCCTTCCTTTTCAGCCTCTGCTTTTGAACTTTTCTCTTTCTTAATCTTTGCCAGGAGAATTTTTACCATCAGGGCAAAGGCGCTGAAATAGATGATGACTGCTACAATGATGTCAATGATTTCCGTGGAAAATTCAAACAGCTGTAAGTAAAAGCCTCCGGCCGTCAAATATGCGATAAAGATACCGGAGAACAGCACTCCGATGGGATTGCTTAGGCCCAAAAGCGCAACGGAAATGCCCGTAAAGCCTTCCGACGGCAGCACATCCTTGATTTCGATATGCTTTCCTGTACCGGCAAGATACAAAAGGCCGCCTGCCAGCCCTGCAATGGCTCCTGCGATTACCATGGACAGGATGATGCTCTTTTTCTCATTGATACCCGCGTATTTGCTGGCGTCCCGGTTAAAGCCCACGGCCTTTAATTCATAGCCGAAAGTGGTCTTGTTAAGAAGAAACCAGATCAGGATGACGATTAAAATGGCAATGAGGATTCCGCCGTTGACGCTGGAACCCGGAAATATCTTGTCAAGTCCCATCTTGGGAATGTTGGCCGTTGCCGCCACGTTGCGGGACTCGTTGCGCAGGTTGTTAAACAGAGGCTTGTAGCTCTTTACGGTCCAGTTTACAAGATACATGCCGATGTAATTCATCATGATGGAGGAAATAACCTCGTTCACGTTGAAATAGGCCTTTAAAAGCCCGGGAACAAGTCCCCAGACCGCGCCCAGGATGACGCTGGCTAAAAGGGCCACAATCCAGTGAGCCGGCCCTAAGGACGTCCACAGAATGCCAACGTAAACCGCGCCGAAGCCGCCCAGAATGAACTGGCCGGGGGTCCCGATGTTAAACAGCCCCGTCTTAAAGGCAAAGCCCACGGAAAGACCGGTGAGAATGATGGGGGTCGCATAGTAAAAGACCTGGCCAACACCCTTTGCCCCATGGGTAAATGCACCTGTTAATATTGTAACAAACCCGGGAAAGGCCTGTCCGGGGTTGCAGAGGATCAGAATGATAAGCCCTACGATCAGTCCCAGCACAATGGCGAAGATGGAAGAGAGAATGCCTGTGCGGTCCTTTATCTGTCTCGGTTTCATGATCTGCCACCATTCTTTCTTGCGCCTGCCATATACAGACCTAATTCCTGAACCGTAATATTCTTGGGATCTAAATCGGCCACAATGCCGCCTTCAAACATGACCAGAATCCTGTCGCTTAAATTCATGACTTCATCTAATTCCAGAGACACCAAAAGGATGGCAGCTCCTGCATCCCTCTGCTTTATCAGCTGTTTGTGTATATATTCGATGGCTCCTACATCCAGACCTCTGGTGGGCTGGACTGCCAACAGAATATCAGGAACTTTGGAAATTTCCCTGGCAACGATGGCTTTTTGCTGGTTGCCGCCGGACATGCTGCGGGCTGTGGTATAGGCTCCTTCGCTGCTCCTTATGTCATAATCCTCAATCAGCTTTTCTGCGTATTCATAAATCTTGTCATTTTTTAAGAATGTGCCGCTTTGGAATTCTTTTTCAAAATACTGCTGGAGAACCAGATTATAGGCTAAATTATAATCCAGCACAAGGCCGTGCTTATGGCGGTCCTCCGGAATGTGGGACAGACCATGGGTGTTCTTGTAACGGATGCTCTTTTTTGTCATGTCCTCTCCGTTGATGGTAACGGTTCCGGTACTCATATCGGCAAGGCCGGTGATGGCATGAACAAGCTCTGTCTGCCCGTTGCCGTCAATGCCGGCGATACAGACAATTTCCCCTCTTTTTACCTGGAAAGAGACATCCTGAACCAGATTCTTTGTCTGGCCTTCTCTTCTGGCCTTGACGGAAAGGTCTTTCACTTCCAGGACCACTTCTCCCGGCTTAGCGGGACCCTTGTCAACGGTTAGGTTCACTTTCCGCCCCACCATCATTTCCGACATTTCCTCAGGGGATGTTTTTGCTACCTCTACAGTTCCAATATATTTTCCGCGGCGCAGGACGCTGCAGCGGTCCGCAACCGCCTTGATTTCGTTGAGTTTATGGGTGATGAACAGAATGGACTTTCCTTCCTTTACCAGATCTTTCATGATCTGCATCAGTTCATCAATTTCCCGCGGGGTCAGAACCGCTGTTGGTTCGTCGAATATCATGATTTCATTGTCACGGTAAAGCATCTTTAAAATTTCAACCCTTTGCTGCATGCCGACGGTGATGTCGGATATGAGAGCGTCCGGGTCCACGAACAGCTTGTACTTCTCACTTAATTCCATAATTTTCCTGCGGGCATCATCCATTTTTAAAAAGCCCCGCTTTGTTGTCTCCATGCCCAGAACAATATTCTGGAGTACGGTGAAATTTTCCACCAGCTTAAAGTGCTGATGAACCATTCCGATGCCCAGACTGTTGGCATCTAAAGGACCGGTGATTTTTTCTTCCTTGCCCTTGACCTTAATGACGCCCTTTTCCGGCTGGTAAAGGCCGAACAAGACGCTCATGAGAGTGGATTTTCCCGCGCCGTTTTCGCCGAGCAGAGCGTGGATCTCGCCTGTCTTCAGCTGCAGAGTAATGTTATCATTGGCTATAATACCGGGAAATTCTTTTGTAATATGAAGCATTTCGATAATGTAATCCATAAAATCCCCCTTACGTCGGTACCTTTTTAGGGATACGGTACCCGGTTTATGAAAAATGCACTGGCATTTTCCCGTTTTTTAAGAAAATAAAAAGGAGATGCCGTAAGAGACCAGATCCTTCTGACTGGTGAATCAAACGGCATCTCCTTTCTTCTTTCATACCCGTTTTTCAGGGCACAATGGTATGCCCGCAGGGCGTTTCTTTTTGCAGATTATTCTACAAAGCTGATCTTTGTTTTTTCAAGCTTTAAATCAACAGTAGGATTGTTGTTATCCTGAGACGGCTGTACAAGCTCAATCTTGCCATCCTTTAAATCGGAATAGATCTTGTCATAATCATCCTTGGTGAACTTGGTAAATTTGGAAGTATCCATAGGAAGTCCGATACCGTCGTTCTTTGCGGAGAAGATGCTGGTCTTGCCGCCTGGGAATGAATTGTCATAAAAAGCCTTTACGCCGTCATAAACGGAAACAGAAAGCTGCTTCATGGCGGAGGTGATGACCGTATTGGACTCGAAGCTCTGGTCAACGTCAACGCCGATTACTTTTGCATTCTTTTCTTCTGCTGCTGCCATAACAGAGTTGCCTACAGCGCCGCCGCATCCGAAGATCACTTCGGTGCCGTTCTGGTACCAGGAAGCTGCCATGGACTGGGCTTCCGGAGTAGCAGCAAATGCGCCTGTGTAGTTGTACATGATTTCAATGTTATCTACGCCCATTTCCTTAGCTGCGTAGTCAGCGCCTTCTGCAAATCCGTATCCGTAACGGATAACAGCCGGAACAGCCATACCGCCTAAGAAGCCAAGCTTTGTATTTCCGTCTTTTACAGCAGCATAACCGGCTAAGAAGCCTGGCTCATCTTCCTGGAAAAGGATAGGCATTACGTTGGCTTCCGTTCTGTATTCGGAGTAGTCACCGTTGTGTGGCTCCCCATCCAGAAGGATAAAGTGAACATCTTTATACTGGTCCTGGGCAAGAAATACCGGCTCTTCGAATAAGAAGCCAGGGCAGACAACCAGCTTGGCTCCGCCTTCTACCGCAAGGCCGATGGTCTCAAGATAGGAGTCTGTGGTACCTTCCTGAGGCTGATAGTACTTGTAGGAGATTCCGTTCTCTTCCGCGTACTTCTTCATGCCTTCCCATGCGCCCTGGTTAAAGGACTTGTCGTCAATAGTACCTAAGTCCGTTACCAGCGCCAGGTCATAGCCGCCTGAGGACTCGGTCTTGCTTGAAGCCACCGTTGTCTCCGCCGGTTTTTCAGCGGCAGCCGTGGTGGTTTCCGCAGGTGCAGCAGTTGTTGCGGTGCCGGAACCGGAAGAACCACATGCACTTAAGGTTGCAGCCATCATGACTGCCATGGTTAATGCTAATGCTCTCTTTTTCATAATATCGTTGTTTCCTCCTATTATTGATTGATTTTCAGAGATACAATTAATGTATCACATTTTCTTCCCGTAGACAATCTCATTTGGTGTTATTTTACAGAAAAAAATGTAAATTAGGTGGGAAATTTATAAGAAAAACCTGGAAAGGAAAGGCTGCATGGGAAAAGGGCGGGAGGAGTAAATTTTTTAAATATTTGGGGAATTATTCGTATATACGAAAATAAATCGCATATCGGAAAATGACAGAATTTGTAAGGGCTTTCAATTCAATTGTATTGAAAAAAGAAAAAAGTTATGCGAATAATCAATGAAAAAGTCTTTACTAGAATTTGAATTATGCTATAATATTCGCAGGGCTTTTCCGCATTTTAAAACGTCGGATAGTCAATACTAACCAAACAACACATTTTTTAGGAGGAAATTTACTTATGGCAAGAAAATGGGTTTATTTGTTTACCGAAGGCAACGCAGGCATGAAAAACCTGCTGGGAGGTAAAGGCGCGAACCTGGCAGAAATGACAAATTTAGGTCTTCCGGTTCCACAGGGGTTTACAATTACAACTGAGGCTTGTACTCAGTATTATGAAGATGGCGAAAAGATCAACGATGAGATCATGGATCAGATCATGGAGCACATCTCTAAGATGGAAGAGATCACCGGCAAGAAGTTCGGCGATAAGGAGAATCCGCTTTTAGTTTCTGTCCGTTCCGGCGCAAGAGCATCCATGCCAGGTATGATGGATACCATTTTAAACCTTGGCTTAAATGAAGAGGTTGTGGAAGTTCTGGCTGCAAAATCAGGAAATCCACGCTGGGCTTACGACTGCTACAGAAGATTTATCCAGATGTTCTCCGACGTAGTTATGGAAGTGGGCAAAAAGTATTTCGAAGAGCTCATTGACAAGATGAAAGAGGAAAAGGGCATTACACAGGACGTAGACCTGACTGCCGACGACTTAAAAGAGCTTGCAAACCAGTTCAAGAATGAATACAAGGAAAAAATCGGCCAGGATTTCCCGGCAGATCCCAAGGTTCAGCTGATGGAAGCCATCAAAGCCGTATTCCGTTCCTGGGATAACCCAAGAGCAAATGTTTACCGCCGCGACAACGATATCCCATATTCCTGGGGAACTGCTGTTAACGTACAGATGATGGCATTTGGAAACATGGGCGAAACCTCCGGTACCGGCGTTGCATTTACCCGTGATCCTGCAACCGGCGAGAAGCACCTTATGGGTGAGTTCTTAATGAACGCACAGGGCGAGGACGTAGTTGCCGGTGTCCGCACACCCAATAAGATCGAACAGTTAAAGGAAGTAATGCCTGAGGTTTATGACCAGTTCGTAGGCATCTGCAACAAGCTGGAAGATCATTACAGAGATATGCAGGATATGGAGTTTACCATTGAAGATAAAAAGCTCTATATGCTTCAGACACGTAACGGAAAGAGAACGGCTAAGGCTGCCTTAAATATTGCATGCGATCTGGTTGACGAAGGCATGATTACAGAAGAAAAGGCAGTTAAGATGATTGATCCGAGAAACTTGGATACCTTACTCCATCCTCAGTTCGACGGAGAAGCATTAAAGAAGACAGAGCCGGTTGGAAAGGCTTTGGCTGCATCTCCGGGAGCTGCATGCGGAAAAATCGTATTTACTGCAGAAGATGCAAAGGCATGGCATGAAAGAGGTGAGAAAGTCGTTTTAGTCCGTCTGGAAACATCTCCGGAAGATATTGAAGGCATGAAGGCCGCACAGGGTATCTTAACTGTCCGCGGCGGTATGACCTCCCATGCAGCCGTAGTTGCCCGCGGTATGGGTACCTGCTGCGTATCCGGCTGTTCCGAGATCGCTATGGATGAAGCGAACAAGAAGTTTGTTCTGGCAGGAAAGGAATACCACGAGGGAGAATGGTTATCCATCGACGGATCCACCGGAAAGATTTATGACGGCATTATCCCCACCGTAGACGCTTCCATTACAGGAGAATTCGGAAGAATCATGGCTTGGGCAGACAAATACAGAAGACTGAAAGTAAGAACCAATGCAGACACGCCTGCTGATGCAAGAAAAGCAAGAGAGCTGGGCGCAGAGGGTATCGGCCTTTGCCGTACTGAGCATATGTTCTTTGAAGGCGACAGAATCGACGCATTCCGCGAGATGATCTGTTCCGATACAGTAGAGGAAAGAGAAGCGGCACTGGAAAAGATTCTTCCGGTACAGCAGGGAGACTTCGAAAAGCTCTACGAGGCTCTGGAAGGAAATCCTGTTACCATCCGTTTCTTAGACCCGCCGTTACACGAGTTCGTTCCTACAGAGGAAGAGGACATCAAGAAGCTGGCTGACGCACAGGGCAAGACCGTTGCTCAGATCAAGACCATTATTGATTCCTTACACGAATTCAACCCAATGATGGGACATCGTGGCTGCCGTCTTGCAGTTACCTATCCTGAGATTGCAAGAATGCAGACAAAGGCAGTTATCCGTGCAGCCATCAACGTACAGAAAGCTCATGCAGACTGGAAGGTATGTCCTGAAATCATGATTCCGCTTGTATGTGATGAGAAAGAATTAAAGTTCGTTAAAAAGATCGTTGTTGAAACCGCTGATGCAGAAATCGCAGCAGCAGGAATCAGCTTAAAGTATGAAGTAGGTACCATGATCGAGATTCCAAGAGCCTGCCTGATTGCTGATGATATTGCAAAGGATGCAGAATTCTTCTGCTTCGGAACCAATGACTTAACTCAGATGACTTACGGTTTCTCCCGTGACGATGCAGGAAAGTTCTTGAATGCTTACTATGAGACCAAGATCTTTGAGAACGATCCATTTGCAAAACTGGATCAGACCGGCGTAGGCAAGCTCATGGAGACTGCCATTAAGTTAGGTAAGGGCGCACGTCCTGAAATGCACGTTGGCATCTGCGGCGAGCACGGCGGAGATCCTTCTTCCGTAGAGTTCTGCCATAAGATCGGTCTGGATTATGTATCCTGCTCACCGTTCCGCGTGCCGATTGCTAAGCTGGCAGCAGCTCAGGCAGCTTTAAACGAGTAAGTCAATCATTAAATACAGAAATAAAAACTTTATAAAAGCATAAAAAATAACCTCCCGGGATTTCCGTTCCTGGGAGGTTATTTTTTTACTGCTTCATCAATTCCGGTTCAACCCTGTTAATATAAGTTTCCAGGGAATTCCGGTCTATGAGCGCCGGAATTACGCCCTGTCTGGATACACAGAAGCCGGCCGCATAAGTGGCGATTCTGGCTGCGGCTTCCATGGAATATCCGGATGACAAATAAACGGCCAGCGCGGCAATAAAAGCATCGGCGGCCCCGGTAGTATCTATAGAAGTAAAGGATGCTGCCGGAATATATCCGCAGAAATCAGACGTTTTCAAATAGCACCCCGAATGCCCCAGGGTGATGATTACATTTTTTGCCCCCCGTTTTATAAATTCCTCCGCTTTCTCTTCTATATCCGGAATCCCCGGACACAGCAATTCTGCTTCTTTCCGGTTCGGAACAAAAATATCAATCAGCTTCATAAGCGACGGACTGATGGAGTTCATGGCCGCAGGCTTTAAGATGTTTTTGGTTCCGTGTTTTCTTGCCAGCCCTGCGGCCGCTTCCACGGAGATTTCCGGAATCTCGGTCTGAAGGAGGCAGTAGCCCGCATTTTCAAATAGCTTTTCATAGGGCAGAAGGTCCTGGGGCAATAAGCTTTGGTTGGCCCCTGCCAGAACGGTGATGGCACTTTCTCCGTCTTTCTGGACGTGGATGTAGGCCTTGCCTGTTTCTGACCGGGCGTCCCTTTTTAAACCCTGGACATCCACATGATTTTCTTCCATACAGGTATAAATAATGTTGGAATCATAATCGCTGCCCACCTTACCGAGAAGTGAAACCTCATTTCCCAGCCTTGCCACGCCTATGGCCTGATTTGCCCCTTTGCCGCCGGGCATGACGGAATGCCTGCTGGTACTGACGGTACGGCCCGGCTGTGGAAGCTCATCCACATTTAAGGTGACGTCTATATTGATGCTGCCCACCACTATGATTTTTTTCTCATGGCAGCTGAAGGGAAGATCAATGCTTTGGGTGTTTTCTAACGGAAAGTCCACCTGGAAAGCCGCAGCCTCTCCCTCCTGTTTTTCACATTTTTCAATCAGCCGCTCACATACAAAGGTTCCGAATTCGTAGTAAGGAATTTTAATGCTGGAAATGCCTTGGAAAGCAAGGTTGTCCCGGATATCATCCCTTAAGCTTATGAGGGATAAATCAGAGGGAACGTGAAACTGAAGCTTTGACAAATGCTCCATAAGCGTAAGGGAAGACCTGTAATGGGTGCTGATGATGCCTGTGGGAGTATGTGCGAGGATGCTGTTATACCAGTCTTCCTCCTCCGCGGGAAGATTCATGGAAGCCTGATAAGGAATTCCATGATCAAAGAGACACTTTTTAAAGCCGTCGAGAACCATATCGGAGCGCAGGCTGTCTTTCTTTGTGAGACAGCCTATATTTGTATGGCCGTACTGAATCAGGACCTCTGTTGCAGCGTAGCCCATGGTGGCGAAATCGATAAAATAGGATGCAGGATCACTCTGGCTGTTGATACAGCATACCTCAATGCTCTGTTCATCAAAATAGCGCCTGTACTCCAGACTGGCGCTTCCCACAGGTTCCCAGATCACTCCGTCCACATTATTTTTGCAGAGAGAGGTTATGTTTTTCAGCTCATTTTCCGGGTCATCCATGCTGTCATAGATTAAAATGCTGTAACCATTCTTCTGTGCGGAGCTGATTGTTCCGTTTATGAACTGGCTTGTCCTGGAAATGGATTTGAGAAGGACGCCGAGAATGAAAGTTTTTGTTTCCGGGCTGTTCTTTACGGTGCTGTAGGGAGAATAATTATAGTCTTTTACGATTTTTAAAACCCTGTTTCTTGTTTCAGGATTGATGTTGTTGTCTTTATTGTTGACGATTTTTGATACCGTGGATATTGAAACGCCCGCCAACTGGGCGATTTCCTTGATGGTCATTGGAATTCCTCCTGGTCTTGTCAATAAATCTATTATGGTATACAAGCGCTTTTTTGTCAATAAATATTATGAAGATTATTGGTGAAAATATATAAGAAAATAGTTTTGTAAAATATTTTTTGGTGCAATATATTGACAAAGTAAAAAGCTGTGATAATATAAAACTAGGAAAAGAATTTAAGAAAGTATTTTCTTATACATATTTCAAAGGAGATCAGTATGAAAAAAGGCATATTGGTAATAGGAAGCCTTAATATGGACATGTCTGTGGAGATGGCAAAGATGCCGGTTGTAGGAGAGACGGTTCTGGGAGAGACAGTATCCTATAAAACAGGCGGAAAAGGGGCGAATCAGGCCTGCGCTGCTGGGAAGCTGGGCGGAGAGGTCCGGATGCTGGGCTGCATAGGACAGGATGAATTTGGACGGAAGCTTTTGGAAAGCCTGGGTGATTCCGGTGTGAAAACCGAATATTTAAAAGAAAGCATGGATCAGCCCACAGGCATGGCTGTCATTTACGTGGATTATAACGGTGATAACAGCATTGTGGTCATACCGGGGGCCAACAGGGAGTGTGATGTGGAGTATTTAAAATCCAGAGATGAGCAGTTTCAGTGGTGTGATTACATAGTGCTCCAGATGGAGATTCCATATGACGCGGTCTGGTATGCAGTGAAACGTGGAAAAGAGCTGGGAAAGACGGTGATTTTAAATCCCGCTCCAGCGCCGGAATCCATTCCTGAGGAAATTTATCCGTTAATTGACTACATCACTCCCAATGAAACAGAGCTTGCAACTTTAAGCGGGATTGGGGGAGAAGATCAGAAGGACGTAATAAGGGGAGCGGGATCATTGCTCCGAAAAGGGGTAAAAAATGTGGTGGTCACTTTAGGGGACAAGGGGGCCATGGCAGCAGGAACGGGCGGGGAGCAGTTCTATCCGGCCAGAAAGGTCAAGGCTGTGGATACTACGGCTGCCGGTGACTGCTTTAACGGCGCTTTGGCTACAGCGCTGGCAGAAGGACAGAAGGAAGCGGCGGCCATCCGTTTTGCCAATCAGGCTTCCTCCATAGCGGTAACACGAAAAGGGGCGCAGGAATCACTTCCGCAAAGAGACGAGCTGGAAAGGATTCTTTAAAAACTATATCATGTAAAAAGGGGAAGGTAAAATGAAGAAAACAAAAAAAGTATTGGCATTGACAATGGCTGCCGGAATGATTTTTTCGTTAACGGCATGCTCCGCTTCGAAGCCGCCGGAGGGGACCGGCACAGGAGCACAGACAACAGAGGGAAAGGCTGAAACAGGCAGTAAGGACGGAAAAAGAGAAAAAATAGTCATTTCCACCTATCTGGCTGATGCAGCTCAGGTTGCGGTCAGGGAGAAGTACATTGATGAGCCCTTAAAGGCGGCATTTCCCGATGTGGATATTGAAATCAAGATGTACAATGACCGGCAGAGCCTGCAGGTGGAGGTAGCAGGAGGCGGGGGACCGGATATCCTGGATCTGGATGGACCCACGGATGTTGCGGAATTTGCGAAAGCGGACAGGGTGCTGACTCTCGATGATTTTGCGGCGAAGTATGGCTGGCAGGATATGTTTTATGACTGGGCCTATGACAGCTGCTTTTACAACGGGAAGCTATATTCTCTTCCCACCAGCTTTGAGGGCATGGTCCTTTATTACAACATGGATGTGATGCAGAAAAACGGCTTTGAAGTGCCTAAGACAAAGGATGAGCTGGTAGCCTTAATGAAAGAAATGAAAGCAAAGGGAATCATTCCTATTTCCTTTGGAAATTCCAATTACCAGGGGGCCGTGGACTGGCTGTATTCCACCTTTACCAGCTGCTACGCCGGACCGGATGCCATGAGAAGCGCCCTTACAGGGGAAGGAAAGTTTACGGATCCGAAGATCACGGCTTCCATCCAGACGATGACAGACTGGTGGAACGAAGGCTGGCTGGGGGACAAGGCTTCCCAATCCATCACCAATGAGGATATGCTGGCTTTCTTTGCAGAGGGCCGGGCCGGCATGATGATTGACGGTACCTGGGCGGCCAATCAGCTGAATACGACTTATCCTGACTGCAACTGGGATTCTGAGATGATGCCGGAGGACCCGGAGATCGGATACATTCTTCCCTTTGCCACAGGAGGGGGCTACTCCATCAATGCCAATTCCAAAAATCCGGAGCTGGCGGCTGAAGTTTTGAATTATTTATTTACAAGCCTGGACCGCCATTATACCTCCATTACGGAGGCGGGCTATCAGCCTTACCCATTAAAGGCCTTTGATATTTCAAAAATTTCAGGAATGGATCCGAAGATGTATGACCAGTACAAGCTCCTTATGGATGCCCAGGCAAACAAGCAGATCGGCTTCTGTTCCTGGACCTTCTATCCGTCGGATATGAGAGTGTATATGAATGAAAATGTGGATTCCGTGTTCCTCGGCGTTGTGAGTGTGGATGACTTTATGAAAAATGCCCAGCAGTATTTGGATAAAGCGCTTGAGAGCGGAGCTGCACCGGTTCTGCCGTCAAAATAAGACGCTGCAGGGCAGCTGACAGTAAATAAATCTGGCACGGATACCTGCCGTTTCGAAGCATATGAAAATATTCTGGGGAACTGCAGCTTATCCGTGCCTTTTTAGGAGAGTGAACACGTGAAAAACAAGAAGATGCATTTAACTCCATATTTTTTTATTCTGCCGGCCTTTTTAATTCATATCTGCCTGGTGGCGCTGCCCTCGTGCAGCACACTGGTCATGTCTCTTTATGACTGGAACGGGCTGGGAGCTGCAAAATTCATCGGGCTGGATAATTTAAAGGAAATTGCAGTAGATCCCATGGTAAAGCAGGCCATCCTTCACAACATTGTCTGGCTGTTGATTTTTGTGACAGTGCCCCTGTTTCTGGGATTCGTAATTTCCATTATCATCAGCCGGTTAAACCGGGGACAGATGGTTTTCAGAACCGCCTTTTTTATCCCCTATGTCATATCTGCCGCCGTTGCCGGCAAAATCTGGACGGCATATATGAACCCCTATTATGGCTTTAACCAGTTTTTTGCAAGTCTGGGCTGGGAGGGACTGGCAAAGACGCTCTGGCTGGGAAATCCTGATATTGCTCTTTATTCCGTGGCCTTTGTGGATAACTGGCACTGGTGGGGTTTTATTATGGTCCTGTTTTTAGGAGCCCTGCAGCAGGTGGACCCGGAGCTGTATGAAGCTGCCAGAGTGGATGGGGCCAACCGTTTCCAGGAGCTGTTTCATATTTCCATACCCGGAATCAGGCCTACCATCGCTTTCGTTCTCATTATGACCATCATGTGGTCTTTCCTGACCTTTGATTATGTTTACATAATGACAAACGGAGGGCCGGCCAATGCGACGGAAATCATGTCCACTTATATTTATAAGAATGCCTTTACAAAGTACCGGGCCGGATATGCCAATGCCCTGTGCGTGATTCAGTGCGGCATTTGCATTGTGCTGTATTTCCTGCAGAAAGCAATCAGCAAAAAAGGAGGGATGGAGGATGCATAAAAAAAGAATATCGCCCCTTGCAGTGGTGAAATACATATTTTTATCAGGGATGCTTCTGTTCGCCCTCATCCCGCTGATCCAGGTTTTCTTAAATTCTTTCCGTTCCGACAGGGAAGTCAAGAGCATGCCTCTGGGACTTCCTGAAAAATGGGTGTTTAACAATTACCCGGAAACCTGGAAGATCGGAGGCTACGGTCAGGCCTATGTGAACAGCATTCTCATAGCAGCGGTAGTGATTGTGGTTGTTCTGACCGTAGCCGGGCTTGGAGCTTACTCCATCAGCAAGCTGGAATACAGGGGGAGAGGGTTCTTTAATGCCTACTTTTTTGTGGCGATCTCTCTGCCGGGCTTTCTGTATATCGTTCCGGATTACTTTATGTTCAACAAACTCCATCTCATTGATTCCAGACTGGGACTGATGCTGGTTTATACTGCCATGCAGATTCCCTTTAACATGCTGCTTTTAAAGACATTTCTTACAGGGATTCCCAGGGAGCTGGAGGAGGCGGCCAAAATAGACGGCTGCAGCGAGCTGGACAGCTTTTTAAGGATAACGGTTCCTATTGCAAAGCCCATGTTTCTTACGGTAGCGATTTTGGTATTCGTCAACGTCTGGAATGAATACTTATGGTCCAACACATTTATTACCACAGAGGTTTTAAAGCCTGTCTCCACCAGATTCGTCAAGTTTACAGGAGAATATGGAAGCGATATGGCACGGATTTATACCGCAAGTGTAATTACCATAACACCGGTTATTGTCCTGTATCTGCTGTTCAGCCGCAAATTCATCGAAGGCATGAC
>JASGGP010000086.1:0-14945 GCA_047604985.1 Lacrimispora sp.
ATTTTTAGGAATTTTTTATTTCCGTTTTTTAAGCGGATTTGTGAGTCATACGGCCGGACTGGTTCCAGATGGTTTGGAACGCATGGTTGCCATGTGCCTGATGGCATTTTATGTGGCAGATTTTGCGTACACCATGAGGTTGCAGCTTAAGGCGGCCTGTGAAGAAGATGATGATACGTCCATGATCGGGCGTCTGAAAGTATATTAAGAATGGCGGGATTCGATGCGGGTCCCGCTTATTCTTGCGTAAGTGAGCAGTGAGCCGGGTCAACCTTGCTTGGCCTTGGTGACTGCCCGCGGGGTCAAATGCGCCATTGCTTGCTGCTGGATATTTGACTTGCCCGTTATGAATGATATAGGAGGTTGCCGTGAATAAAAAAATAGAAAAGCTTGTATTGGCTTCAGCTTCTCCGCGCAGACGGGAGCTTTTGGCCCAGGTCGGGCTGGTGCCGGAGATTGTGCCAAGCACCATTGAAGAAAAGCTTACTACGGATGTGCCGGAGCAGGCAGTGATGGAGCTTTCCCGTCAAAAGGCCCAGGATGTGGCCCGTTTCCAGGAGCCGGGGACCTTGGTCATCGGTGCGGATACCGTGGTATCGGCGGCTGGGAAAATATTAGGAAAACCGGCCAGCCATGAGGAGGCGTTCCAGATGATTTCCATGCTGGAGGGAAAGGTTCATCAGGTATATACGGGAGTCACCCTGATATTTTGCGGACAAAAGGGAAATAAGATGCGGACATTTGCGGAAAAGACTGAGGTTTCTGTATATCCCATGACAGAGAAAGAAATAAGGGCTTATGCCGATGACAGGGAGCCTATGGACAAGGCGGGGGCTTACGGAATACAGGGGAAATTCGCTGCTTTTATTAAAGGGATTGACGGAGATTACAATAATGTAGTAGGATTGCCAGTAGGACGTGTATACCAGGAGATAAAAGAGCTGTTTGAACAGGAGGGCCGGGAATGATTAAGCTGATTGCGTCGGATATTGATGGAACTCTGGTGAAAGATGGAAGCAATGAGATAAACCCGGAGCTTTACGATGTGATTTTAAAGCTTCGGGAAAAGGGAATCCAGTTTGCGGTGGCCAGCGGCCGTCAGTGGGCCAGCGTTGAGTCCATTTTTGACCCTATTAAGGAAAAGGTATTCTATCTTTCGGACAATGGAGCCTATGTGGGCTGCCATGGGCGCAGCCTGTTTATCAATCCCATTGAACGGCAGACCATCATGGATATGATACAGGATGTGCGGAAGGTCCAGGGGCTGGAGGTCATGATCAGCGGCCCTGATGTGGTGTATCTGGAAACAAAGGATCAGGAGTTTGTCGACTGGCTGGTGAATGGGTATAAGTTCCGGGTGAAGCAGGTGGAAGACTTAACAGCGGTGGATTCTGAATTTATTAAGATTTCGGTTTACCGGAAAAACGATGTGGAATCCCATACAAGAGGCTTCCGGGAAAAGTACGGGGACCGTTTAAAGATGACAATTTCCGGAGACATGTGGCTGGACTGCATGAAGCCGGGAATCAATAAGGGCCAGGCCATAAAGCTTCTCCAGGACAGCCTGGAGATTAAGCCGGAAGAGACCATGGCCTTTGGGGACCAGTTAAATGATATTGATTTTTTAAAACAGGCTTATTACAGCTTTGCGGTTGGCAATGCCAGAAAAGAAGTAAAGGAAGCGGCCCGGTTCCAGGCGGATACCAATGTGAACGACGGGGTTTTGAAAATATTGAAACTGCTTTGAGCGGCGGGGAAGGAGGGTGTCCATGAAAGCTTCGCACAAGCATTGGAAACGTCTCTTTTTAACCTTTGCCCTGGCGGCCGCCCTGCTGTCCGGCTGTAAGGCTGAAATTCCCATTGTTTCCGAAATCAAGGAAACCAAGGCCTACACCCTGCCCCAGTCCATGATTATTCTGGCGACGGAGAGAAACCGGTATCAGCAGGTTTACACCAGCCAGATCTGGGGAGTGGCCTTACCGGAAGGACAGACCTTTGAGACCTATCTGGTGGACCAGGTAAAGGACTTTCTGGAAGAGATGAAGATGTTAAACCTTCTGGCCCAGAACAAGGGAGTGGCTCTTTCCAGCGGGGAAAAGGAGCAGGCCCGCAAGGCGTCGGAGGAATATTTTAATTCCCTTACAAAAGAGGATATTTCCTACATGGGAGCGACGGAAAGCGATGTCCAGACCATGTACGAAGAATACTATATTTCCAACAAGGTTGTCAATGAATTAACAAAGGATATGAGCCTGGAAATCAGCGACAGCGAAGCAAAGGTCATAACCGTGGACCAGATTGTTTTGTCAGATGCCTCTGCCGCCGCTGAGGTGCTTTTAAAGGCCCAGGCAGGGGACGTGGATTTTTCAGATCTTGCCAAGGAATATTCCGAGGACCCGGTCATCCGCCGGAGCGTAGGAAGAGGGGAAGCGTCCCAGGCCTATGAGAATGCCGCTTTCTCCCTTGCCGCAGAGGAAATAAGCCAGGTGGTGGAGGAAAACGGTAAGTATTTCATCATAAAGTGCGTCAGTGATTACGATGAGGCCGCCACTCAGGAGAGGAAAACCGGGCTGTACCAGGAGAGGAAAAGAGAAGCCTTTGATAAAATCTATTCCCAGTTTAAGGCAGAGAACCCGATGGCTTTCAGCGGTGAAATGTGGAAGGGTATAAAATTTTCCAAGGATGACAAAACCACAACCGCCAGTTTTTTTGATATTTACAAAAAGTATTTTTCTGATTGATAAACCCAGGGGAAAGGGGAAAAATACAAATGAAACCGGAAAAGGATGTCAGACAGAAAAGGCGCAGCCATAGGCGCAGGGGAAGCCGGGGACGGGAAATTCTTATAAGCTTTCTGGCGATTTTGATCACCATGGTTTTAATCTTGGGACTGACGGTGGGAGGTGTGTTCGGCTATCGCTACTGGTCGGGCAGCAAAGCCTTAAAATCACCTTTAGAAACCGGCCGGGAGGTGGAGCCGGAAACCATGGGGAATTCCTATGAATAAGAATTATATAAGAAGAATATAAGAAAAAGAGGAAATCAGCAGACTGATTTCCTCTTTTTTAATCTGGAAAAACAAGAATCTCTTTCCCGGTCATGGGGTCAGCTCCGGGAATAGGGATTTTATTTTTTCATATAATTCTCCCTGTACAAAATCGGCAAAGGAAGCTTCGTCCTGAGGCAGAATTATATCCGCATACTCCATTACCGCCTGTGCGGTGGGCTTTATGACAGGAGAAGTGCTGCTTTGAATCATGACAAAGAAAGCGGGTTCAGCCACCAGGCGCACGCTGTTTGATTCGCACAGAATAAGGGCCTCCTCCGGAACCAGCTTCAGGGCTTCCTCCAGGGCCTCTTTCAAATTTTCCTTAAAGGCCCGGATGAGATAAACCTGTTTTGCCCCGGCTTTTTTCAGCAGCATAGTATCTTTTGTCCCTGTGCCGGTCTCTTCCGTTATGTCAAAACAGCCTTTCAGCCCCTTGCAGATTCCGCAGCCATGGCCTCCCCTGGGGCATATGTCTCCATGATCTTTTATGGTAATCAGCTTGAATGCAATAATTGGCATCCTATCCTGAAAGGCGCGGATAATCTGAAGGGCCAGGGTGGTCTTTCCGCTGTTTCGTCCCGTCGCTCCGATCAGCACCATATGTCTGGCCTGGAGAAAGGCTGTGTTTTCTGTATTCATGTCGTATATGCTCCGATCCCATTGAGTTATTGCACTATTTTGGTAAGGCTGGAATGATTCTGTGCAAAAATATTTTTTATTATAACACTTTCCTAATATGGTTTCAACATGGAAAAAAAGCAGAAAAACGCGGAAAAACACGTGATATATTTAACAAGTAATTTTTTTCAGATTAAGAGCTGCGTTGCTTTTACAACTATAGGTGCAGAATACTTTGGCTTAAGTTTTTTTATAAGAACAATAAAAAGCGGAACATACTGCATTTTGATAACACAATTATAAATATTACCTGAAAAAAAATTTGAAAATAAAGAAATGAGATTGAGAAAAACATAACGAGAAAAAGGTAAAATATTCTGGATTTGTGTATTATAGATAAAATAGAGAGGGACCGTTATACTCATTTGTACATATTGACACAAGGATAAAGGGGTGCTAAGATAGAAAAACATCCTAAAAAATTTTTTGAGATAAAAAAAGATTTTTAGTTCAAAAAAATTTTTAGGAATCATTGCCCGGTAGAGTTTATGAAAAAACAAAAACAGGAGGTGATCTCTTTCGAAAGTGTAAGTAAAAAAATCGAAAATGTGACAGCCGCTATTTTATGCGGAGGCAAAAGCAGAAGGATGGGCTTTGACAAGGCATTTCTCATGGATGACCGGCAGTATCTGCTGCTGGAGACAGCCAATAAGCTGCAAGGCCTGTTTGAACAGGTGGTTCTGGTCAGCAATACAAAGACTAAATTTGACGGCCGGCCGGATTTTGCAAGGTTTCCTGTTTTAGAGGACAGCTATATGGAAAAGGGACCCTTGGGCGGGATAAGCACTGCTTTAGAGCAGATTCAGACGGAATACGCTTTTGTTATGGCCTGTGATATGCCTCTGCCGGATATTGAACTGATTGGCCGGATGTACCGGAAGCTGAGCCAGGAACAGGTTTTGGTTTGCAGTCATCAGGAGAAATTAGAGCCTTTGTTCGCCTTTTACCATAAGTCCTGTCTTCCTGTTTTTAAAAAACAAATGGAAAAAGGGGAGCTCAAGCCCCGGAGCGCTTTTCCGGCTCTGAAAGTAAGAATGTATTGCTTGAGTGATGAAGAAATGAACGCCGTAGTAAACTTAAACACACCGGACGATGTACAGAAGTGGAATATGAAAACAGCAAAAAATAAATGATGCTACATAGGAGGGGACATGGGATTCTTTAATCCGGCAGAAGTTTTGGACATTTTGGGAGATAAAGCCCAAATCAAAAAAAAGTTATCTTTTATGAGGTTATTTTTACTTTCTATTCTGGGCGGTTCCTTTATCGCAGAAGGCTTTTTGGCCTGTATCCGCGTTCAGGGAACAGTACCCGCCCAGTGGGGGAGCTTTGCAACCTTTCTCGGAGGCTGCCTTTTCCCCATGGGGCTCATGGCAATTGTGCTGGTGGGCGGAGAATTAGCCACCGGAAATATGATGACCATGGCCATCGGCCTGTTCCAGAAAAAGGTTTCCCTTTGGGACTTGATTTATAACTGGGTGGTGGTCATGGCAGGAAATATGGTTGGAAGCATTATTGTCGCCTACTTTTTCGGGCATTTTGTAGGGCTGACGGAAGGGGCTTTTTTGGCCAAGACCATGGCTGTAGCCACCTCCAAGATCAACGATCCGCCTATGGTGGCCCTGGTTTCTGCTATCGGCTGTAATATCTTTGTCTGCATGGCCGTATGGTTTGCTACCAGCGCCAAGGATTATACCGCAAAGATGGCGGGAATGTGGTTTCCTATTATGGTCTTTGTGGTCCTTGGATTCCAGCACGTGGTGGCAAACGCTTTTGTCATTCCGGCGGCAATCTTTTCCGGCCAGTTTCGATCACCTGGCTGGGCTACTTTCAGAATACGGTGTTTGTCTTTATCGGCAACGCCATCGGCGGAGCACTTGCTTTCGGCCTGCCCTGCTTCCTGATGTATGGGCAGAAAGAGGACGCCAAAAAGGAATGATGGGTAAAAATAAAATATAGAAAGGGTCATTGCAATGGATACAAGGGAAAGGGAAGAAAAGCTGAGGATCATCCGTCAGGATGGAGCAAAGCAGGAAAACATTTTGGAAATTTTAATTGATCTTCAATTTGCTTCGGAAAAAGGCTATATTGATAAAGAGACTGCTGCCATGGTGGCGGAAGAGCTGCATATGACCGAAACAAGGGTATATGAGATTGTCAGCTATTACGCCATGTTAAAGGATAAGCCTCAGGCTAAATTTGTCCTTAAAATCTGCAACAGCTCGCCCTGCCATTTCTCCCGCGGGGAAGAGGTATCTTTATCTCTGGAGAAAAAGCTTGGCGTACCCATGGGAAAGACTACGGATGACGGTCTTTTCGCCTACCACTATATTCCATGTGTGGGCGCCTGCGACATTGGTCCGGTCATTAAGATCAAGGATACGGTATTCGGCAATCTCAGCGACGAAAAAATATCTTCTCTGATCGACGACCTGCGCAGAGGCAAAATAGTCGTATAGGCTGAAAGGGGGAAAAAAGAATGGCAATGAAAGAACCGGTTCTTTTAAAACGGGTGGGAAAAATGACGGATCCCACTTCTGTTGAAGAATTTATGAAATACGGCGGCTTTGCAGGGCTGCAAAAAGCTGTCACAATGGACAGGGAGGATATTTTAGGAGAATTGGATGCCGCCCTGCTTCGCGGAAGAGGCGGGGCAGCCTATCCCTTAGGCCGCAAATGGCGCCATTTATACGGCAGCACCGATACCCCCAAATACGTTGTCTGCAACGCAGACGAAGGGGAGCCAGGAACCTTTAAGGATAAGATGCTATTGGAGAAGGATCCTCTCAGCGTTATTGAGGGCATGCTGATTGCAGGCTATGTATTCGGTTCCAACGACGGTTATATTTATATCCGGGGAGAATACCGCCACATTCAGGCTGTATTCCATCAGGCGGTAAGCAACGCTCTGGCTGCCGGATATCTGGGAAATAATATTATGGGAATTGACGGGTTTGACTTTAATCTCCACATTGTTTCCGGCGGCGGCGCTTACGTCTGCGGAGAGAACTCGGCACTCCTTAATTCGATTGAAGGCAAAACCGGGCGTCCAAGGGTGAAGCCTCCCCATCTGGCTGATGTGGGACTTTACTTAAAGCCCACACTGGTCAACAACGTGGAGTCCTTTGCCTGTGTTCCGGCTGTCATCAATATGGGCGGAGAAGCGTTTTTGCAGCTTGGCACAAAGGATGGAGGCGGCACTAAGCTCATCTGCCTATCCGGTCATATTAAAAACCGGGGCATTTATGAGGTGAAGCTTGGCACACCCCTTGATGAGATCCTCTACAGCGAGGAATACGGAGGAGGCACCTCCACAGGCAGACCCATTAAATTCTGCCATTTCGGCGGACAATCCGGTCCTATCGGAACCAGCCGGCAGATCGAGGGCCGTTTGTATGATTACGGAGATTTCTGGTTTAACAAGCTGGCGGTGGGCTCAGGAGCCATTGTGGTCATGGATGACAGCGTCAGCGTGGTGGACTATATTGCAAGTGTGCTGGAATTCTTTGTTCATGAATCCTGCGGTAAATGTACCCCCTGCCGCCTGGGAACCACCCGCCTTTTGGAGCTGGTTCAGAATCTTCAGCGCCATAAGGGCAGGCCGGGGGATCTTGAAAGGCTTGAAAGAATGCTGGAACATATCACGAATTTGTCTGCATGCGGACTTGGCCAATCGGTATCGGTTTCTGTGAATTCTGCCTTAGCCGGCTACAGAGATGAATTCGAAGCCTGCATCAATTAATGGAGAAGGAGGAAAAGACTGTGTTAGAAACAGAGAAAAACAACTCTATGGTCGAACTGGAAATCGACGGACACGCCATTGCCGTGCAAAAGGGAACCACCATTTTGGAGGCCTGTAAAACACTGGATATTGAGATTCCCACCCTTTGCCATATGAAAGAGCTGGCTCCGGACGGCTCCTGCAGGATGTGCGTGGTGGAAATCGAGGGCGGAAGAAAGGGAGGGCTGGTTCCCTCCTGCTCCGAGCACTGCGCTTCCGGAATGAAGGTGTCTACCAGATCGGAACGGGTGGCGGAGTCCCGGAAGTTTATCCTGGACCTTCTTTGCAGCAACCATGTGTTTAGCTGCTTTAACTGTGCGGCCAACGGGGAATGCCGGCTTCAGGATTACTGCCTGGAATACGGTGTGGAAAAAACCAGCTTCACTGCCGGAAAGAGAGTAGGAATGAATGAATCGGACAGAAGCAATCCGTTCTTTACTTTCTATCCTGAAAAATGTATTATGTGCCGGCGCTGTACAAGAGTCTGCCAGCAGCTTCAGGGCAGGGATGTGATCAGCGTTTCCAACCGGGGCTTTGATGCCCGCATGAGCCCCAGCTATCAGCTTCCCTGGAGAGAGTCCATTTGTGAATCCTGCGGAAACTGTGTCTCAAACTGTCCCACAGGAGCCCTTTCTTCCAAGGATCAGCAGAAGAATTACAGGGCCTGGGAGGTTGAAAAGGTACGGACCACCTGTCCTCATTGCGCCACAGGCTGCCAGATGGATCTTCTGGTGAAGAACAACCGGATCGTTGGAGTCAATCCTGCGGACGGCCCGTCAAACAGGGGTCTTCTCTGCGTAAAGGGTAAATTCGGCTCCTATAAGTTCATTCATTCCGGAGACCGTCTCACCCATCCTTTAATCAAGCGCGACGGGAAATTTGAAAAGGCCAGCTGGGATGAAGCGCTGGACTTAATTGCCCACCGGTTTACAGAAATTAAAAAGAAGTACGGAGCAGATGCCAATGCCGGCTTTTCCTGTTCCCGGGCTCCCAATGAATACAATACGTTTTCCAGAAAATGATGCGGGCGGCCTTTGGCACCAACAATGTAGACAACTGCGCAAGAGTCTGCCACTCCGCCTCTGTCCACGGCCTTGCCACCACCCTGGGCTCCGGAGCCATGACAAATCCCATCCGGGACATAACGGAATACGTTGACTTGATTTTGCTCATCGGTTCCAACCCCACCGAAGCCCACCCTGTAGTCGGCGCACAGATCCGCCAGGCAATCAGAAAGGGCACACAGATCATTGTGGTGGACCCCCGTAAGATTGATCTGGTCAAGGATGCGGCCATTCATATGCCCATTAAAGCAGGAACCAATATTGCTTTCGCCAACGCAATGATCCATGTCATCATCGAGGAAGGCCTTGCGGATATGGACTTTATACGTGAACGGACTGAAGGCTTTGAAGAACTGGCTGAAATCGTAAAGGATTATGCCCCGGAAAAGGTTGCAGAAATCTGCCACATTGACGCGGAGGATATCCGCAAAGCCGCAAGAATGTATGCCAAGGCCAAAAAGGCTCCGATCATTTACTGCCTGGGCGTCACAGAGCATTCCACAGGAACAGAGGGCGTTATGAGCCTTTCCAACCTGTCCATGGTGGCCGGAAAGCTGGGAAAATCCGGCTGCGGCATCAACCCCCTGCGGGGACAGAACAACGTACAGGGGGCCTGTGACATGGGCTGTATGCCTTATGATTTCCCGGGGTATCAGAAAGTGGCAAACAAGGAGGTCCGGGAAAAGTTTGAAAAGGCATGGGGTGTTTCCTTAAGCGAGACAACAGGACTTATGTCTACCCAGGTGCTGCCGGGGGCCATAGAAGGAAAGATTAAGGGGCTCTTTATTTTCGGAGAAGATCCCATGGTTACAGACCCGGATACGTCCCATGTCACCAAATCCTTAGAAAGCCTGGAATTTCTTGTGGTACAGGAGCTTTTTATGACAGAAACGGCCCAGTTCGCCGATGTGGTCCTGCCCGGAACCAGTTATGGCGAAAAGGAAGGAACTTTCAGCAATACGGAACGACGGGTGCAAAGGGTGCGCAAGGCGGTGACTCTGGAAGGAGAGATGCGCCTGGATACGGACATCTTTTATGATGTGATGAACCGTATGGGCTATTCCTGTGAGAGAAAGACAGCGTCTGAAATCATGGACGAAATCGCCAGCGTAACGCCGGCCTTTGGAGGCATCAGCTTTGAGAGGCTGGACAGCGGAGAAACGCTTCAGTGGCCCTGCCCCAATAAGGAGAGCAAAGGCACTATATTATGCACGTCGGAAAGTTTTCGCGGGGGCTTGGATATTTTTATCCGGCAAAGTACCGTCCGTCCCGGGAACTTCCTGACGAAGAGTATCCGTTTATGATGGTTACAGGCCGTATGCTTTACCATTATAACACCAGAGCCATGACCGGCCGAACGGAAGGCTTAAATGATATCTGCGGAGAGTCCTACATTGAAATCAACCAGGGAGACGCAGTCATGCTGGGAATTAAGGACGGAGACAGAGTCAAGGTTTCCTCCCGCCGCGGCGAGATTGAAACCAGAGCGGTGGTAGGAGATAAGATGATGCCTTCCGAAGTGTTCATGACTTTCCACTTCGCAGATGGAAATGTAAACAAGATCACGAATTTCGTGACGGATGATATCGCCCGCATTCCGGAATACAAGGTATGTGCGGTGTCTGTAAGACGCGCTTAATCTTGCCGTTTAAGAAAGGGGGTGCTGCAAAATACATCTTTCTATGGAATATAGCAATACGAATCAGGTAATTGCCGCTATATTTTGTAAAACTATGTTATTTTGCAGCAATCCCTTTATACTTTAATCATTCATACATAGGAAGGAGGACCAGATTGATCGAATTAGAAGAAGCCGTTGACTTATTGGTGAACAGCGTAAAAATAGAAATGAAAACAGAAAAGCTGGATATTTTATCTGCCTTTGGAAGAATTTGCGGAGAGGATGTGACAGCACCATTCCCTGTTCCCCATTTTCCTAAATCAGGAATGGATGGGTATGCGGTCAGAAGTCAGGATACGAAAGGCGCCTCCAGGGAAACTCCGGTTCATTTTCAGGTGGTTGGTGAAATCTGTGCAGGAGATTACCTTGACCTTCAGGCAAAGCCGGGCACAGCAGTGCGGGTGATGACCGGGGCTATGGTGCCGGAAGGCTATGACTGTGTGATACGCCAGGAAGATACGGATTATGGACAGAAGCAGGCAGAGGTATATGTGGAGGGAAGACCGTGGCAGAACTATTGCCAGATTGGAGAGGACATCCAGGCCGGAGCCCCCATCATCCCCCGGCAGGCCCGTTTGGGCCCAGGGCATATCGGCGTGTTAGCCAGCATGGGAATCCAGGAAATCACAGTGCTTCAAAAAGCCAGGGTGGGCATAATTTCAACTGGCAATGAGCTTGTGCCTCTTACCGGCCCCTTAGGGAAAGTAGGAGTATATCCCAGCAGCGCCTATGCCATTGCCGCCATGCTGAAAGCCCAGGGCGTCCAGGTGGCATTTATGGAAATCTGCCCCGACGATTCTCAGGCGTTTTCCTGCATGCTGGATGAGAGAATCGTCCAGGCGGATATCATTATCACCACCGGAGCCCTTTCCGTGGGGAAAAAGGATTTTCTTCCGGAGGCATTGGAGGAGATGGGAGCAGAACGGCTTTTTCATGGAGTGAATATGCGCCCGGGCACCCCTGTCATGGCAAACCGGTACAAGGAGAAGCTGATCCTCAGCTTATCCGGCTATCCCTTTGCCGCCATGGTAAATTTCCAGCTGTTCTTCTGGCCGGTTCTTGCCAGGCTCATGAGAGATGACTCTTTTTCCTGGAAGAAAACAAGGCGTGTGGTGACAGAGGGAAGCGCGGTGCGGCAAGAAAGAGACGGTTTGTCCAGGCCTTTACTGATGAGGCAGGGGTCCATATTTTTGACAGAAACCACCATTCCTCTGTTTTGTCGGAAATGCTCCGCTCAAACTGCATCATTGACCAGAAAGAAGGGTCAATTATTTCCACAGGGGATATGGTGGATATTCTCTATTGGAAGCAGGAAAGATAAATTTATGCCTGAAAAAAGGCCTCTGTCAGGTTCACAAGGGCTTCCTGGTCCTTTGCTCCCATGACCTCCCTTGCGGAGTGCATGGCCAGTATGGGCGTGCCTGCATCCACGGTGCGCATGGTGAGAAGAGCGGAGGAGATGCTTCCCAGGGTGGAGCCTCCCTTCATATCGGAGCGGTTGGAAAACTTTTTATAAGGAATATTTTTCCCCCGGCAGATTCCCTCAATGACTCCGGTGCTGGCAGCGTCAGTGGCATAGGACTGGCTGGCGGCCAGCTTGATGGCAACCCCGTCTCCCATGAGGATCTGGTTCTTAATATCGCATTTTTCGCCATGATTCGGATGAATGGCATGGGCTACGTCCAGAGAAAGCAGAAAGCCATTCAGTAGAACGTCTATGAAAGTTTCCCTGGAATATCCCAGGGATAGGCATATCTTTTCCAGAATGTGTTCGGTCAGGGCAGAAGCGGCTCCCTGCTTGGTATGGCTTCCGATTTCCTCGTTATCGTATAAAGCCACGGCATGGATGCCGCTTTTGCACGGTCCGGCCGTGATCCCGCTTAAGCAGGCCTGTACGGAGGTTAAGTTGTCCAGGCGGGGAGAGGAATAAAATTCGTTTTGTAAGCCTAACAGGGTTCCCTGCTCACAGTTATAGATATAGATCTCGTAATCCAGAATGTTTCCTTTTCACCCCCGCTTCTTTTGCCAGAGCTTCTATAAAAAAGTTTTCTTTACTCAATTCATCGGTGATCCGCGTCATAAGAGGCAGCATATCCACCTGGGCGTTGATGGCAACTCCGTCATTGGCATCCCGGTTCATGTGAATCGCCAGGTTGGGGACCGTAAGGAGAGGGCGGGCGAAGTCGACAAATATGGTATTGGGCTTCATGGGAGAAGGTCCGGTTACACAGACCTTGCCTGCCATGGATAAGGGACGGTCAAACCAGGTGTTTAAAAGGGGGCCTCCATAGACCTCTGCGTTAAGCTTTCCGTAGCCTGTGGAAGTGACCTCAGGAGAGGGCTTCACCTTAAGGCAGGGCCAGTCTGTGTGGGAGGCTGCCAGCTTTAAGGCCGGGATTTCTCCCAGTTCTTCCCCCACAGAAAAGGCAATGAGGGTGGAATCGAAAGCATTTATGTAATAGGAGCAGCCCTTTTTAAGGTCCCAGGGGGCGGCCAGGGGCAGCTCCTTAAATCCTGCGGCAGTAAGCTGGTCTGCAGCCGCCATGATGCAGTGGTAGGGGGAAACGGAGGCGGCAATAAGCGTTTCCAACTGTTTGATATGATTCATATGTTTATCCTTTCTCTGAGCTTTATGGTACTCATAGGATTATATCATAGAAAAAAGCGGCTGGGAATACCGGAGAAGGGGGAAATCCCGCGTTGACAGCCCGGTCGGTCCGGTGTATAGTTAAGGCTGATAATTATGAACGGGGAGAATTTACTATGATCGCACTGAACATTGAGGATATCAGGCTCTTTACCTCCAGGCTTTTTGTGGGAGAAGCCTTTGACCGCTTTCTTGTAAAGGAAGCCTCCATCGTCACCTTTAATACATTTACCATAGACGGAAAGGTACGTCCCGGATATTATTCCCGGGAAGAAATGGAGGAGAAGAAAATAGAAGCCCTGTCCGCCTGGGCTGCGGTGAAGCCTTTCTGTTTTTCCTTAATCAAGGGAAAACGGCTTCCGGGAAGCTTCCGGATCATCCTGCAGATGCCGAGGGAAGAGATAGAACGGTTCCTTGCCACCCGCCGGGTTCCCTTTCAGCCGGATCAGGTTCAGGGTTTGTACATCAACATCCGTTATGAGGATGAGAAGCTTTCCTGCATTACAGGAACCTCTGTTTCTGTTTTTACCATGGATAAAACTCTGGATGAGGAATGGGATCAGGCTTTCAAGGGATTCTTAAAACAGAATCAGATTCTGTTTATAGAGGAATAAATATAGAAGAACAAATATAAAAGAACAAATACACTGCTAGCACTCATTCAAAATGAGTGCTAATTTCTTGTTGACATTTCCTTACCACCGTATTAAAATATTCTTTGCAGGTAAAATTTGTGAAGATTCCATGAAAATACCTTTGTGAACACTTTGCAGGTATGCTTTTATGCCAGATGAGAATGGGCATGAAAGATGAGCAGAACAGAGGAAATGTAAAGCGGAGCGGGCCATCATGGGCCGGCCAGGGGAAATCATGGAAGGAAAATAGAATAAATAAAAATAGAAAAAAGTAAGGAGTGTTTCGAAATGGCAAAGACAGGAAGCTTAACAATTAACAGCGAAAATATTTTTCCCATCATTAAAAAATGGTTGTATTCCGATCACGACATTTTCTACCGTGAGCTGGTTTCCAATGGATGTGACGCCGTAACCAAGCTGAAAAAGCTGGAGGTTATGGGAGAGTGGCAGAAGCCGGAAGGGTTTGAGTTTAAGATCGAAGTCATTACGGATTCCAATGAAAAGACCATTACCTTTAAGGATAACGGCCTTGGAATGACCGCAGAAGAGGTAGAGGAGTACATCAATCAGATCGCCTTTTCCGGTGCTCAGGATTTCCTGGAGAAATACAAGGACAAGGCCAATGAAGAGCAGATCATCGGTCATTTCGGACTTGGCTTCTATTCCGCATTTATGGTGGCAGATAAGGTTACCATTGATACTTTATCCTATAAGGAAGGTTCTTCTGCCGTACACTGGGAGTCTGAAGGCGGAACCGAATACGAGATGGGGGACGGGGACAGAACTGAGTTCGGAACCACCATCAAGCTGTACTTAAATGAAGAGAGCCTGGAGTTCTGCAACGAATACAGGGCAAAGGAGGTTCTTGAAAAATACTGTTCCTTTATGCCGGTTGCCATTTATTTAACCCAGCTTTCCGGTGAACCCCAGTACGAAACCATTGAAAAGGATGAGCTGACCGACAAGGATACGGTGGTGGAAACCATTGTAGAGGAAGCAAAGACCGAGGAAAGGGAGAACGAAAACAGCGAGAAAGTGGTCGTGGAAATATCTCCTGCCACGGAAAAATATAAAATAAAGAAACGTCCGGTTCCGGTCAACGAGGTCAATCCCCTGTGGAATAAGCATCCCAACGAGTGCAAGGAGGAGGAATACAAAGCCTTTTACCGCAAGGTATTCCACGATTACAAGGAACCCCTGTTCTGGATTCATTTGAACATGGATTATCCCTTTAACTTAAAGGGAATCCTTTACTTCCCCAAGCTGAATTTAAACTACGACAGCATGGAAGGCACCATCAAGCTTTATAATAACCAGGTATTTATTGCGGATAATATAAAGGAAGTCATTCCTGAATTTCTCATGCTGCTGAAAGGCGTGATCGACTGCCCGGATCTGCCTCTTAACGTT
>JASGGP010000087.1:0-14896 GCA_047604985.1 Lacrimispora sp.
CAGAGCCCGCAGTTTTCTGTTTCACAGCCGCATTTCACGCTGTAGCAGCCCTTGTCCCGAAGGAGCTGGAATAAGGTGGTATCGTCTGCAATTTCTCCATAGGTCCGCTTTCCGTTTAATGTAAATTCTATTTCCATCTACCCCTCCTCCTTTTCCAGTGCCTCTAAAAGCCTTTTGATATAGATTTCAGCCAGATGCCTCCGGTAATCCCCGCTTCCTCTTAAGTTGGTGCCATAGCGGAAATGATCAGCGGCTTTTTTGGCAGTTTCTTCTATATTATTATAATTCTGTAAATCCTCAAATACTGCCAGCTCCGCCCTTGCAGGTCTGGCGCCTACGGAAATGTAAACCTTTCCCTCATTCCTGGCCGCACAGCAGGCAATCAATGGGAAATCTGTTTTTGATATGCGCTGGGATATATAGGCGGCTTTTCTTCCGTCCTTTTTGACATGAATCCGAACCAGAATATCCCGGTCACTCTTCATACGGCAAAATTTTTCTAAGGGAACAAGCCCTCCCCGGTAAAGCTCCACATGAGTATCCAGGGCCAGCAGACAGGTGATGATATCAGAAAATCCAAAGCGGCCGAACACGCTTCCTCCTACAGTGGCTCCGTTGCGGAACTGAACACCCACAATGGAACGGGTGCACTCCTTAAAAATGCCGTTAAAGCATTCATTCAGGCCTTCATGGGTTTCCAGCTGACGCAGAGTGCACATGGCACCTATGGAAAACTCTTCCTCAGTCTCCTCAATTCCATTAAGCCCCAGGCCGGAGATATCCACCAGGTTCATCCGGATCCGGTTCTGCACCTTCAGCCACATCATACCGCCGCCGATAACGCTGCTCTTCTTCTGATTCAGCTCATAGGCCTCCTCCAGATTTTCCGCTTTTACATAATTTTTAAACCGAATCACTAAAACTGTCCTCCTGATTCCCTTACAATCTCTTATCTATCAGCAAAACCTTATTTCACTAATTAGATATTCTTATATATAACGCCTTATATATTAACAAAAGCCGGTCAGAGTATACCATACTCCGACCGGCTTTGACAATGGTTTTCTATTCTTTTTACTAAATTCGTCAAAATTCGACAATGGATTCTCCGATTAAAGCCTGGATATATTCCGGACTGGAATTAAGGCATTTAGAAAATCCCTCAACGGTTTCCGGGAAAGTGATTCCGCAGCCCTTTACCTTTCCGGTATCCATGGCAAGATTTCTGGAATTGTCCTTAAAGCTGGCTTCATCTGGGACTATAAGGCTTTTCCTGTTTCCGTTTTTATCAAGCATCTGAAACACCCTCTTTCCTGTTTCATAGGAAGACAGGACGTTTTCGCTTCCAAAATTATAAACTCCTCCGGGCAGGTCCATGGCAGGTTCCAAGTTTTTTACCACCTCCTGGACCCAGGTAATGCCGCGGCAGTCGTGAACCGGGAGCCTCATTGGACGGTCCTGCACCATGGCCTGAATCAGATTGGTTAAAAGGTTGGAGCTGCTTTTTAATCCTCTCACCGGAAAATCGTACATCCAGGAAAGGCGGAGACAGATTCCATGGGGCAAAATTTGCAGGATTTCATCCTCCGCCTGCTTTTTATGGGTTCCGTAAACATTGGCAGAAGGGATTTCATCCTCTTCCTTATTGGCCCTTTCCAGGCTGCTTCCGGCATAAATCTGATCCGAGCTCATAAAGAGCAGCCTGCTGCCATTCTCCTTACACCCCTTAGCCATATTCACCGGCCCTTTTAAGTTCACCGCCTCTGAGAGCCCGGGATTTTCCTCACATGTCCTTGTATTGGATACCGCAGCACAATGAATCACCACATCAGGATTTTTTCCGTTTAAATATTCCGCCACTGACCCTTCATCCGTAATGTCCAGATCTCCATGACCTGCCCGGATTATCTCATAGCGCCCTTCATAATATGCGGCGATTCTTCCTCCGAGAAAGCCTTCCGCCCCGGTAATCATTATTTTTTTCTTCATCCGCTTCCCTCCTTTTTATCCACAGTATACCACATCTTCTCTCCTGCTCCAAGGAGATGTATCCCGGCACATTTCTGTTATTTCATTCTCCTTTTACTCCTGCCCCTTTGCCTGCAAGTCGGATTCCTGAGAGGCTGTTTCAGATTTTGGTGTTTCATGCATTGTCAAAAACAGCGCAGGAACCGCCGCAACCACAGTAAAACCAATTGCCCACCAGAAAGAAACGTTGAAAGAATGAGCTACCGCATGAAGATCGGAGCCGGAGCGTCCCGCCATCTGCTGCTGAGCGACAGTTGCAAGAATCGCCGACCCGAAAGCTCCTCCGATGGTTTGAAAGATCCTTGTAGCAGTGCTTGCATGGGGAATCTGCTCTCTTTCAAGCCCCACATAAGCCGAGGCCATGATTGCAATCAGCAGACCGCCAAGTCCCGCCCCCCTGACCAGCAATGCCGCAGAGAGAATTATATAGCTGGTATCCGTACCTGCAAAGGCGAGGGGCAGCGTACCCATAACGATTGCAGCAAGGCTCAGCAGCACAATATTGCGGGAGCCCTTACGGTCTGCTACCTTTCCAGCCCAGCTTCTGGTAAGCAGCATCCCCATGCCTTGAGGAAGCAGCCACAATCCGGCATACAGGGCGCTTGCTCCCCGCACCTCCTGATAGTACAGCGGCAGCATCAGCATGGTTCCGTTGGTGATGATCCCGCAAAGAATCAAAAGAATATTGGAAATGGAAAAATTGGCGGATTTAAACAGCCCCATATTAAGAACCGGTTCCCGTTTCGTATTCAGAGCATAGATGACATAGGATGCCATCAAAACAATGCCGATGATGAGAGGCACATAGACTGCACTGTCCATCAATCCGCCATGGGTCGCAACCTGGGCAATGCTGTAGATCAGAAGAGCAAAGGCAGGGGAAAGCAAAAGCATTCCGGTCACATCAAGGGACTCTTTCTTTTCCGAAAGCTTGTCGGCCGGTATTCCCCAGACAGCTAAGGGGATTGCTACGATACAAATGGGAATATTAACCCAAAAGATAGCGCGCCAGCTTAAGCTGTTGACGATAATTCCTCCTAACACAGGGCCCAGAATCGGCCCCAGCAGCGCAGGAATGCTGACGATGGACATGATCCTTCCCAGATTGCGTCCGCCGGAAACCTGTACAAGCTCCGTTTGCAGCACCGGCATCAGCAGTCCGGCACCGATGCCCTGAATGACCCGGAAAGCAATCAAGCTTCCGATGCTCCATGACAGCATGGAGCATACGGAGCCGATGAAAAAAATTACCAGAGAAAAAATGTAGGACCGTTTGCATCCAAACCGTCTGGTGGCCCACCCGGAAATCGGAATGACCAGGCCCATCGCCAGGACATATCCTGTAGTGATCCACTGTACCACAGAAAAGGCTGCCTCCATATCTGCCGCAATTGTATGGATTGCCACATTGACCATGGTCGAATCGAACAGCGGCGCCAACGCACCGACGACCAGAACAATGGCAGTCCTGAATACGGCCGCATCCAGTTTTTCTTTTGCTGGTTTTACGCTCTCTCTATTCATAAAAAACTCCTTCCATATTCTAATAGAAACGTTTGCGTTTCTTATATGGATATGATATGATAATCATAAGCTTTTTTCAATCGGTATTCTCACACAAAAAATAAGAAACACTTTAGTTTCTTATGTGCATATTTCATAACAGCTGCAAAAAGTGCTGAAGCTTGGAGGAATAGAAAATGGACGAACAAAAAAAAGGGACGCGCCGCCGCGGAGAGATTTTGGAAGAGGCAATCCTGCTGGCCGCATGGGAGGAGCTGGCGGAAACCGGCTATACCCGTCTTACCATGGAAAACGTTGCGGCAAGGGCAGGGACAAACAAGGCTGTCCTTTACCGCCGGTGGAAAAACAAGTCGGAACTTGTGATGGCGGCCCTGAAAAAATACTTGCCGAAAATCACGGATGAGATCCCGGATACCGGGGACCTGCGCAGTGATGTATATACCTATCTTCACGCCCGGGTCGAACCTTTAAAAACAATTGGCGCACAGACGATCCGGGGACTTATGATGGACCCCTGGGTCTGGCGTAATGTAATGGCCGCCATGCCGCAGATTGTCCAGAAAAGGTCAGAGAACAAGCTGGCTGCGGCCATGAAAGCAATTATGAAAAATGCTGAGCTTCGCGGAGAAGTCTGCATTGAAAAACTGCCGCCCCGGATCATCACACTGCCTATTGATTTGCTGCAGTACGAGGTGATCACAAAACAGGGGCCTGTTTCCGACGCAACAATCGCAGAAATTGTGGACGACATTTTTATGCCGATTATATATGCGTCACAGCAGAAATAGGAACTGCATTCCAAAAGAATTTCTTCATAAAACACAACAAAACGGATGCGCGGTTGCGCATCCGTTTGTGTGATACATATTCATCTGTTGACGTCTTGTCCCCTTTCATGCTGCCGGATCACTTCCTTGTGACCTCTGTGCATGGGGATATCAAGCCGTATCTTATTTTGTTTCAGACTTTTTAAGGGTTTCCGGTCTTAAAAGAATGCAGGCCAGAACACTTACAATACAAACTGCCGCTACAGGCTCTGTGAAGATAAAGCGAAGCACTGACGGGAAGTTTGCCTTAATATCACTGCTTAAGCTTCCTACACCGAATCCAAGACCCATGGTGATAGCAAGAATCAGGCTGTTTCTGTCATCCAGACCTTCCTTTAAGACCATCTTGATACCATTTAAGAAAATCATGGCAAAAACGGTGATTACCGCACCGCCCATAACACAGTTAGGCATAGCGTTGAAAATTGCACCGATTTTTGGGAACAGACCTGCAATAATCAGCACAATTGCACCGGTAGCGATACAGAAACGGTTGATTACCTTGGTAATGGTAATGATACCTACGTTCTGACCAAAAGCTGTGTTAGGAAGTACGTTGAAGATACCTGCAAATGCGCAGCTGACAGCATCTGAAATGATTCCGCCGGAGGTTTCTTCTGCAGTAGCTTCACGTCCGAAAGCGCTGATGGTGATTCCGCTGGCGTTACCCATGGTCTCTAAACCTGCAACCACATATACCGCAAAGAACGGGAAGATGATGTCCGCACGGAACAGAGGCTTAATTACAAATGGCATTGGAACGCTGAACCATGCTGCAGTGGAAATGTTGCCAAGGTTTACCATTCCCATGGCAATCGCCAGAATGTAACCCACAACAATACCGATTAAAATAGCAGTAGCTTTCACCATGCCCGTTGCAAAACGGTTAAGGAGAACGATAATAAGTAACACAACGCCGCCAACCAGCCAGTACTTGCCTGAACCGATATCCTTTGCGCCTGCACCGCCTACAAAGTAGGTAGCACCGGTAGTAAGCAGCTTAATGCCAATGGTAATAAGAACCGCACCGATTACCAGCGGCGGAAAAATCTTTTCAGCGGCTTTAAGAAGATACCCATAACGAGCTCAACTAAGCTTCCCGCAATTACACCGCCTAATACGTATCCCATCGCTTCAACTGGACCAATCTGTTCCGCTAACAGCTTGGCTCCCAGCTCCTGCATGGTAGGAACGAATGCAAAAGCCGTTCCCATAACGATAGGGAGACGTGCTCCGATCTGAATGATTCCAAGCTTCAGCGGATACAGCTGGAGCAGAGTCGCAATTCCAGATACGAACATAGCACACTGGATCATCATTATACGCAATTCAGCCGGAAACGGAGCAGCCTGTGTGCTCATAGCACCGGTCAGGATGAAAATCGGAGCCAGGTTACCTACGAACATCGCCATAACGTGCTGAAGTCCGAGAGGTACCGCTACTTTCAGAGGCGGCCTGCCATCCAATTGGTAAATGAGATCGTATTGACTTGATTTGTTCATATACTACACCTCCATAATTGGTTTACAGTAAAATTTCTACTGTTTTTACAAAACTAAGAATAGCACAAAAAAACTTTTTGGTCAATACAAAAACTTTTTGATAATGAAAATTTTGACCCTTTTTGAAGAAAATATTCCCATCATATTTTTGGCCGTTTTGCTCAAAATAATACAGAAGTAAATCTGACAAGGAGGGTTAACTATGTTAGTAAACGGAAAAAACCAATGTATCGAATGTTCCATTGACAACTGCGCTTATCACGCAAAAAGCGAAGATTACTGTACTCTGGAAAGAATTAAGGTAGGAACCCATGAAAAAAATCCTACGAAAAAGGAATGCACCGACTGCGAATCCTTTAAGAACCAAGCGTAACAAAACTGAAAAAACTGCACGGTTTTAAGCCGCGCAGTTTTTTCATATTTTTTCATAAATGGAATTAATTACTGGTAAAGGGGATACTTTCCACAGATCTTTGTCACTTCTCCCCGAATATAATCCGCCTTGTTCTCAAAGTCTGTAGCTGCCAGCCAGATGCACTCGGCAACCTTTTCCATATCCTCTTCCTTTAAGCCTCTGGAAGTCACAGCCGGAGTTCCCACACGGACGCCGGAGGTTACAAAAGGACTTCTTGGATCATTGGGCACCGCATTTTTGTTCAGAGTGAGATATACTTCATCACAGCGGTTCTGCAGCTCCTTACCGGTCACCTCCATGCCTCTTAAATCAATGAGCATGAGATGGTTATCCGTACCGCCTGTCAAAATGTGGAAGCCCTGTTTTATAAGAGCCGCAGCCAGTGCCCTGGCATTTTTTACTACCTGCTCCTGATAAGTCTTAAATTCCGGCTTTAAGGCCTCTCCAAAGCAGATGGCCTTTCCTGCAATCACATGCTCCAAAGGACCTCCCTGGGTTCCAGGGAAAATGGCCTTATTGAAGTTAAACTTATCCGCCGCTTCCTGATTTGCCAGAATCATTCCGCCTCTTGGCCCTCTGAGTGTCTTATGAGTGGTGGTGGTCACAACATCGGCGTAAGGGATTGGACTTGGATGAAGTCCTGCTGCCACAAGGCCTGCGATATGGGCCATATCTACCATGAGGTAGGCTCCCACCTTGTCAGCAACCTCCCGGAACTTCTTGAAATCAATGATTCTTCCATAAGCGCTGGCTCCTGCCACGATCAGCTTGGGCTTGTTCTCCACAGCCAGCCGCTCCATCTCCTCGTAATCCAGGAAGCCGTCGTCATTGACACCGTAAGGAACAATATTAAAATAAAGGCCGGAAAAGTTTACAGGACTTCCATGGGTTAAATGGCCGCCGTGGTTTAAATTCATGCCCATGATCGTATCACCCGGCTTCACCATAGCAATAAAGGCCGCCATATTGGCCTGTGCACCGGAATGGGGCTGAACATTGGCATAATCACAGCCAAATATCTTTTTTGCCCGTTCAATGGCGATGGTCTCAACAATGTCCACATCCTCGCAGCCGCCATAATAACGTTTTCCCGGGTAGCCTTCCGCATATTTATTGGTAAGTACGGTTCCCATAGCCATCATGACCGGTTCGGAAACAATGTTTTCTGATGCAATCAGCTCCAGATTTCTCCTCTGGCGGCCGCACTCCTTTTCAATGGCTTCTCCCACCTCTTTGTCATAGCCGGTGATAAACTTCATTACTTCATTTACCATGTCCATTCCCTCACTTTTCCTTTTGCATTTTAGCAACTTTTCCGCGTTGTGGTAGATTATAAAACATTCTGAAGCAGAATGTCAAGGTTTTCAGCCACCTTTTGGAATCTTATAATTCTTTATAATAATCTGCAGCGTCCTGTTTCCGTTGTATTCATTGACCTCAGGATAGTAAATGACATCCAGAATCCGGCTCTCTCCCAGCTCCTTTAAGAAGGAATCTCCGTCGGCAAACAGCATTCCATCCATGGGCGTTCCCTGATCTGTGGCAAGGGAAAGCTTTATGGCGTTCCGGTTCTTCCCCAGCACCCTTACGCTGCGGATGAAGAGATTCTTTTGAGCAAATAAAGGCTTTTCATTTCCCTGGCCAAAGGGCTCCAACAGGTCCAGCTCCTCAATCAAAGGCTGGCTTATGTATTCCAGAGGCATGGGCACGTCAATCCAGACCTTCCGGATGAAGTCCTCCGGCCCCAGCATTGCCTGCTCATTTAAGCTCCTGCGCAGTTCCTCCACATTCTCCTTTAAAAGGGATAAGCCGGCTGCCATAGGATGACCTCCGAATTTCAGCAGTAAGTCTTTCACGCCCACCAGTGCGTCAAACATGTGGTAGCTCTCAATGGAACGGCCAGAGCCCTTTACACACTCTTCTCCGTCAGTCAGTACAATGGCCGGCTTTTGAAAGCTTTCCCGAAGCCTTCCGGCAATGATTCCGGCCAGGGATTCATGACAATCCGGCAGATACACCACCAGTACCTTGTCATCCCGGTAAAGCGCCTCCACCTGCTCCACCGCCGCCAGGGTCCCATTCTTGGTTAAATCCTTTCTCTGGTCATTAAGCACCTTTAATTCCGCCGCCAACCGGTCCGCTTCCTCTTCCTCCTGGCTGAGCAGGAGAGACAAGGCCAGCTTTGCCGTCTGAAGACGTCCTCCCGCATTCAGACAGGGGCCGATCACAAAGCCGATCTGATAGGCTGTCATATGGTCCTTATCCAGGTCATTCTTTTCAATAAGCTTTAAAAGCCCCAGGCTTTTGGTCTGCCCGATCCGCCGTAAGCCTTCCTTTACAATGATCCGGTTCTCATCCTGCAGCTTCATTACATCGCCTACTGTGGCTATGGCCGCAAACTCCACCATATCCAGCCATTCCTCTAACGGCACATGAAAGGCCTCATAAAGGGACCTCACCAGCTTGTAGGCCACCATGCCCCCGCAGATTTCCGGATAGGGATAGGAACAGGCGCTCTGCTTGGGATTTACCACCGCATCTGCCGGAGGCAGGACATCCTCCCCGTTTTCCTTTCTTATATCATGATGATCCGTAACCAGGACTGTAAGCCCCAGCTCCTTGGCAAGGCCTATCTGCTCCACCGCAGCGATCCCGTTGTCACAGGTGAGGATCGTATCGATTCCTTCCCCCGCGGCCGCCCGGATGATGGATTCATTGATTCCATAGCCGTCCTTAATCCGGTCCGGAATCTCATAGTCCACCACAGCCCCCACACGGGCCAACGCCCGGTATAAAAGATAGGTGGAACACACCCCGTCAATATCATAATCCCCCACAATTCTTATGGGCATTGACTTCTCCGCCTTTTCCTTAAGGATGGCTACCGTCCTGTCCATATCCTTTAAGAGACAGGGGCTGTATAAATCCTTTAACCCGCCCCGAAGGTACTTTTCCACTGATTCCGGGCCGATCACATCACGGTTTCTTATGATTCTGGCAGTCACCGGTGATATGTGATGCCTCTTTCCCATCTCCTCAAAATCTGCTCTTTTCGTCTGAAGCATCCATTTCTCTGCTGCCATGTATCTTTCACTCCCTGTATCCGCCTTACTCTGCCGGCTTTCTCTTTCTATATTTATTTAATATTTTCCGTAAATTTCCTTTTCGCAGTTTTTTAATTTCCTCCGGCGCAGCCGGTAATCCGGCAATTCCTTTTCCACGGTTTCCCAAAATTCCCTGGAGTGATTCATGTGAATGCGGTGGGCCAGCTCATGGACCACCACATAATCGGCCAGTTCCTCCGGCAAAAGCACAAGCCTCCAGTTGAAATTCAAGTTTCCCTTCCCGCTGCAGCTTCCCCACCGGGTCGCCTGGTCCCGGATCGCAATTCGCCCGTAGCCTACTTTCATCCGGGCCGCCCACTCTGCGGCCTTTCTCTCCAGATAGGCTCTGGCTTTCTGCCTGTACCACGTTTTCATGGCCTCTTTCACAAGGCCTTCCCCAGGTTCCCCCTGGCCCAACGGGCCGGAAAGGACAAGAGCATCTCCCCTGTCCGTCACCAGAAATCCTTTGCTGCCGGAATCAGCCTCTATGCGCAGAACCCGCTGTTTCCCGAAAAGAGAAATCAGGGCTCTGTCCCTCCAGTGAAACTGCTCCCTCTCCAGGCATGCGGCCCGGATCTTTTTTACCTGTACATAAACCCATTCCTTATTTTTCTGAACCATTTCATGACCGGCCTGGTAGGCCATCCGCCGGGGAATCCTGGCAATGACCTCCCCGGCCTTTGTGACCTGCAGGGCCATGGTGCGCCTGTCGGATTTCACGATCCTGTAATCCCACGAAGTCCCGTCGCCAAAGAAAACCCGGCCTGTTTCTTTCCTGTCATTCCTGTATTCTGTATCCATGATTATATTTTCACAACCTTTTCCAGATATCTTCTTTCTGACTTTTGACCATATCCTTAAAACCACACCGGCATTTCATGTAACACTGCCCGCAATTTCCTCCAGCCTTTTAAAATCCGTAATCCTGTATCCTTTTTCCCTCTGAAGCACTCCGTCGTCACAGAATTTCCTCATAACGAAAAGCACGTGGCGGTAGCTGATATTCATATATTCGGAAACATCTGTATGAGGGATGGAGTAATTCCCATCCTGCTGGTATTCCAATATAAAAGATGCAAGCCTCTTTTCCAGGGAGTAATTCAAATATTCGCTCAGACGGCGGCTCCGTACCATCAGCTTATTGGAAATATAGGAGGCAAAGTAAAAAGAGACTTCCGCATCCCTTTTACACAGCTGCCTCAGCTCCCCCAAGTCAAATTCCAGGCAGACTGCATCAACGATTACCTTATTCTCCTTGATATAATCTTCCCGGCAGAACAGGGACAGCTCACCCAGCCAGTCATCCGTTCCGGCAAAATCCAGGATGGACCGGCGTCCGTTTTCATGGTCAATATAGATTTTTATCATCCCGGAGCGGATCAGATAGCCGCGGGCGGTTCTCTCATCGGCCTTAAAAACATTGCTCCCCTTTAAAAACCGCCGTTCCTTTCCCAGGGCCAGCAGGCTGTCCGGTATCCCGCACATATCATATTTTTTCATCTTTATCTCCCAATGTGATATTTCTCATAAACAAAACTCTGATTTTTATGGTATCATATTACCGAGGTGAAGACAATGCTCAAGATCAACAAGAAATACATCATTTATTCCATTCTGTCCTTTGTGCTTTTTGGCTTCGGGGTTTCCCTTCAGCTGAAAGCCGCCATCGGGCAAAGCGTATTAAACGCCCTGGCAGTCACTCTGGCCGACATCCTGGGCCGGAAAGTAGGTACCATACTCAATGTTCTTAACTCCATGTTTTTCATCGCCTACTTACTTTTCCGCCGCACAAGGCTGAACACTACCGATGCCATACAGATCGCTGCCACCATTGCAAACGGATATATCATTAATTTCTTTCTCTACAACGTACTTTTTATTTTTACCGTAGAAACCTATTTTTACAGGCTTCTTCTGTATCTGCTGGGTCTTATGATCGCTTCCGTCAGCCTGGGGGCCGTTCTCGCCATTGGAATTATTAAATTTCCTTTGGAAAGTCTGTGCCTTACCATCAGCGAAGCCTGGAAAAAGAAATTTACCGCCCTCCGGCTGGGCTCTGACGCAATCTTTTTAGTTGCCGCAGTTTCCATCGCCCTTTGGGCCCACGCCCCCATGCAGATCAGGGAAGGGACCCTTATAAGCTTTTTCCTGCTGTCCCCTCTGTTGGGAATCTGCTATGACTTTTTTAAAAAACGCTTAGATCTGGAGGAATAAGAATATGTACAGAATTTTTTTACTGGATATCGACAATACGCTGTTAGACTTTGACGCCGCGGAAAAGCGGGGCTTTCGGAAGATCGTTGAATCCTACGAACTGGAATTTGACTGGGAAATGCTGGACCGGTACAAGGTAATAAACCGAAGCCTCTGGGACCGGCTGGAGCAGGGAAAGGTAAGCAGAGACGAGGTTTTATATACCCGTTTCCGGGAATTCTTCCTTCTCTACGGAAAGGAAGCCGACGGAGTTGAGACAGAAAACCGTTACCGCAGCTACTTAAATGAAAGCTCAGACTTACTACCCAATGCAAAGGAAACCCTGCTGCAGTTAAAAGAAATGGGAAAAATGCTTTATTCCGCCTCCAACGGCGTCTATAACACCCAGGTCAGCAGGTTGAAAAATGCCGGAATCCTCCACCTTTTTGACGGCATGTTCATCTCAGAGAAAATCGGATACGAAAAGCCGTCCTCCTCTTTCTTTGACTACTGCTTCCAAAACATCCCGGACTTTGAAAAAAAGCAGACCCTCATGGTAGGAGACAGCTTATCCTCCGACATCCAGGGAGCCGTAAACGCAGGCATTGATTCCTGTCTGATACTCCCTTCCGGGCAGCCCGCGGCCTCGGCTGCCACCTATACCATACGGGATATGTCCGGCCTGTTAAACCTGCCCTCCAGCGCCAGAAACTGATCCAGAATCATCCGGCTGACCCTGGCCCCAAACACGGTGGCCGGGTGAGAGGGATAATACATAGCGTCGGAAAACTCCTTGTGAAACATGACAATCACATAAGGCCCGTAAGGTGTATACACAATGCCCCCGTCATTTCTGCATGCGTTCATGCTTCCGCTTTTGGAAGCCACGGAAATCAGAATATCATCCGTATTGTCGCTGTCCATATAGACCGGGGGGAAATCCTTTGTAATCATGCTGTTATAATGCTGCTTTTTTAAGATTTCCACCATCTGCCGATCCGCCGCCGGGCTTATGAGCTCTCCCTTTGCCAGCCGTGTAAAAATGCTTCCGTAATCCTTAGGCGTGCTGGTTCCCAGCTTATCATACCGTTCAAAATGAAGGGGATTGTGAAGCACCGTATCCCTGCATCCCAGTCCTTCAATGCACCGGTTGATCCTGTCCAGCCCAAGATAATCAATCATCATATTCGTGGCGATATTGTCGCTGACAATGATCATAAAGGCTGCCGCATCCTTTACCCTGAGCATTGCCCCCGGCTCTAAGGCCGTCAGGACTCCGCTTCCATCCACAAAATGCTCTGCCTTATACTCCACTATATCCTCAAGGCTTGCATTCCCCTTTTCCACCTGGTCAAAGAGGCTGGCCAGAAGATAGGTCTTTATGGTGCTGGCAGTTTCAAAGGGTTCCTCTGCCCGGACCTCAATCACAGTCCCATGGAAATCATCCAGATATATTCCCATCTTCCCGTCATAGCTCATGATTTCCGCTTCAATTCTCTTCTCTAAAGTAAGCCTTGGATCCATGTTATCCTCCGTTTCCGTCAAACCCCTATTCTGTAAAAATACTTCCCGATGCATACCAGCTCTGCGCTAAATCCTCCCGGTAATCCTTTGCCTCCGGATTTAAGCTGTTTATCACCACGCCTCCGCTTCCGGTCTTTCCTGTGGAATGGATGTAGACTCCATTTCCCATATACATGGCAATATGGCCCGGGAAATACATCAGATCTCCCGGCAGCATCTCATCCTTAGGAATCTCACGGACCGGAAATCCCGGCTCTATCCTTGCATCCCGGTAGATCAGAATGCCGTTTAAAAGATAGCTCATAGAAGTCAATCCGGAGCAGTCAATGCCTGCCGTGGATTTGCCTCCCCAACGGTACTGGGTTCCCAGATATTCTTCCGCCGTTTTCACCACCATTTTCCGAAATGCTTCTTTATCCACAATTCTTCGCTGAAAAAGATCACCCATCCACAGTCCGGCCTGTGAAAACTCCTTTTTCCTCAAAAACTGGTTTCTCATGTATCCCACACGCCCGTCCAAAAGCTCTACTCTGGCCCAGCCCTCTGTTTCTGAGTTAAAGTCAAGCACCTTTATAAGAGCCCCCTTAAACAGGCTTAAAAGCCTCACTCCCTGGACCTTGGGAAGAGAAAGGATATCCGTATGAATTCCATTCACCACCATGAGATTGCTTCTCTCCCATTCCCTTAATGCAGGCAGACTTACTATTTCCACGTCCTCTTCTTTCACATATCCGGAATACCCGTAAAAGGTCCTGACAGGATAAAATCCCTGTACCATCTCTCCTGTAATCAAAAGCCCCATTCCATACAAGGCTTCATCTGCAATGGCCGTCAAAATCTCCCCAGCCTCATTTTCCCTCGTCTCCCCAGGCCCTTCCCATATGGAAACTACGGGCTTATTCACAATACCATACTGCTCCATCTCTGTCTCCCGGACTCCTTTCTGTGATTATCCCATTTATCAGCATCCCAGCGCATCAAAGGCAGCGTTTTAAGCCGCTGCCCTCTTTAATCTTATATTCCATATAACTGGCTCTGTTACATTTCGTTCTCTTACAGCCGGTTCAACCTCTATGAAACCTGCGCTTTCAGTCCTTATAAAGCTTCCTGTATTCTTCCGCCTCTTTTTCATTGGCCAGAACAAAATGATCTTTCCGTATTTCCATCCACGACGGCTTTTGAGAAGAATAGTCATGGAGAGACGGATCATAAACCAGCAGCTTCTTTTCTTTCTCATGCTTTGGATCAGGCATTGGAATGGCTGACAGCAATGCCCTTGTATAAGGATGAACTCCATGGGTAATCAGCTCCTCCGTTTCCGCCATTTCCACAATTTCTCCCTTTCGAATGACGGCAATCCGGTCCGTAATGAACCGCATGACCGAAAGATCATGGGCAATAAACAGATAGGTAATCTGTCGTTTTTTCTGCATATCCGACAAAAGATTTAACACCTGGGCCCGCACCGATACATCCAGGGCGGAAATGGGTTCATCGGCAACGATAAATTCCGGATTCATGATCAGGGACCGGGCAATCCCGATGCGCTGTCTCTGGCCGCCGGAAAACTCATGAGGAAACCGCCCGGCAAATTCCGGCAGAAGCCCTACATCGAGAAGAGCCTGGTCCACCCGCTTTTTCCGCTCGCTTTCGCTTAAGCCCTTTTCCATATTCATCAGCCCCTCGCTGATAATATAGTCCACCTTTGCCCTTTCATTTAAGGAAGCCTGGTCCACCCGCTTTTTCCGCTCGCTTTCGCTTAAGCCCTTTTCCATATTC
>JASGGP010000088.1:0-14886 GCA_047604985.1 Lacrimispora sp.
CTGAAAAGATAAGCATTTTTTCAAATGAGCAAAGGTTTGCCAATTCTCCTATGGAATTTTCGCCCAATATCTAGTATACTTTAATTAATTTTATATGAAATCTATAGAAAAACAACAAGAGAAACGAGGTAGGTCAAATGCTCATCACCTTAAAGGATGCTAAAACAACTGCCGTCATTGATTCCGTCGGCGCTCAGCTCATTTCATTAAAAAGTTCTGAAAATACAGAATACATCTGGCAAAGAAACCCTGAATTCTGGGACAAATGCTCCCCCCTTCTCTTCCCTATCGTGGGAAACTGCCGAAATAACAGAACCATTCTGGAAAGGGAAGTCCGGGAGATTCCCAAACACGGCTTCTGCCGTAATGTGGATTTTACCGTTGCAGACCAGACGGAAGCCGGCGCTTCCTTTGAAATCCGGGATACAAAAGAGACGAAAAAGCTTTACCCCTATTCCTTTTGCTTAAGACTTACCTATAAGCTTCAAGACGGGGTACTGTTTATGGATTATAAAGTCCTTAACACGGATTCCAGAACCATGTATTACTGCCTTGGAGCCCATCCGGGCTTTAACTGTCCGCTGAAAGAGGAGGAAGCTTTCGAAGATTATGAGCTGGTATTTGAAAAGGAAGAGACCATTTCCAGCATGAAATACGATATCAAGGAGCTGGCATTTAACCCGGAGGACAGGACCGTCCGTTTAGATAAAAGCCGGATTCTTCCTTTGACCCGGGATTTATTTAAGGACGATGCTTTCTATTTTGACAGCCTGGAATCCAGAAAGGTTTCTATAGTAAACAGGAATACGGGAAAAGGTGTGGAGGTTGCTTTCCCCGGCTTTGAGACCGTGGCTTTCTGGACCCCTTATCCGGCAAAAGCGCCTTTTGTCTGTGTGGAGCCCTGGAACGGCTCCGCGGTTTATACCACGGAGGATGACGAATTTATCCATAAAAACCATGTTCAGACTTTAAGCCCCGGAGAAGATAAAAGCTATGGCCTTTCCATCCGTATTCTAGGGGAATAAAATGCAAAAAACCTCTGTCTCCCAAAATATAGAGACAGAGGTTTTTTCTCTGCAGCACCACTACCGTTCCGAGCCATCTTCAAGGGACGGCACTCACTGATTTTCCAGCTCTTTTAACACCCGCGCCGTCAAATCCGGGTAATTTCCAATTACTGTATCAATGCCTTTGGCATACAGATCGCGGATCTCCTCCTCCGTATTGACGGTCCAGGTATTAATCACGATTCCGGCTGCCTTGATCTCATCCACAATCTCCTGCTTCAGCTGTACAAAGGACGGATGGTAACAGGCAACTTTGCAAGCTTTCGTATACTCACCGGGATTGTAGATCCAGGTATCGCTTAAGAAGCCGAAGACCAGCTCCGGTGCAATCTCTTTCATCCGCAGCACGCTGTAATGATTGAAGCTGGAAATGATAATCCGGTCTTCCAGATGATATTCCTTAATCAGCTCATATACCTTTTCCTCCAGTCCCGGATACTCGTTGATTCCTGTTTTCAGCTCAACGTTGGTGACGATAGGGAAATCCTTTACCAGCTCAAAATATTCTCTCAGTGTGGGGATGGGGTTAAAGCCCATTGTTCCGGTATAGATATAGGATGCGTCCAGCTTCTTCAGTTCCTTCAGCGTATAGGACACTACCGGTCCCTCGCCGTCTGTCGTCCTGTCCACCGTCTCATCGTGGATAATCACAACCTCCCCGTCGCTGGTCAGCTGGACATCCAGTTCAATTCCGTCCACGCCCTCAAAAAGCGCCTTCTGAAAGGCCAGCAAGGTATTCTCCGGATACTTTCCGCTGAAACCGCGGTGCGCAAAATTCTTCATGGTAAAACCTCCTGGTCAAGCTTCTGACTTTTTGCCCGCCGGAAAGAAAGGCTTGCTGCTTTCTTACTTGGTAGATGCATTATAATTTCCGATAGCGGAATTGACCTTTCCGGCCAGATAGTCTACTGCCTGCTGCGGCGTGTAGGTTCCGTCATAGGTTTTCTCCATTGCTTCGTTGAAAATGGTTCTGGCCTCTGTCGCAACGCCGGAAAGTACGCCTGACGTATAGCCGTTAACAGGATTTTCTTTTAACTGGTTGATTGCGGTTAAGAAGTTGGGATTCTCTCCGATAAATGTCTTCATCTCCGGCACTTCGTATGCGGCCGGATTGATCGCAAAGTAACCGGTTGCCATACTCCATTTTGCCTGAGCTTCCGGAGTTGTGGTGTATTCGATAAACTTCCAGGCTGCGTTCTTTCTTGCATCGTCCTTGTTATCCATCATCCATAAGGACGCACCTCCGATGATAACGCCGCCGTCTTTACTCTCTTCGATCTTCGGTAAGTAGCCGGTGCCGATCTCAAAATCACTGCTGTTGGTTGCATTTCTTAAAATTGCGGTGGACTCAATAATCATCGCGGTCTGGCCGGCGAAGAATGCGGTCTGGGTATCAGCCGTCGTGCTTCCGTAGTTAGCCGCATAACCGGAATCCATTAATTTTTTCCAGGTCTCAAAAATCTTTAAGCCTGCGCCGTTCTTATCGAACTCAACGGCTGTGGCAGCCGCCTTTCTTCCGTTCTCATTGTCTGCATAGAATTTGCCCTGTCCGGCAATCTGCTGCTCGAAGAACCAGCCGTAAACAGCCTGTGCGTATCCGACCGGAGCCGCACCGCTCTCCACGATCTTCTTGGAGAATTCCAGTACTTCATCAAACGTCTTAGGCGGTGTATTGGGGTCAAGTCCTGCTGCCTTGAACACGTCCTTGTTGTAATACAGCATCGGTGTGGAAACGTTGAAAGGCATGGACATCTGCTTTCCGTCAACCGTGTAGTAGCTGGTGATAATATTCATAACGGTGCTGGGATCAAAATTCGTGGTCTTAAACATATCCTGGACCGGAACCGCATAGCCGCTGTCAGTCATGAACTTGGTACCGATATCATACATCTGGCAGACATCGGGCATATTGCCGCTTTGCATGGTTGCTTTCAGCTTTGTAATCATGTCATCGTATGTACCCTGATATTCACTCTTTACCACAATCTCATTCTGGGATTCGTTGAATGCCTTAACGAGAGCCTCGGTAGCCTCACCGTTTACACCGCCCATGGCGTGCCAGAACGTAATCTCAACCTTGCCGTCTGAAGATGCAGTATTTCCTGCTGCCGCTGCCGTTGTATCCCCCGCCGGCGCTGCTGTGGTGGCCGCTGGGGTTCCCACGACAGAGGAACTTCCTCCGCCTCCGCATGCAGTCAAGGATAAAGCCATGGCTGCTGCCAGACCTGCTGCCATCCATTTTTTGCTTCTTCTCATAAATAATCCTCCTATCATATATTTTTTCTATCTCACACAGACAACCTTATCTGTATAAAATTACCCCTTTACGGAACCGGAAGTCAGACCGGATATCAACTGCTTCTGCCCCAGGACGAATGCCAGTATGGAAGGAATCAGAATAATCATGGAACCTGCCATAACCGGACGGAAGTCCGTAGACTCGGCGCCCTGCAGCATGCCAAGACCAATCTGCACCGTTCTCATGTTGACCGTATCTGTAATTAACAGCGGCCATAAGTAGTGGTTCCAGCTCTGTAAGAATACGTAGATTCCCAGTGCACCCATGGACGGCTTCACTAAGGGAAGCGCAATGGTATAGAAGAACCGGAAATTTCCGCAGCCGTCAATCTCGGCCGCCTCTTTTAGTTCCGACGGCAGCTGTAAGAACGCCTGTCTCATATTGAATACAGCGAAAGCAGAAGCCACGTTAGGAAGTATCAATGCGGCGTATGTATTTTTCAGTCCCAGATCACAGATTGTTAAATAATTAGCAATAATAACTGCCTGGCTGGGAACCATCATGGTAGCCAGCATAACCAGAAACAGTGCATTCCTTCCGCGGAACTTCATCATGGAAAATGCGTAGGCCGCCAGAGCGCCCGTTACAATCTGCCCCAGTGTGACCGTACCGGAAACAATGAGAGAATTCTTTATAAAAGTGAAGAAAGGAGCCAGCACCAGCGCTTTCTTGTAGTTATCAAGCATCAGCTGCTTCGGCCAGAAGCCTCCGGCAAACACTTCCTTCATCGACATCATACTTACGTTAAAACAGTAGATGACCGGTGAGATGATTATCATGACCATAATAATGTTAATCGTATAAAACAGAATTCTCACAATTTTACTTTTCATTAATAGGTCACCTTCTTTTCTAACCGGAACTGAACCAGGGTGAGCAGCATCAGGATCAGGAAGAGGACGATAGATTCAGCACAAGCCAGGCCGAACCGGCTGTTCATGAATGCTTCCTGGTAAATCTCGTAGACGATAACATTGGTACTGCCGGCAGGCCCTCCCTGGGTCATCATTTTCACCTGTGCATACGCCTGCAGCGCGTTGATAACGTTGATAATCAGCAGAAAGAACAGGGTCGGTGAAATACATGGAATCGTAATATAACGGTGCTTGGCAAAGAATCCGGCACCCTCGATAGCCGCACATTCGTATAATTCAAGGGGAACACTCTGGAGAGCCGCGGTCAGGAAGATAAAATTCAGACCGATATTCATCCAGACCGTCACTATGGTAACCGCAATCAATGCATACCTGGGATCAGTCAGCCAGCCGATGTGTGTTCCCATGGCTTTGTTCAAAATACCAAGGCTGCTGTGGAAAATAAACATAAACACAACGGAGGCCGCAGCAGCCGAGATGGCCATAGGCAGCGCATATACGGTGCGGAAAAAGTTCTTGCCCTTGATATCCTCATTGCTGACGATGGCAAGGACGAAGCCTATGAGGATGGAAAATGCAACCGTCATAACCGCATACTTCAGTGATACAATCAAGCTGTTCAAGAATGCTTCAGAGGTAAAAATGGACACATAATTGTTTAATCCTACGAACGATGCGACCTGCCCCAAAGGCGTCGTCATAGCAAAACTCAGCCGGATTGTCTTAATAAACGGCCAGAACAGAAAGGCGCCAAAGAAAAACATGGCCGGCAGCAGATACAGGTATGGCTCCAACACCCGAAAGAAACTTTTCTTCTTCATCCAAATATTTCCTCCTTTTATTCAACAAAAAAGAAAGCAGCGGCGCATTCCGGCCACTGTATTATGACCAAAACACGGCATTTGCTCTCTCTTCTTCTCTTGCAAGTGTCCCAGTAGTATAAGCTTACCATATATATTGTGGTTTTGCAACAATATGTGTTAATAATTATCATGATTCTTTGTGCACTTTTTGTTATTTTATTAACAATTAGCCTGTATATTCTTATTAGTGCACAATTATTCCTTTTATTTATACTTTTTTTAAGCATACTGCATAACCAGGAAAGGCGAGAAAGCGGGGCACCTGCCCTGTCTGCACAAAAAAGCAGGGAGAGCCCTTCCCTGCTTTACTGTATTTCCAGAATTCTGTTCACCACATCAATATAATCGCTGCAGTAGGTCTGATAAACGGTCATCATGGAGGCCCGAAACCGCAGCTGCTCTTTCGGGCTGAGCCGGGTTATAATACAGCCCGCTTTCATCAGCCTTTCCTCCGCCGCTTTTTCCTTTTCCTCCCAAAGCTTTCTTTCATAGAGGGAAGATTCTCTGGCACAGTCCACAACGACTTTCTGATCCTCTCCGCTTAGCTTGTCCCAGGTGGCCTGAGAGGCCATCTGCATCTCAGGAATCCGGTTATGGCCGTCAACCGTAATATATTTTGCCACCTCATAATGTCCCATGGACTCGTAGGAGGGCCAGTTATTTTCCGCTCCGTCTATGGTTCCCGTTTCAAGAGCCGCATAGACCTGAGAGTAGGCCATTGGCACAGCCTTTGCTCCGAGGGCTTCCACCATCCCTTCCATCAGCTCTGACTCCGCCACCCGTATCCGCATTCCCCTTATATCCTCCAGCCGCTCAATGGGCTTGACGGAATTATAAAAGTTTCTGGCTCCGGCATCATACCAGGACAGCCCCACGACCCCATAGTCGTTTAAGGATTCCATAAATTCCTGGCCGATCTCCCCGTCCAGCATCTTCCACATATGGGCCCCATCCCGGAAGAGATAGGGCAGCTGAAGTACGTTTAACTTCGGGAGCCACCTCCCCCATGGTCATGACGGAAACCCGTGCAAAATCAACGCCTCCGAACTGGAGCTGATCCATGACGGAAACCTCATCCCCCAGTTTCCCGCCGGAAAACACATTGATCCGGATTCTTCCATGTGTCCTTTCGCCCACCAGCTGTGCAAACCTTTCCGCTCCCATGGTGGTGGGATAGCCCTCCGGCTGGTTTTCCGCATAAGTGAATACAAATTCCGGAGTTGTCCCTCCCATATCCTTTAAAGCGGAAAAACGGAATCCGTTTTTCATCAGAACCAGGCTTATACACCCCGCCGCCAGCACTGCACACAGCCCGATACACCCAATTACCTTCTTCATTTTTAACCTCCGAAACGCCTCCCCTGAAACAGGGGAAGCGTCATTATGGTCAGATTATGGATTGATAATGCCCTGAACCTCGTCAGAGTCTACATTGGAGCTGTCTACCAGCACAACTCCGGTATCCACGGTCTTATTATTTACTGCATGACCGTTTGCAAGGGCAATCGCCGTGCGCACACCGTCATACCCCATATAATACTGGCGTTGTACCACAGATGCAACATCATATTCACCGCTGCGGATCATTTTTTCAATTTCGGCAGAGAAATCAAAGCCTACCATGGTGATATCGGTGCGTTTTGATTCCGTAAGTCCGGTTACAAAGCCTACGGTAGAACCGTTGTTCGGTCCGAATACACCCTTTAAATCCGGGTATGTGGTAAGAATATCCTGGCAGAATCCAACCGCCTTGCTGATATCGCCGTCATTTACCTTTATATCGTCATTGAGTACCACCCAATTTTTAGGAGCATTTTCATTCCAGTATTCGTTGAAGCCCTTAACTCTGTCGTTAATGGTCTGGGAACCGGTGGAACCTACCTGAATGGCGATCTGAGCAGTTTCATCCTCAGAAACCCCTTTTTCCTTTAATCTGCGGATCATCTCGCTGGCTGCGGTCTTTCCTGCCTCTACATTGTTGGTGAGAAGAGCTGCGCTGTAATTGTCGCTCTTAATAACCGTATCTACCAGGACTACCGGGATACCGGAATTGTTGGCTTCTGTGATGGGAGCATCCAAGGAAACGCTGTCCAAAGGTGCGATAACGATTCCTGCTGCCTGGGCCGATACTGCATTCTGCAGCAGAGTAAGCTGTCCTTCAATGTCGGATTCCAGTGCTGTTCCTACCACTACCACATTACAGCCTAAATCTTTTCCGGCCTTTTCAGCACCTGCCTGGAGCACGCTCCAGTACTGGTTGCCTAAAACCTTAACAATTACGTAAATGGTCTTCTTGCTGTTATCTTCCGGTGAACCACCTGCATCTTTCCCATCCGCTGCTGCGGCTGTAGTCTGTGCAGAAGCCGTGGTCTGTGCCGCTGTTGTAGCTGCAGCCTCTGTCTTGGTGCTTGATGCGCTGCCTGCACAACCGGTAAGTGTTGATGCCAAAAGTGCCCCCGCTAATAAAACTGTTGTTAGTTTTCTCATTTTTTCCTCCTTTTATTTGCTTACGGTTTATTTTGTCATACCGAAAAAGCGCTTGATTGCATTTAAATTTCCACCCTTATTTGCAGTCTGTGACGCAACTGCGATCAGCAGGATAAAGCCTACGATGACCTGCTGCCAGAAAGAGTTTACTCCGTTTAAGTTTAATCCGTTTCTGATAACACCCATCATCAGGGCGCCGATGATGGTATTTAAAATGGTTCCTTCGCCTCCAAGAATGGAAATTCCGCCTAATACAGAGGCTGCAATGGCTTCCATTTCATAGCCGTTTCCTGCTGTGGGCTGTGCGCTGGAAAGACGGGAAGCTACCAGGATTCCGCAGATCGCGGCAGAAAGGCCGGAAATGCAGTAGGCAAACATACGGGTCTTTACCGCATTGATGCCGGAGAGCTTAGCTGCCTCCAAATTGGAGCCGCAGGCGTAGATCTGGCGTCCGATGCGCATTTTTGCAAGAACGATGCCTAAAATGATTGCATAAACCAGGGTGATGATTACGCTGTAGGGAAGTCCGTTTCCTCCGATACGCCCTCCGCCCAGCACATAAAACTGTTTCTGTACTGTTTCCGACGGAATATTGGTGGTGTAAAGAGGGGCTCCGTTTACCAGAACGTTTGCCATGCCCCGGTATACCCATTGGGTGGCAAGGGTCGCCACAAAGGGGACAACTCCTAATATCTCAATGAAAAATCCGTTCATGATGCCTGTGGCAATTCCCATGGCAAGACACAATATGATGCAGACACCCAGGGGAAGACCCTTGGTCAGCAGGCTTACCATGATGATGCCGGATAAGGCCATGGAAGCACCGGCGGATAAATCGTTTCCGCCGCAGACCAGACAAAAGGTCAGGCCGCAGCCTATGATGGTATAAGTAACGATCTGCTGCAAAAGATTCTGCAAATTGGCCGGGGCCAGGAATTTATCCACCTGGAGAACAGAGAACAGTAGGAACAGCCCTACGAGAATTCCAAAGGAATAAATCGCCCTTCTGGTAGCAGCATTTAATTTTCCGAAAGAGCTGCTGCCTTTTACTCTTCCTTCTTTATTTTCCTGTTTTATTTTTAAGTCCGCCATTTTCCTCTTCCTTTCCGTCATGCCCCTGCTTCCAGGGAAGGGGCCGGTTTTCCTTCTAATTTGTTGTACCCTGCCGCCAGGTAGAGAATCTGCTCCTGAGTGGCTGTACTGGCATCCAGTTCCCCGTTGATTTCTCCCTGATGGATCACCAGAATTCTGTCGCTCATGCCCAGTATCTCCGGCAGCTCTGAAGAAATCATGATAATGGCCACGCCCTGATCGCTTAACTGGTTAAACAGCTCGTATACTTCGTATTTAGCCCCTACGTCGATTCCTCTCGTGGGTTCATCCACGATCAGCACCTTGACATTATTGCAGAGCCATTTTGCAAGCACCACCTTCTGCTGGTTTCCGCCTGATAAGTTTCCGCAAAGCTGATGGATGCTTGGAGTCTTTGTGCGGAGAAGCTCCACATATTTTTCGGCGTTTTCCGCCCCTGCCTTATCATCTAAGAAGCCGAAATGGGTTAAGTCCGGCAAATGGGCCATGTTGGTGTTGTATTTGATATCCAGCCCAAGGGCCAGACCATCCCGTTTCCGGTCCTCTGTGGCATAGCCGATGCCGTTTTTAATGGCTTGAATGACAGAGCCGATCTTTACCTGCTTTCCCTCGATCCACAGCTCCATGCTGTCCGGCCGGTCAGCGCCGAAGATGCAGCGCATCAGCTCGGTCCGTCCCGCTCCTACCAGACCGGAGATTCCCAGGATCTCGCCCTTTCTTACAAGGAAATGGTCTGCATTGACCTTTGTCCCACGCCGGACATTTCTGGCCTCCAGCACCACCTCTCCGATGGTCCTCTTATGCTTTGGATACTTGTCTTCCAGGGAACGGCCTACGATCATGTTTACCAGCTCATCCATGGTGATTTCGGATAAATTCCTGGTTCCTATGTACTGTCCGTCGCGGATGATGGTCACCCGTTCACAAATCTGGTTTAACTCCGCCATACGGTGGGAAATATACACCATTCCCACGCCCTTTGCCTTCAGCCTGCGGATGATATCAAAAAGCTGCTCAATCTCCCGCTCTGTTAAGGTTGCCGTAGGCTCATCCAAAACCAGAATCTTGGAATTAAAGCTGATGGCCTTTGCGATCTCCACCATCTGCTGCTGGGCAATGCTTAAGCTGCCTACGTGAGCATAAGTGTTCAGCTTGATGCCCAAGTCATCCAGAATCTTTTGGGCCTCCCTGTGCATTGCTTTGTCATCTATGAAAATGCCTTTTTTCTGGGCTCTTCCGATAAATATATTGTCAGCCACGCTTAAATGGCCGCACATGTTCAGCTCCTGCATGATAATGCTGATGCCCAATTCATGGGCCTTTGCAACGGAGTCGATGACAACGTTCTCTCCCTCAATAAATATTTCGCCCTCATCTGCACGGTGTACACCTGACAGGATCTTCATGAGCGTGGACTTTCCCGCGCCGTTTTCTCCTACCAGTCCCAGGACCTCTCCCTTGTTTACCGTAAGGGAGACCTTATCGAGAGCCTTAACTCCGGGGAAGCTTTTGCTGATCCCCTCCATGCGAAACAGCTCCTGTTCCATACTCCCTCCTCCTTTCTTCTTCAACGCCCATGCTTTTTGGGCATATAGGTATACCCGCAGGGTGTTTCTTCTTCAACGCCCATGCTTTTTGGGCAAAGCCCGCCCATGCTTTATCGGACGTATACGTATGCCCATAGGGTGTTCCTCTGAGAACCGCTCTTCTGTTCTACGGATTGATTATAGCTGTCTCAGGAATGGATTTATATCGTAAATTTTTATCATCCATAGTAATTTTTTAGCTTTTTCTGTCTACTATAAACAAAAAACCACCCAATACCTGCCGGTATTAGGTGGTTTTTATAGTTTTTTGTCTAAAGCTTCTGCAACATCTCCATCCTGTACTCAGAAGGATTCATCCCCGTGAGCCTGCGAAAGACCTTTGTGAAATAATTGGAATCCGGATAGCCGACGCTTACCCCCACATCCTTTACGTTGACATTGGGCCGGCAGAGAAGCTTCTTGGCCTCATTGATCCGGTACTCCGCTAAATAGGAGGTAAAGTTCTGGCCGTACTGGAGCTTGAACATTTTACAGAAATAGGGCTCCGAATAACTGACGGCCCTGGCCGCATCGTTCATGGAGATTTCATTCATGTAGTGGCTCCGTATATACTCCTCAACCATGGAAGCCATAACCGAAAGCCGGGTGTATGAAAGATCCTCTGCCTGGCTTTCCTGCTCCTGCTCCTTTTCCTCCTCACTGTCCAGAAAGTGGCGGAGATTTTTCTTTATGAGCTCTGACTCCACGGCCTCTCCCTGTCTCCATCTCTCATGCTGTCCCGCAATCCGTAAGGCCTCTCCTACTACATTAATGACCTCCCTGCTGGAATATGGCTTTAAAAGATATTCCATGGCACCCACGGAAATGGCCTTTCTGGCATAGTCAAAGCGGTCATAGGCCGTCAGGAAAATGATACAGCACTCCGGCCCTTCTTTCCGTATGATCTCCGCCGCCTGTATCCCGTTCATCCCAGGCATTCCGATGTCCAGAATGGCCACCTGTATCTCCTCCCTGGCAAATACCTCCACCGCCTCATTCCCATTTTCCGCTTCCATATCAGGCACTGGTCCCCAAACCTTTTTTGAAGCGTCTTTTTTAATACCTGACGCTCAATCAATTCATCCTCCACAATCAATAAACCATACATGCTGCACCTTACTCCTTCTTTTTCCCAAACTCTATCTGAATCACGGTCCCCCGGCCCTGACGGCTGTCCAGCAATACCTGCCCGCTTTCATAATAGGCGGTAATGCTCTGTAAATATTCCCCAGCCCGATCCCAAGACCCGTTCCCCTGGCCGTTAAAGCTTCCTGTATTTCCTTTAAATGTTCGGGGCTCATTCCCTTCCCCGTATCTGCTACGGAAATCCACATCTTCTCCTTTTTCCTGCGGATCCGTATATAAATGGCCCCTCCCTCCTCTTTCTCCGATATTCCATGAATAACCGCATTCTCCACCAGAGGCTGCAGAATAAACACCGGCACCTCCTCCTGCTCAAGGTCCGGCTCGCAGTCAATGTGCCAGCGTATCCGTTTTCCAAAACGCATCCGCTGGATATACATATAATCCTCCACCACCTTAAGCTCCTGCCCCAAGGGAGTAAAGGCGTTGGAGGTCCGGATGCTGTATCTTAAGAGATTGCTCATTGCAACCAGCATTTCCTCTGTGACAGGGGCCTCCTCCACCTGGGCCATGCGTGCGGTCATATTTAAGGTATTGAAGAGGAAATGAGGGTTTAACTGGCTCTTGATTAACTGCAGCTGGGCAAAGGAAAACTGCTGCTCCAGCTCAGACCGCTCCAGCTCCTGCTTATGGAGCCGTTCCTCCATGATCCGCTTTTCCTCTGCGGCAGCAAGATAACTTTCCGTAGAATGCTTCATTTTATTAAATGCGCTGACCAGCTGCCCGATTTCATCCCTGCCGCCCCATTTCACATCATCGCCGGAAAAATCATTTTTTTCAATCCGCCGGGAGGACACGGCAAGCTGCACCAGCACATTGGCAATGTTTCCCGTAACGAACCGCATAGCCATCACCAGCAGCAGAAACGCTCCTGCATTGATGAAAACCAGCACCAGAGGCATCCGTTTCAGTCCCGGAACCTGGGATTCATAGTAATCATTCCCTTCCGTAAGAACGGCCCTTGTAAGGCGGGAGGCATAGGTATCCAAATACTCCTGCATGCGGTATACCTTGTACAGTTCTTTAATATAGCCGTTATCCCGGGGCTCCATGGCAAATACCTTTTCCTTCTGCTTTTCATAGACTCCGTAGCAGTTGAGAATGTTCCAGGTAATCCCGTACCGGACCTCTCCCACCTGATTGTAGTCATAGGGCAGTTTTTCCAGGTACGCCTTTGTCTCCCGGCTGGATCTTAGATAGGCCTCCTCGTTTTCCTGGCTCTTATCCGTGATGAGCTTTGCAAAATAGCCGGATTCCTCCTCCATGGAATCCTGGAATTTATAGCAGGATAAGTTATCATCCATAATCAGCTGCACATTGTCTATAAAATAATAAACCACCCGTAAATTAACGCCAATAGATGCCGCCATCATAAGCGCCACGCTGCCGATGATGACATACAGCTTCCTTCTAAGCGTCATCTGATACCAGAAATCAAGTATTTTCTCTCCTGCCCCCATTAGCCTGCGAAGCTCCTTTTCCCTGAAACGAATTTCAGCTTTTGCGGTTACTATAAGGAAAAGGGGGAAATGTGTCAATAAACGGAATTTAATCTTAAGGAAAACTTAATATTTAGGCCTATCTGATTTGGTCCATTCCGAAAGCAGAAAAACAGACAGCGAAACCGGCGGAATTTTTCGCTGCCTGCCTTAAGGATCAGAAATAAAAAGATATGTTTTCAGATATGAATCGGATGCGCCGGTTTCAATAATTCCCTTTATCCCCTCGGATAACTATACTCTATCACCATCTCATTTTTATGACAATGGGGTCTGCACCTTTTGATCATATTATTGCGTTTTTTGACATTTTTCTATAAATTCATATGGTTTTCTTTCAGGAAATCCCAATATATTCAGTTCATAATTACTTTTATTCTTTCAGTTTATCCAGTTCATCTATACTCTCCAGGAAATGATGCTCCACAGGTGATAAAGAATACTCTTGCTTTTTCTTATACTTCTCATATTCCTTATGAGCTTTCTCCAACGCCTGTTCATGTGTCACATTTCCTTTTGTCATCAATATATCCCGTCTGGTCATTTTTAAATAATCATCAATCGTCTCCAGCCAATCTTTCATATACATAGGTTCCTGGTTAAGGGCATGTACCTCTGCAATATCCAGATAAGCAGTTACAATTTTATTTAACGCATCTAATTCCTTTTCATTCAGATAATTTTTAGCAATTTCAACATCTGATCGCTTAATAGATTCCCCAGACCAGGAAGTCAGTCCAATATTATCCTTATCTGCATCTGCCCGCTGATAAATTAATTCTGCCGCCGTATGCTTATGTGCCGCCCAGTGCATTTTGTTCTGTACCTGCTTAAAAAATAAAATTGAGCTTTCGGCCTGAGGATGATAGTCAATGCTGGTTGCATAAATTTCCAGGACCTTTCTCCAAAATACTTTCTCTGAAGAACGGATATCACGGATACGGGCCAACAATTCATCAAAATAATTTCCTCCACCCAGATTTTTCAGGCGGTCATCATCCAATACAAAGCCTTTTTTCATATATTCTTTCAGAATATTCGTTGCCCAAATCCTGAATTGGGTTCCTCTAAAGGATTTCACACGATATCCTACGGAAATAATTTACATCCAGATTATAATAATCAACTTGATAAACTTTTTCATCAGAAGCAGTGTAGGCAAATTTTGCCCACACTGCTTCCTTTACCAGTTCACTTTCTTTAAAGATGTTCCTTACATGTTTCCCTATTACGCTTTTATCACGTTGAAAGAGTTCTGCCATTTGATCAATAGACAACCATACCGTATCATTATCAAAAGTAACCTCAACTTTTGTAATGCCATCCTCTGTCGTATACATTATAATATTTGACTTCTTCATCAGCTTATCATTCCTTTCGCCCCGCCCAGCCGGCAAACAAGTGAAAAATGCCATTTTACTTATCATTTGTACTCTACAGATCTATATCATTTTTACTCAAATTTATTAGCAATCTTTATCCTGCGTTTATTTTATTATATCTGAACCTGTCTCAAACTGCAACAGTTTTCAGAACATTTGTTCTTCTCATGTTATTTCCAATTTCATTGGTTGCGCAATGCCGTAATCAATGATTTTTCTATATCATTCTTGGTTATAGGCTGCAACTAAAGGCAGGAACCTTACTCAAAGATGGGGGCAATTTTTTATCCACTTCTTAAACTATCGGGTAATTAAAGTATGCGGCATCATAGACAATCATTGCACCAAAAGGTAAAACTGCCTGTGGTAAATATTTTCGGCACCAACAAAAACAGACAGCGAAACCGTCGGAATTTTCGCCGTCTGCCTTAAGGATCAGAAATAAAAAGATATGTTTTCAGATATGAATAGGATGTGCCGGCTTCAAAAGTACTGCTTATCCTTTCGGATAAATATACCTTATTACCATTTTACTTTCATAATAACGTGATTTGCACCTTTTGATCCTATTAATGCATTTTATGAGATAGGAA
>JASGGP010000089.1:0-14870 GCA_047604985.1 Lacrimispora sp.
TTCGGAGCTTGCTTCCTTATCTCCTTCCTCCCATTCCGGTTCTGTACCCCTCATATAAGAAATTACAGCAGCGATAATACTGAATATAAAGGAGATTGCAAAGGCCACCCGAAGACCCGCCATAAACTGTCCGATAGCAATTCCCTTTGAGCCTACCTGGGTTCCGATAAATAAAGCCTGCATTGCTTCCGGAGAAATACTGGAGGATATGATTGCCATGGAAATTGCAATACTAAGTACACTGCCGGCATTGTTTGCCATGGTTCTTACCCCTGCGGCAATACCTCTCTTATCTGCAGGTACGATACCCATAATAGCCGAGGTGTTGGGAGAGAAGAACATGCCGGAGCCAAAGCCCATAATCAGCATCCAGATCGTCAGTTCCATAATGGAAGTATTCTGGGTAATAAACATCATTCCAAATAATCCCACCGCGGAAACCAGCAGCCCGGCGGAGCTTAAGACTCTGGCGCCGTATTTATCGCAGAGAAAACCGCTGATGGGTGATACCACCATCATGGATAAAGCAAAAGGAGCCAGCAGTATTCCGGCTTGAATGGGATCGATTCCCTTAATTCCCTGAAAGAAAAAGATTAAAAGAAAGGTGACCGCACCTCTTGCGATGCCGTTTAACAGGTTGCTGGCATAAGCAAATGCCAGAACACGGTTTTTCAGCAGCCTTAAATCCAGCATGGGACTTTCGCATTTATTTTCAATATGGACGAACAGATACAGAAGCAGAAAGGACAATACAAGAAGTCCAATGACTGCCGCATTAAGCCAGCCTGTAAATCCTCCGATGGACAGGGCGATCAGCAGAGCCAGCATTCCTACCGAGAAGGTAACCGTTCCTTTGAAATCAAACTTCTGCTTTTTCTTTTCAACAGCGCTTTCCTTTAACTGGAAAGCTGCCCAGAGGGTGCCGATGATACCGATGGGAATATTAATATAGAAAATGCTTCTCCAGCCAATGCTGATAAGAAATCCTCCAAGTACGGGGCCCACAATGGAGGCGATGCTGATGATCATGCTGTTAATTCCCATTGCTTTTCCAAGTTCCTTTTTGGGGAAAGCATCTGCTACAATGGCGGTACTGTTAGCCACCATTAAAGAAGCGCCGATGGACTGGATTAACCGGAATATTAAAAGCTGCATGCCGGTCCGGGAAATGGCACAGAGAAAAGATGATAAGGTAAAGATGGTGAAGCCGCTGACATAAAGCTTCTTTCTTCCAAACATATCTGCGATTCTTCCGATGGAAGGAACCAGAATCGTCAGGGAAAGCATATAGCCCATTAAAATCCAGGTAACCACAGCCATTCCGGCATTTAAATCCTTCATGATTACAGGAAGTGCAATCATTAAGGTACTTCCGCTTAACACTGAAAATAACGCGCCGATAGAAGTGCAGGACAGCGCGATCCATTTATATCTTTCTTGTTTCATAAAAGCCTCATTCCTTCTTATGTGATAAAATATTATGTGTTTTGCTTGCTTTTAAGGTCATTTAGAATTTCCATATATCTTTTTTTCACGAACTGCATCGTTTCTTCTTTTTTCTCAATCAGCTGAATCTGACTTTCGATAGCTGCAATGGAAGCTCCTATCATCCCTTTGTCCCGATTTTCACCGGCGGTAATACTTTTGATTATCAATTCCAGATCAAAGACGTCCTTTACTTCATTCAGACTGAAGCCCAGACTGTCTTTATATGATTTGATGCGGGATACTTTTTCAATGTCTTCTTCCGAATATAATCTATATTGCGATTCCGTTCTGACCGGTTTGATTAATTCGATATCCTCGTAATACCGGATCGCACGTTTTGTCAGCCCGGTTCGTTTGGCAACTTCTTCAATCCGATAATATTTCTTTTCCATGTCATCACCTCCAATAAAAAATTATAGTCAACTATAACATTAACGTCAAGGTTATAATTGACGAATTTTTTTTGTTATTGGTGTTTATGACTTCTGATTTTAACAAAAACCCGTTTTGTTACAAGACGGTGAATTACCATAAAGGACAAGGCTTTAAGTATTGATTCCAATTCTTGACGGGCAAATCGATCTGTGTTATATTTATCTAAAGGGAATGAAGTTCTCCCACGGATAAACCGGAACCGCTTTCAAGGCTGATGACTTCTGCTTAAGGCAGAAGTGTCAGCTTTTTTGTTTTCTCCGAATTTATCACTATGCAATTGCAAATAAATAAAAAGTCTTAATGAAAAGGAGATGGCAGTTATGTCAAAAATCAGTTTAATAAAGGCAAGAGAAATCCTGGATTCCAGAGGCAATCCTACAATTGAAGTGGATGTGGAATTAGACGATGGGGCATTAGGAAGGGCAGCGGTTCCCTCCGGCGCATCAACGGGAACAAGAGAAGCGGTGGAGCTTCGGGATCAGGACGAGAAACGGTTTCACGGCAAAGGTATCCGCACGGTTGTGGACAATGTGACTAAGATCATAGCTCCTGAAATGATTGGCATCAATGTGCTGGATCAAAGAAAAATAGACCGTATGCTCATTGCCCTGGACGGAACAAAAAACAAATCACGGCTGGGAGCAAATGCGATTTTAGGTGTTTCCTTAGCCGCAGCAAAGGCCGCAGCCAATTCTTTAAATATTCCTCTCTTTAAATATATCGGCGGGGTAAACTCCTATGAGCTTCCGGTTCCAATGATGAATATATTAAACGGCGGAAAGCATGCGGACAACACCGTAGACATCCAGGAATTTATGATCATGCCCATCGGTGCGGACAGCTTCTCGACTGCGCTGAGGATGTGCTCGGAGGTCTACCATACCTTAAAGACAGTAATTAAAGACAAGGGATTCAGTACGGCTGTAGGCGATGAGGGCGGCTTTGCTCCTGATCTTGCCACCAATGAGGATGCGCTTAAGCTGATTGTGGAGGCAATTGAAAAAACAGGGTACAGGCCGGGAGAGGATGTTTCCATTGCGCTGGACCCGGCTGCCTCCGAGTTCTATGTTGACGGAAAGATGTATTCCAGGGCGAGAACTTAAGCCGCAGCTCAGAAGAAATGATAGATCTTTATGCGGACTGGTTTAACCGGTACCCAATCATATCCTTAGAGGATGGATTATCAGAGGACGACTGGAATGGCTGGGCGTCCTTGACTGCAAGGCTGGGAAGCAAGGTTCAGCTGGTAGGAGACGATATTTTTGTCACCAACCCGGAGATTTTTAAGGAAGGCATCCGGAAAAATATTGCTAATTCCATTTTAATTAAACTCAACCAGATCGGCACGCTGTCCGAAACCCTTGACACCATCCAGATGGCGCAGAAAGCTAATTATACCACTGTTATTTCCCATCGTTCCGGAGAGACAGAAGATACGACAATGGCGGATATTGCGGTGGCGCTCAACTTAGGCCAGATCAAAAGCGGCGCGCCCTGCCGTATGGAAAGGATCGCAAAATACAATCAATTGGTGCGTATTGAGGAAATGCTGGGTGATGACGCCATTTTCAGGGGAAAGGATATTTTCTACAATATAAGAAAATAGTCTGAAGCAGGAAATAAGGCCAATAGCTTGTTCATAGCAGGTTATTGGCCTTATTTTGATGTCTGTCCAACCATTGAATAATTCACGTTCTCATGATATGATAAATAGAATTGAGATCGCATATGAGGCGAGGAGGATATTTCCATGGAAAGTATGGAGAGCATTTGCCGGGTGCCGGAATTTGGTGTGGACAATATTGGAATTTATTTGAAATGCTCTGCTTACTTTAGGTAATTCACAGGAGGACCCGTAAAACAATGAGAACATATATTAGCCTGTTCAGCAGCGCAGGCATAGGTTGTTATGGCTTTAAAATGGAAGGATTTGAATGTATTGCAACGAATGAGCTCATCGCCCGACGGCTCGACATGCAGAGATTCAATAAAAAGTGTAAATATGAAAGCGGATATATATGCGGAGATATTACAAAGGAAGAGACGAAAGAAGCGCTGTTTTCACAGATCAACTTATGGAAAATCCAGGAGGGAGCTTCCCGGGTTGACGTATTGATCGCGACGCCGCCCTGCCAGGGAATGTCCGTGGCAAACCACAAAAAAAGTGAAACGGAAATCGTCCGCAATTCTTTGGTGATTGAGTCCATTAAAATTATAAAAGAGGTCCATCCCAAGTTTTTTATATTTGAAAATGTCCCGGCTTTCATGAAAACTATTTGTACGGATACAGATGGGAAAAATAAGCCTATTGGAGATGCGATTAAAAGCCATTTGGGCGAAAGCTATTCTTACGCTTCGAAGATTATTAATTTTAAAAATTATGGGGCCTGCTCAAGCAGGCAGAGAACCGTTGTCATCGGCGTGGCCAATGATTATGCCAATGAGGTATCGCCCTTTGAATTGTACCCTTCCTTTACTCCCGAGCGGACCCTGGGCCAGGTCATCGGACATATGCGCCCCTTGACTGAATTTGGGGAAATTGATCAGGATGACATATACCATGCCTTCCGGGTATATCCCGAGCATATGCGTTCCTGGATATCAGATTTAAAAGAGGGACAATCTGCATTCGATAACGGAGACCACAAAAAGAAGCCCCACCAGATTATTGATGGAAAGCTGGTCATCAATCAGCAGAAAAACGGGGATAAATACAGGCGTCAATTTTGGAATAAGGTGGGACCATGCATTCACACAAGGAATGACCAGCTGGCAAGTCAAAACACCATCCACCCCAGCGATGACCGGGTTTTCAGCATCCGGGAATTAATGCTCATGATGACGGTGCCGTCCTCCTTTAAATGGGTGGAAACGGACTTTGATAAGCTGAACCAGATGACTGAGGCGAAAAAGAAAGCCTTTTTAAAGAAAGAGGAAATTAAAATCCGGCAGTCCCTTGGAGAAGCCGTTCCTACTGTTATTTTTAAAGAGATCGCCGGGAAAATAAAGACAGCCTTGCAGCATCCGCCCCTTACGACAGCCATGATCAATAAGGTAGTGTCTGAAAACAACTTTTCGGATACCAAAACCCTGGTTTCTTTTATCAGGAAAAATCCCATGGGCCTTTCCGTGTCCGCACTCAGCAGAATTGCGGAGCTTTCCAATACGAGAAGAACAGATAATGCGGCGTATTTTACAAGCAAGCCTTTGATCACCGAAATGATGAAAGCACTTCCTGATACGGAAAAGGAGACGGTGCGCATATTGGAGCCGTCTGTGGGAGTGGGAAATTTTATCCCCCTGATTCTCAAGAAGTTTGAAGGAAAAAATATTGAACTGGTTTTGGTGGATATTGATGCTGACAGCATTCAAATATTGAAAGCATTGTTAAGCAAGTACGACATACCGGAAAATTGCAGCATTCACTTTATCGTGGATGATTTTTTGCTTCATGATTTTAAAGAAAAGTATGACTTTATTATCGGAAATCCGCCCTTTTACAAAATGAAGTCCAACGATAAAAAGCTTGACCTTTACCGGCAGACAGCCATTAACCAGTCAGCGGCGAATATCTGCTCGTTCTTTCTCGATAAGGCGGAAAAAATAGGAGATTATGTTGCTTTGGTTTTTCCAAAGTTTCTCTTAAACACCCCGGAATTTGCTCCGTCAAGAGAATTTCTTGCCGCAAAATCAATGGAAATCATTATTGATTTCGGCGAAAAGGGATTTCCCGGCGTCCTGGTAGAGACAGTGGCGATATTTGTGAACAATGGAAGCAAGCCCTTAAACACGCGGGTGATTTCCATTACAAAGCAGACCGATATTGTGCAGAGACAAAAATATATTTTTGACAAATCACTTCCGTATTGGATTATTTACAGAAATGAACTGTTTGACAGGATAAGCCAAAAGCTGGAGTTTGATGTGTTTACCGTGTTCAGGGACCGGCAGATTACAAATAAGGAGCTTGTTTCAAAGGGGGATATCCGGGTGTTGAAGTCCCGCAATATTTCCGACGACGGCCAGGAAATTCTTGATATTGACGGATATGATTCCTATATCAGCCGCGATACTGCAAAAGGATTATCCGTATTTTCCTATATTGACCGGGACGATGTTTACTTAACCCCTAATATGACCTACAAGCCCCGCGTCATCCGCAAGCCCAAAGGAATACTGGTAAACGGTTCGATTGCCATCCTGATACCGAAGGAGGAAGTTGTGCTTACAGAGAAGCAGTTATCTTACTTTTCATCGGATGAATACAGAGAGTTTTATCAGGTGGCAAGGAATTATCAGACCCGTTCCTTAACTGTGGATGCCTGTTCCGTATACTTTTATGGTTTGTTGAAAAATGATGAGAACCGCAAGGACCCGGTTTAGAGTGGAGCGCCTATGTTAACCCAGCAATCAATTATAGACTTTTGCAATCAGAATGATTATGATATCAGAAAATCAGGCAACGGCAGATGGATCGACCAGAAATGCGCTGCCGATGTTGTAACGGTCATTGCCGACTGTATTTACAATTACGGGCTTGAGCATGGGGATGAATTTTTTACCACGCCGGATATCTGGCATTATGAATATGCGGTGGAAAATATTGAAGCCATATTTAAAAAGCCCGGTGTGGAAAGCCTCTCAGCCAAAAGCGAATATGATAAATTTTTCCAGCAGCCTATGGAAATGCTGGCAAATGCACAGGTTTTGGCAAAAGTTAAAAAAGGATCACGCAATTTTTATAAAATCAGCAATGGGGAAGTTTTAGAGTACATTGCCTTAAGAGAGAGAAACGCATTGTTTTTCTTAAAAACATACATTGAAAAGGTGTTATCCGACAGCGGTATTATGGGTCTGTTTGAAAGCTTCTTTAAGCGCCAGACGAAGCATACATACAGGGATATGAAAGAGGGGTTTTCTGACTTTACCATTGAAAATACAAAAATCAACGGCAAGGTCGAAAGCAACCGTATTTTTATCAAGGTTCTGAATCCCCTGGCCTATTTCAGAAATGCTTATGGCACGGAACGGGGCCATATGTCCGAACAGATCATCACCTATGATATGCTGATGTATAACAGAAATAATTTCAGGGATGTGTATGCAGATAAACCCAAAGGCGTTACAAGAAAGGATTATGCTGCAGCGCATCCGGTTGAAGTCAATGCTGCCTATTATCGCTACCAGTCGACAAAAGCAAAACGTTTCCTGCGTTTATTTAATGAACAGATGCGTGGTGGAAAGACAGAACACCTAGACGGACTTCACGAGAACGACAGGGCAATCCATATACATCACATATTCCCGGAGGCCGACTATCCGGAAATCTGTTACTACCTGGAAAATATAATCGCTTTAACACCGACCCAGCACCTCAGCTATGCCCATCCCGATGGACATACTCAGGAAATTAATGAACAGTACCAGCATTTATTGCTGCTGTCGAAGCGGACAGAATCCGGGAAAATTTAACAGCCGAAACAGGTGAGAAAGTTTATGAATTCTCGAATTTCCTGTTTGTTTTAAATGTTGGCTTCGACAATGACAGTGTACTGGAAATTGATCCTATGGATTTTTCTGCCGTTGTTCATGCAATTAATGTACATTATGGGATGTGATTTTAATTTTGCAGGCTTCGTTAATTAAGGAGGGGTACTTATGATTAAATTGGATTATCAGACTGACAATCCACGGTGGGGGTGGTCTGGAATGGAATTTTCAGACTGGAACAGTTTTTCACTTACTCTTGGCTTCCTGTCCAATATTCAGCATTTTAAAGGATACGGGACAGGGATATCTCTCTGGCACAACTCGATTTCCGTTCATATTGAGAGAAACGATAAACAAGGTGCGTGGAACAAGGAGGGGCGGATTCATTACTATAAAGACTGTAGTGATCTTGCAGCACGTTTGTGCGATTTAAACGCCCATAGCAGCGCAGGCAACACAGCTATCACATGCCGGATTAATTCAAACGGATATATTTTGTCATTAATAAATGATTTTGGATTTACCGCAATGCCCCGTTTTGGCTACTTAACCGCAGACATATTGCCGCCGGATAATGCTATTATCGCAGTAAAAAGTATATTAAAGGATGCTTTGGTAAATCAGGAGCTGTCACAGCAGGAAATTCAAAACTGTTTGGCGCAATTTGATGCTGGATTTCATATGTGATTGAAATTGCGTTGACCTTTATTTTTAGGAACATGGTTTGCATGAATAGAGTAAAAAACAAGAAGATGCTCTTTGAGCGGCTCTTAAAGCCAGATCAAAGAGCATTTTTTATATAATAAGAAAATAAGAATAGAAAAGAATCAAATAATGAGTCTTATGGAAAGCGGGCCACCCGCTTTTTGCTTTCAAAGCTCATTCATCATATCATATAGTTTACCCACTGTTTTCCAGTTTCTCACAGTAGCCGAGCCGGCTATTTTTGACATGCCGGCGGCCAGCTTTGAATTTCGTATGCTCTGGTGACAAAGAAAATATAACTCTCTTTTTCCTGCAAACAGCATATCTGGGCTGGTATTTTCATTGGAAAGCGCATTGACCTGAACCATTTCCGGAGAGGTCTCTAAAAAATAGACATAAAGATGTTCAACCTGAGGATCAGCGGCTTCTGCCTCTGCGATTTTTTCCGGCGGAACCGGAAACTGTTCGATTAAATCACGTATTTCATCTATGGTTCGGATCAGCACATTGCTTTCAAAACCGAAACGCCCGGAAAACCCGGTTTTAATTTTTTCAAACAGATCAGCTTCACCAAGAGACGTTTCAAAAACGGCATTACCGCTCTGAATGTAGGTTTTCACTTTGTTAAGCCCAAGATCAAGAAGAAGCTGCCTTAAATCCGCCATCTTCACTATATTTTTACCGCCGACATTGATTCCTCTGAAAAGTGCAGCGTACTTCATTGGTTTTACCTCATTCCTTTTTGGATTTTTGCATTCATTACATTTCATAGGATATTTTTAAAATTATAACATTTTACATATTAAAATACAACGGAAGCCTATTCTGGCAGCCGACTTAATTGACTTGGGACCAACTGATTGCTATAATGAATATATTGTTCATCAGAGGTGATGCTTATGTGGATTTTACTTGCTTTTGGTTCGGCATTATTTGCCGGAATGACATCTATTTTAGCGAAAGTCGGGATTAAAAATATCGATTCTAATCTGGCGACAGCGCTTCGCACTGTGGTTGTGCTTCTCTTTTCCTGGCTGATGGTTTTTATCGCAGGTTCACAGTATACCATTGGAGCCATATCTGCCCGTAGTTTTTTATTTTTAATCCTATCCGGCTGCGCCACCGGTGCTTCCTGGCTTTGCTATTTTAAGGCGCTGCAGCTTGGGGACGTTAACAAAGTAACACCTATTGATAAAAGCAGTACGATACTGACCATTCTTCTGGCATTCCTGTTTTTAGGAGAAACGCCTAACCTGTGGATGGGCCTCGGTATTTTTTTGCTGGCTGTGGGCACTTATCTGATGATACAGCGCCGGGAATCCGTCCATAGTAACCAAAAAAGTAGATCATGGCTCTTCTATGCTGTCCTGTCCGCTGTATTTGCGGCATTGACTTCCATATTGGGGAAAATAGGAATACAGGGAATTGAGTCTAATCTAGGGACGGCTATAAGAACCGTTGTCGTTCTCATTATGGCATGGGGAATTGTGCTGGCTCAAAAGAAATATACGCTCATTAAAGAAATAGACAGGAAGAGCTGGTTGTTCATTACTCTTTCGGGCATTGCCACCGGTATTTCCTGGCTTTGTTATTACCGGGCTTTGCAGGAGGGAAAAGCAAGCGTAATTGTTCCCATTGATAAATTGAGCATTGTTATATCAATTGCATTTTCCAGGATATTTTTAAAGGAAAGGCTTTCGGGAAAGGCCTTTGCAGGACTGATGCTGATAATTCTTGGCACAATGCTTCTGTTGTTTTAAGACGGCTTGGAATTAGACTGCGGGAAGGACCGGAAATTGGAAGTTCTTTTGGGATTTCAAACAATAAGACTATAAAGTTGTTACCAGAAAAATAATCATGTGGCTGTTGGTTTATTGGTGATTTTATAAGCAGTTGGGATGATAATAATATCATTTCAACTGCTTTTTGCATAGGGAAAAGACGGGAATTGATCTTTAATGAATTCTTCATGAAATGATATTTTTAAACAATATATTTTTATTAAAATGAAATAATGTTTGATTTGTCGGCATTGATCTTTTGGTTGATTCATATGCAGGTATTACTTTAAAAAGAATTTGATTTCCTGATTTTAAATGGTTTTTTTGTTTTCCCTTGATGCAGAATACATAAAAATGCCTGAGGTTCCCGAATTGTATTTCACAACATAAAATACTAATAGGCGTGGTTATTTACAGCTGCGTCAATGTATTAAAAATGGGAGGAACCAATATGAGTAATAGTGCTCTCCAAATAGAATTAAATGCATCAACAAGTGTAGGTGTAAACGCAAGAGTTCTTTTTGATACAATTGTCTACTTATCTGGGAATATATCTTATAATCCGGCTAATGGTGAGATAGACTTTTTGGAAGCTGGCAGATATGTTATTAACTGGTGGTTAGCAACCCAATCATCAGATTCATTAAATGGTGCGGCTTTTGCTCTGTCTTCTTCGCAAGGAGATTTTATTGAGGGGAATTCCCCAATAAAGACAGGAGAAGTATTTGGCGTCGGAATTATCGATGTAAGTGCTGCTCCCGTTACCTTATCTCTTGTGAATATTAGTACGGCTCCAATAAACTTTTCTTTGCAGGTTCCATTGCAAGGGACTTTAATTGTAATAGAAGATGATATTGCCTCAACGGGCCCAACAGGGCCGACAGGACCGGCGGGGCCTACGGGACCAACGGGCCCCGTTATTTAAGGAAAACTGCCCCTCTTATTTTGGGGACAGAATTAAAATATGAGTTATCACTTATCACATTACATAGGATGACGCCTATGAGGACAAGGGGCGGGCCCGCAGCTGCCCTGCCTGACAGTTTTATTTATGGCCTTTTGGTTCTGTTTTCAATAAGTGAAATATTGCATATTGACAATGCGACCGGGTGGTCATATAATGTGATCGTAACATGACCACCCGGTCGCAAAAGGAGGATGAGCAATGCCCAAAAGTACTTTTTATAATTTAAGTGACGAAAAGAAAAGCCGGATATTAGACGCTGCCTTACGGGAGTTCTCAGTCCGGACGTTCAGTCAGGCATCCCTTAACCAGATTATTAAGAATGCGGATATACCTAAGGGCAGTTTCTATCAGTATTTTGATAATAAGGAAGACCTCTATCTCTATCTTATGGAAGTGGCTTCAAAAGAAAAGATAGAAATTCTAAGGCAAGTAAACGAAATGAATCCGGATGCTGACGTTTTCGAAGTGATTATGAATACAACCAGTGCATACCTTGAACTGGGAAAAGCAAAACCGGGATATATAGAAGCAGCAATGCTGATGCTTTTAGATAACAGCGAATTTATTGTAAAAATCCGCAATTCATCCGTTGAAAGATTTGCAAAAATGCTTGAACGGGATAAAGCCCGGGGCCGATTCAAACCGGAGATTGACTCCGAGCTTGTTATAAATATGATTTCCACATTCAGTTTAAATGAATATTTCAGGCATGGATCGGACAAGGAAGGTTACTTGAAGAATCTGGACGGTGCGGTCAAGGTCATCAAGGAAGGAATCGCACTGCTTAAGGATTGACAGATAAGATTACCTGACCGTTTTTCGTTCTCAACAAATAGAAGGGGGTATCTCTATGAACACTTATGTGCTCAGTTTTCAGGAAATTGATAAAACAATGCTTCCCATCGTCGGAGGGAAAGGTGCAAATCTGGGAGAGCTTTCCAGGATAGACGGGATAAGCGTACCGGAAGGCTTCTGCGTTACGACAGAGGCATATAAAAGGACAATCGAGGAGACGCCGGAATTACCTGAGCTCTTAGAGCAGCTCTCTCATATAAAAGTGATGGAGGACAAGGAACGGATTGAGGAAATCAGCGCAAAAATCCGCCGCGCCATCGAAGAGACGGCTATCCCGGCGGAGATTGCCGAAGCGGTAACGCGCCATATGACGGAACTGGGGGGGAGAGACGCCTATGCCGTGCGTTCCAGTGCCACGGCGGAGGATTTGGCGACGGCCTCCTTTGCAGGCCAGCAGGATACGTATTTGAATATCATGGGAAAAGAAGCTATCCTGAGACATATCAGTAAGTGCTGGGCATCGCTGTTTACTGACCGTGCAGTGATTTACAGGCTGCAGAATGGCTTTGAACACACCAGGGTTTTCCTGTCCGTCGTCATCCAGAAAATGGTTTTTCCGGAGGCAGCGGGTATTATGTTCACGGCTGATCCGATCACGATGAACAGGAGAGTTACCTCCATCGATGCCAGCTTCGGGCTTGGTGAAGCCCTGGTTTCCGGCCTTGTAAACGCAGATAACTATAAGGTACGTGACGGCAGGATCATTGAAAAGAAGATATCCACGAAGAAGCTGGCTATCTATGGTTTAAAAGACGGCGGTACAGAGGAGAAAAAGATCGAAGCCGACCGTCAAAACAGGCAGACGCTGACTGACGGGCAGATTTTGGAACTTGAAAAAGCAGGCAGACGGATAGAAGCCTATTTTGGCAGCCCCCGGGATATCGAATGGTGTCTGTATGAGAATAAATTTTTTATAGTTCAGAGCCGTCCCATCACCACCCTTTACCCTATACCAGACGTGCAGGATGGGAAAAATCATGTGTATATGTCTTTCGGCCATCAGCAGATGATGACTGACGCCATGAAACCTTTAGGGATATCCTTTTTTCAGTCGCAGTTTGAGACAGTTTCTTTTATCGAAATCGGCGGAAGGCTGTACTTTGATCTGGCCCATGATCTGTCCTCCCTGATCGGACGGAAAGTAATGCTCGCCGCACTGGGTAAGATAGATCCCCTCGTGCTGAATGCGGTCAGGAATTTGATAAAACGGGAAAATTTTGTGAAATTCCTGGCGCGGGAGGGCCAGGGATTCTCCAGTATGAGTAAAGGGTATTTCACATTGGGACTGCCTGTTCAAATCATCAAGATATCCCGCCATAACGACGCCTCCGTCGTTCAGACTCTGATGTCCCGGAACGAGGCGTCCATCCGGGAACTGAGGCAAAGGATCGCAGGTCTGTCCGGTGATGAACTGTTTGCCTTTATTGATGAGGAGCAAAAAAAATTAAAAAAAGCCGTGTGTGATCCGCAAAGCATGGGAGTGGTTTATGCCGGAACATTAGCATCTGTCTGGATCAATAAGAACATGGAAAAGTGGCTGGGTGAAAAAAATGCGGCGGATTTGCTTTCTAAATCCGTAGCCAACAACATCACCTCTGAAATGGGGATGGAACTGCTGGATGTGGCGGACGTGGTTCGGCAATATCCGGCGGTGATGGAGTATTTTAAACACGCTGATGATAAAACCTTTTTTGAGGACCTGGCCAGGCTGGAAGGCGGCAATACCGTCGGCAAGTCCATAGGGACGTTTCTTGAAAAATACGGCATTCGCTGTTCCGGCGAAATCGATATTACCAGGTCCCGCTTCAATGAACAGCCGACAGCCCTTGTTCCCCTGATTCTCAGCAACATCAAAAACTTTAAACCGGGGGCCCATAACACCAGAACCGAACAGGGACGGCTGGAAGCAAAGCAGAAGGAACAGGATCTCCTAAACCGCTTGAAAAGGTTGCCTGGCGGAAAACAAAAGGCCAATAAGGCAAGAGAGAAGATCAGCATTTTGCGCAATTTTATCGGCTACCGGGAATACCCGAAATATATCATGATGGAGCATTATTGGATTATCAGGCAAGCCCTGCTAAAGGAGGCTGACCGGCTCGTGCAAAAGGGAGTGATCCGGGAAAAAGAGGATATTTACTATCTGTCTCTTGAGGAGCTGCGGGAGGCCGTTGGTACAGACCGGCTGGATTATAGCATAATAACGAAACGAAAAGAGGAATACGAGGTCTGCGCCAAGCTGACGCCGCCCAGGATTATAACATCCGAGGGCGAGATTATTTCCGGCGAATACGACACCGGCAATATCCCCAAAGGCGCTTTGGCGGGGGTACCGGCTTCATCCGGAACCTATGAAGGCCGGGCACGGATTATTTTGAGAATGGAGGACGCCGCCTTAGAGGAGGGGGATATTTTAGTCACGACATTTACCGATCCAAGCTGGACGCCGGTGTTTGTGTCCATCAAAGGCCTGGTGACGGAAGTGGGCGGAAGGATGATCCACGGCGCCGTTATCGCAAGGGAAGATGGCCTGCCTTCCGTAGCCGGCGGGAAGACGCCACCAAGCGGATTCAGGACGGGCAAAAGATTCGGGTGAACGGTGGAAATCCTGTAAGTCCTTCAGGGCTCCTGCAGTTTGTTCGAAACGAGTTGCATCTGTTTTGTCAGCATGAAGAAAACAAAAAAACCCGCGAGGGCGGCCGTCACAGAGAATTGCGGAAGGTAGCGGCTTTTGACTTGCTGCCTTTCATACTCCTCTGCGACAGCCGCAGTTCAGCGGGGCATTTCCGTTGGCGTTGTCCGGTGGAGGAGAACCAGCCTCACACAGCGATGTGGCCCAGGTTGCAGCTTACCTGCCCCAAAACGCATCTTGCCCGGAACCTCTTGCTGTCCACCGTTCCATGGCATACCATCCCATTGTGATTGTGAAAAGGCGGAGGCGGCGGAATGAAAATTGCGGTTGACGAATCCCCGGCGCGCCGGGGGGCCGAGGCCATCCTTTCCCGGAGGGCGCTGGGGTTACCGCGCAGAGCCGTCGCGGCTGCCCCGGCGCTTCTGAATTTGGCAGGGCCGATCCACAGAGGTCCATGGTCCTGCGCGCCGGTGTTACGGCATGCGCGGCAATCCGGCCGGCCAATTCCCCGGGCGATCCG
>JASGGP010000090.1:0-14512 GCA_047604985.1 Lacrimispora sp.
AGAAAGGATAGAAAAAATGAGAAAAAAGAGTTTATACCCTATGAATTTACATTTCTTCGGTTTTGATGGAGACGGCGCCGGCACAGGAGAGGGTGAGGGCGGCGGAGCCGGAGATTCCGGAAAAGGCGGTACCGGAGAGGGTGGCACCGGCGGAACGGGGACAGACCAGGAGCCGCCAAAAACAAAGACATTTGATGAAATCCTGAAAGATGGGGATTATCAGGCGGAGTTTGACCGCAGGGTGCAGAAAGCCCTGGGGACCGCTAAAGAAAAGTGGTCTGCTTTGATGGATGATAAGCTTTCCGAAGCAGAAAAGCTGTCTAAGATGAACAAAGAGGAAAAGGCCGAGTACTTACGGCAGAAGCAGGAGAGAGAGCTTCAGGGCCGTGAAGCAGCCATTACACGGCGGGAGCTGATGGCAGAAGCTAAAAATACCCTGGCGGAGAAGAAGCTTCCTGCAGGCCTTGCGGAGGTGTTGAATTACACGGATGCAGATTCCTGTAGCAAGTCTATAGTTGCTGTTGAAAAAGCCTTCCAGGAGGCGGTGGAAGCTGGAATCCAGGAACGCTTAAAAGGCGGGACCCCTATTAAGAAGGCTCCTCTGAACACATCGTTCACCAAAGAACAGGTGGCTGCAATGACACCGGAAGAAATTAACAAGAATTGGGAAGCAATTTCCCAGGCCATGGCGACATGGAAATAACATTGAAAGAGAGGTAATTATTTATGTCAGTAACAAATTTTATCCCTACGATCTGGAGCGCCAGATTACTGGAACATCTGGACAAGAAGCACGTATACGCAAGTCTTCTCAACCGTGATTACGAGGGAGAGATCAAAAACTTTGGTGATACCGTAAAGATCAATCAGATCGGAGATGTGACGATCAAGGACTATGTAAAAAGCACGGATATTGATGCGCCAGAAGAGTTAAGCGGAGACCAGCTCACCCTTACCATTGACCAGGCCAAATATTTTAACTTTGGTATTGACGATGTGGACGCCGCGCAGGTGAATCCAAAGCTGATGGATAAGGCTATGATGAGAGCTGCCTATGGTATGAACGATGTGACAGATCGTTTCGCAGCCAACTTGCTTTATATCGGCGTTGATTCCGCCAATGTTCTTGGCAGCGATGCTTCCCCGATTGTACCGACGGCGGAGGATGCTTACGACGCTCTGGTGGATCTGTCTACCCTGCTGACAGAAGCAAATGTACCGATGGCTGGCCGTTGGGTGGTTATTCCTGCATGGTATCATGGGCTCCTTTTAAAGGATAAGCGCTTTGTAGGAAATGGTACGGATTACAACAAGGCAATCCTGGAGGGCGGCGAGGTAGGTGTGGCTGCCGGATTTACTGTAAATCTTTCCAACAACGTGCCGAATACCACCGGGACGAAGTATAAGATCATTGCAGGAACCAATGAGGCAGGATCCTACGCAGAGCAGATTTTAAAGACTGAGGCATTCCGCCCGGAGAAGCGTTTCTCCGATGCCGTTAAAGGCCTGCATGTTTATGGAGCTAAGGTGCTGCAGCGGAAGTGCATTGCAGTTATGACGGCAAATAAGAATTAAGGAGGCCGATTATGTTTATCAAGAATAAAGATTCAGGCCTTATACAGGAATGCAGTAACAAAGATGTAATCAAAATCTGTCAGAAAGATGCGGAGCATTTCGAAGTAATGGAAACAATACCGGGACCTGAATCAGAATCAGAACAGAATGGGAAAGCTGCAGACGTCCAGGAGCCTGGCGGGGAAGTTTCCGGGAGCGCATCTGAAACTCCTACACCAGAAGAGCCGGGAAAGAATCTTGAAGATATGACCGTTGCAGAATTAAAGACCCTGGCAAAGGAAAAAGGCATTGATGGTGTTTCTTCTTTGAACAGAGAAGATCTACTTGCCATATTAAAGGATGTGGTCTAAGTGACAGATGTTGAAAAACTGAAAAAGCTTACTGGGGAGAGCGACGAAGATCTGCTCTCCCTTTTGCTTGAAGATGCGCAGGAATTTATCCTGTCATACACGAACCGGACGGAGCTGCCGCCGGCCCTGCAAAAGACTGTCCGAGATCTGGCTGTCATTACATTAAACCGCATGGGCACCGAGGGAGAATCTGGCCGGAGTGAGGGCGGAGAGAGTTATAGCTTTGACAATGCGCCCAAACACATTTATGACTTGTTAAACCAGTATCGGCTGGTACGGGTAGGAGGGAAGACCTATGAGACTAAAAAGGAACCGCCTGAAACAGTATCACCATAGATCTGCTGTGCAGAAGAAAGATAACGAGGGTAATTCCTACACGGAATATGGCCTAAGTCAGCCCATCACAGCAGAAGTCTGGCCTGCCGGCGGGAAGCTCCAGGCAGAAATGTACGGCCAGAGACTTTCATATATCCGGAACTGCCGGCTGGACGGAGAATATAAGGCGCAAACCGATGAAAAGGGTCACATCAGTTATCTGTTTGATACACTGGCAATCCGGGAGGGCGACGGTATCTGCCTTGATGTTCCCGTGGAATCGGATCCGGATTATAAAATTATTGCAATTCGGCCATACCGGCACCTTTACATGGAACTGGAGAAGATATAATGGCCGGCGGTGTAAAGGAGCTGGATAAGCTCATGAAGAAGTATAACGGCCTGGATAATGCGGTAATGGGTCCGGGCCTGGATAAGGCAGTAGGAGCCACTTCCAAAATGGTTCAAGCGGAAGCGAAACTTCTGTGTCCGGTCGACGATGGGGAATTACGGCAGAGCATAAAAACATCAGTGGAATTACGGGAAGATAAGGCAATCGGGACGATTTACACGAATAAAAAGCATGGCCCTTATGTGGAAATGGGGGCCGGTCCCGTAGGAGAGGCGAATCATGCTGGAATTTCTCCCCTTGTTTCTCCGGCTTATACCCAGTCCCCCTGGTGGATTCATGAAAGCCAGATTGATAAGGAAACGACAGAGAAATATCATTTCTTTTCTATTGATACTGCTCAGGGCCGGTTCTATCAAACTTCTGGACAGGCGGCCCAGCCTTTTATGTATCCGGCGCTTAAAAATAATGAGGACCGGGCAACCCGCAACATATCCAATTATCTGGTAAGAGAAATCAGAAAGGCGGTTCAGTGATGATCAACGTAAAAGATGAGGTATACACAGCCCTTTGTACTGTTACTGAAAATGTAACGGACTTCTATCCCAGAGACTGGGCGCAGGATCTTGCCATCCAGTACATGGAGGAGGATAACAAGGTCATGGAGTATACGGACATGGAGGAACAGAAAGCTTACTGCCGGTATCGCATTGACATTTGGGCCAGAAAAAGTACGTCAGCGGCGGCAGTTGCCGTAGACCAGGCTGTAGCCGCTCTGGGCCTTAAGCGCACGCAGTGTATGGATGTAGAGGATCCCAGCGGCTTAAAACATAAGCAGATGCGGTATGAGATGATAATCGATGTTAAGACCAAACAGGTCTATCACAGCTATTAGAAAGGAGTTTAACAGATGTTAGCAAATGGAATAACGCTTAGTATGAAAAAGGACGGGGAAAGCACCTACACCGATTTACTGGGGCTTAAGGAAGTGCCAGAACTCGGTGTCGATCCGGAAAAAGTGGACAATACCACACTTGCAGATACGATGAAGCATTCAGAGCTTGGTATCGGCGATCCCGGTGATTTGTCCTATAAATTTAAGTGGGACAACAAGGAAGAGTCATCTTACCGAAAATTAAGAGTGGTTGCAGATTTGAAAGAGACAGTATCGTTTGAACAGACATTTCCGGACGGAACGAAGTTCCAGTTCGACGCACAGTGCAGTGTGAAAGCTGGAGGCGGCGGTGTGAATGCAGCCATAGAGTTTACTCTTACACTTGGCCTGCAGACAGATATTGAAGTTGTTGACCCCACTTAAGGAAAGGATGGTAATACATAATGAATTATGGCTTAGACGATGAGAATGTAAATGAAAAAACTGCACCGGAGGAAATTAAAGCAGAGAAAAAACGCGCTCCTTTTGCCTATTGGAATGTAGGCGGCAGGGAATATAAACTGAAACTCACAACGGCAGTCATCTGCCAGCTGGAGGATAAATTCAAGTGCAATCTCTTAAATATCCTTTCCAATTCCGGTGGGGTCCCGCCTCTGGCTGTCATGCTTTCTATTACCCAGGGAGCTATGAAGACTTGGGAGCATGGGGTTAAATATACGGATGTGCAAGCCCTATTTGATAAATACTGTGAGGATGGCGGAACCCAGCTTTCTTTCATGACTGACGTGCTCATGCCCATTTACAGTGTATCCGGTTTTTTCTCGGAGGACCAGCAGACGGAGATGGATCGGAAGCTGGAGGAAGTAAAAGAAGTTATGTAATCAGGACACTGACGGATTATATCAATGAACTTTATCCGGTTGCTCTTGATTGCGAGATCACTCCGGAACGTTTCTGGGGCCTTTCCCTTGCGGAGATACAGGACCTCCTGGAAAGCTACGAGCGGAAAGAACGCAGGAAGATGAAACAGAGGCTTATTGAAAAGCATTTCCTGGCAAAGGATATCGCTCAGTATGTACATGTCATTGTTAATGGTTCGAAAGAATTTAAGATTATGGAGTTGTGGGACTACTTCCCGGATTTATTTGGAGAAGAGGGGCCGGAAGCGGAAAAGGAGAAACAGGAAAGAGAGCTGGCGGTGTACAAAGCGAAAATGATAGACTTTGCATACCGCCACAACCATGCCAGAGAAAGAGGTGGTAAATAGTTGGAGGGCATGACGCTGGAAAAGCTCCAGGTAATCATTGAGGCGTACACAAAGCCATATCGTGATGAGCTGGAAAAAGTAAAAAAACAGACAACGGCGACAACGAACCACGTAGAACGCCAGACATCAAAGATGGCCTCATCTTTTAAGAAGATCGCAAGCGTCGTAGCAGTGGCCCTGAGCATTACCGCCTTAGTCGCCTTTGGAAAGTCCTGTATCCAGCTTGGCTCTGATCTGGCGGAAGTTCAGAACGTGGTAGATGTTACGTTTGGCTCCATGAGTAAGCAGGTGGACGCCTTTTCGAAGAATGCCATAACCCGGTTTGGTCTGTCGGAATTAACCGCCAAGAAATATATGGGCACTTACGGGGCTATGGCAAAATCTTTTGGCATTGCGGGGGAAGCCGGTTATCAGATGTCAGCAGCCATTACAGGCCTAACCGGGGACGTGGCTTCATTCTACAACCTTTCCACGGACGAAGCCTATACAAAGCTAAAAAGTATCTTCACCGGGGAAACAGAGAGTTTAAAAGAGCTCGGAGTCGTCATGACCCAGACCGCCCTTGACCAGTATGCTATAAATAATGGCTTTGGGAAGACTACGGCCAAGATGACGGAACAGGAAAAGGTAATGCTCCGGTACCGGTTCGTTATGAGCTCCCTGGCTGATGCGTCAGGAGACTTTTCCCGTACAAGCACTTCTTGGGCGAACCAGACTCGGGTGCTGGCCTTGCAGTTTGAATCCTTAAAGGCGACTATTGGTCAGGGTCTCATCAATGCCTTTACTCCTGTAATTCAGGTGATTAACACGGTACTGGCAAAGCTGCAGACGCTTGCCAACTATTTCAAGGCGTTCACTGTGGCCTTATTTGGTGACGCAGGTGGAACCAGCAGTGTTTCCGATACAATGGATAGCGCAGCGGGATCTTCTGGTGCTGTGGCGGATAATATGGATAAGGCTGCTGGAGCTGCTAAGAAGTTAAAGGAATATACCCTGGGCATTGATGAGCTGAACGTCCTTAATCCTGATGACGGAGACAGCGGGAGTGGCTCTGGTGGAGGCACCGGAGGTGGCGGGGAACCAGACTTCGGAAACATGAGTGGCGAATTGTTTTCCGATGTTACAGTAAATCCTGCGATAGAAGAAGCGGCGAAGAAAGTCAAGGACTTATTGGATGCCATTAAACAGCGGCGGAGCCTACCAGGGAGGCATTGAAGCGGTTATGGGATGAGGGCCTTGCTAAGCTTGGGAATTTTGTATGGACTGGGCTAAAGGATTTCTGGAATGAGTTTTTAGTTCCTCTCGGAAAATGGACGTTTGGAACTGGTATTCCTATGTTTGTGGATGCAATTAACAATTTCCTGCTTAAAGTAGACTGGCCGGTAATTAATGAGGCACTTAGGAATTTCTGGAAAGCATTGGAACCGTTTGCAGAAAAAGTAGGAGAGGGGCTGTTAAGATTCTTTCATGACTTGTTAGATGTCGGCGCGAATTTCATAAATGCCATTGTACCGGGAGGATTAAACGGGATTGCGAATGCCCTTAAGGGTATAGATCCTGATCAGGCGGAAGCTATCGGATATGGTCTTGGAGTTATCGCTACATCTGTCGCAGCTTTCAAAGTAACAAAAGACATTCTTACTTTTTTTGATAAATTCAAAGGCATTGTTTTAGCAGCGGGTGGAGCTTCCACCTTTGGAATCACACTGACACTATCACTTATTGCGGCTACCGGCGTATCGTGGGTGACTGCCTTGGAGCTTCTTGACCGGTACGAGAACGGAACGCCTGAAGAGAGAACGGAAATTGAAAGCGGATGGAATAAAAATAAAAATGATACCACACAGAAGAACAAATGGGGAATGGGAAGCCGATATGCTCAACAGAGCGAATCCACAGACGCCTATTTGAATGATAATGCCTTTATAAGGCAGTTTGAATCTATAAAAACTAAGGCATTTGAACTCTGGAAAGCAATCTTTTTTCCCGATGAAAAAACCGTGAACGAATCTGCCCAAAATATAATGTCCCGATTTGGTCAACAGGCAAGCGCATCTGACTTTTGGAAAAAAGTTTTTGCACCGGACAAGGCGGAGATAGATAAATCCGCGCACAGCACAATGTCCCGGTTTGGACAACAAGCCTCCGCTACTGAATGGTGGACGGAATCTTTCAGAAAGCTTAGAATGTGGTGTGGCGAAAAGTGGGATGGTATTGAAATCTGGTATGATACAAATGTCGCGCCCTGGTTCACTGCCGATAAATGGAGTAGTCTATTTGACAACGTGAAAACGAGCCTGAAAAAGAAATGGGATGAAACGGAAGGCCAATGGATTACCGATATTCAGACATGGTGGGATAACAATGTGGCGCCCTGGTTCACTGTAGAGAAGTGGAACGCAATCTATGAAAGCGTAAAAACCAGCCTAAAGACCAAATGGGATGAGACTGTGGAACAGTGGTCAACCGGCATTTCCATGTGGTGGGATCAAAACGTAGCTCCCTGGTTCAATGCCGATAAATGGAGCGAGTTGTATAAGAATGTCAAGGAACGTTTAAAAGAGACCTGGGACAACACTGTCGGTACGTGGAGAGAGGATATTGAAGCGTGGTGGGATCAGGATGTATCCCCTTGGTACACGGTCAAAAAGTGGAGCGATTTATACGAATCACTCAAATCACAAATGAAGAAAAAGTGGAGCGAAACCTGGGACATATGGAAAACAGATATTGACAGTTGGTGGACGAATGATGTAAGTCCTTGGTTTACAGTACAGAAATGGTTAGACCTGTACGAGACCATAAAGACTGGGCTTAAAACCAAGTGGAATGAGACTGTAGGGAACTGGAGAATTGATCTTTCAGGTTGGTGGACAAATGATGTTTCGCCATGGTTTACTCTGGACAAGTGGAAAACCATGATGGCCAAGGTACCCGACGCTTTCAGGGATATTTTTAAAAGTGCAGTCAATGCGGCGAGGGAGCAGCTCAATAAGCTTATCGATTGGCTGAATGATAAATTTCATGTATCATTTCGGGGTATAGAACTGGGGGACATAGAAATCCCGGGGTTTGATTTCCAGCTTTTTACAATTCCTCATATTCCTGCCTTGGCAGATGGCGGTATATTAAATTCAGGTCAGCTCTTTGTTGCAAATGAAGCCGGTCCGGAGCTTGTTGGAAAATATGGCAACAAATCCGGCGTGATGAACAACAAGCAAATTGTGGACGCTGTATCAGACGGCGTGGCAATTGCTGTGGCCAATGTAATGACAGCTTTTCAGGATTCCGGTTCTGACGAGCCAGCAAATATTAATTTGGTCGTGGATGGCAGAACGCTTGCAACTGTACAAACCAACACTCTAAAACGGAGCGGATATAGTTTCAGAAACGTAAAGACGGTATAGACAGGAAACACACTTAGGAGTGACACCCGGAAAACTGGGGGTCACTCCTTTTTGAAAGGAAGATGAAAATGGCAGCGACAATTTATGTAAATGGGAAGCCCTTTCCATCACCGAAGAGAGAACTTAATTTCGTTGTCTCAACAATGGTTTCCTCTGCCAGAAATGCCAATGGAGAAGTTGTGGGTCAAAAGATCGGCAGAGATCAGAATAAACTGGATGCCCTTGTTTGGCCGATTCTGGATGCAGAAACTTGGTCCGCTATGCTTCAGGAGTTTGATCAGTTCTTTGTAACGGTTAGATTTCCGGATATGGTAACAAACCAGTGGAAGACGCTTAAGATGTATCCGGGCGACCGATCGGCGGAGCCCTATATGGTTGATGATGATGGCTTTCCCGCAAAGTATATTAACTGCAAGGTAAATTTAATTGACTGCGGGGTGATTGATTAATGCAGGCTGTGAGCCAGTCTTATAAGGCGCATATGAAAGAGGTCTTGAGAAATCGGTCCTATATGAGAGTAACCATAGGCCTTATTAATCAGCAGGCCCAAGCCAGCGCTTATATTCCGGACCGAGAAAATTATACCTATTACAGCAGCTTTAAAAGGCCACTGGATAACTACGAGGTCCAGGAGCTTTATGCCACCTGCGATCAGGATTACACCGCCGTAGATGGCAGCATGTATTTTCTTCCCAGGAGCAGGGCCGACGTGGTCCTGAATCAGGGAGTTGTATCTGAGGATCTTCTGGGACCGATAGAAATACGATTCCCGGTGGCCTATGACATCAAGGGCCTTACTATCGAATTTGGTAAGGCTTACCCGGTGGACTTTTCCATTGAGTCTGATAACAACACCGTGGAGATCACCGGGAATGCCGGTGGTCACTTTGTTACAGAAGAGATATTTAATGGAGCCACGTTCCTGCGCTTCACGCCCTCGGCCATGATTAACGGTCAGAGCCGGTTCCGGATCCACATGATAACTATGGGAATCGGGATCTATTTTGACAGCCGGAAAATCTTGTCAGCAACCAAAAAGGAGCATATCAGCCCGATCATGGAGGAACTTCCTACCATTGATTTTAACTTGTCTGTAAACAATAAGGACCGGGCTTATGATATAGAGAACGCGTCCAGCTCCGTAAACTTTTTGGAGATCGGCCAGGACATTACCGTTTTGTACGGCCAGGAGCTTGACGACGGATCCGTGGAGTGGCTTCCGGGAGCGACGGTGCAATTAAAAGAATGGTCTGCTGATGATGAAGAAATGAGCTTTTCTGCGACAGACCGCTTTGACGGTATGGACGGAACCTACTATAAGGGCCTGTACCGGTCTGAGGGGATCAGTCTTTATGATCTGGCCGTTGATGTGTTTTCCGATGCCGGTGTGGACTGGCGTACTTATTGGATAGATCCGTATTTAAAGTCTGTAAAAGTCATGAATCCTGTCCCGGTGGTATCCCACAAGGAAGCCTTGCAGATGATTGCCAATGCCGGCAGGTGCATCCTTTATCAGGACCGGGAGGGAAATATCTTTTTAAAGTCCAGCTTCATTCCGGATATGGCGGCCAGCTCCGACAATGAGACTTATTTCAGCAATGCAGGAGCCGTCCTGGATAAGACGGCCAAAAAGGCTTATGCCATGGCAGCACAGGACTATGCAAGTGTAAAGCCGACACAATATTTTCTTCCCAGGGCAGGAGCGGGAGCATATTTAAGCACTGGATATATCTCTGAGGCGGTGGCCGGAGGCGACGGAGTCTTTTCTATCAATCCTATGGTGGAGATCAACCTGGAAGCCTCTTTCAAGTGCTTTGGCCTGACGCTGGAGTTCGGGAGTGACAATCCTGCGGAAATGACCTTTCATGCCTACCGGGACGGAGATCTTGTGGAGAGTTACATCGTAACAGGCCTGACCGCAACAACGGTCATCAGCCATGAGTTTGAAGAGTTCGACCGGCTGGTCCTGGAATTTACAAAGGGCCGCCCCAATAACCGTGTGATCCTCAATAACATCACCTTTGGAGACAGTACGGATTACACCTTTGAGTATGGCCATGAGCTGACCAAAACGCCAAAGGGAACGCAGCTGGCAAAGATTAGAGAGCTGCGGGTGATCCGGACGATTTACAGCAGCGCTGGGGAGCTGAAAGAGCTGGCGAAAGAAACAATCGCCGTTACGTCTACGGATAACCAGTATACCTTTTACTTTAGCAGCCCGGTTTATGATCTGTCCTGCGCTTTGACAGAGCCGCAGGAGGGCCAGGAGGCGGTTATTATAGTGGAGAGTAGCAGCTACTTTGCCACAGTGGAGATCACAGGGGTTACAGGGGCCGTTGAAGTCTCTATCACGGGCCGGGAGTATGGCACGAGCCAAAGTAAAGTAAGTCGACAGCTAAATCCAACGGGGAGCCTGGAAACCTGGGAAAATCCCCTGGTGTCTGATATGGTTCATGCTACAGATCTGGCGGACTGGATCGGAGACTACATGAAAGCGGACCGGGAGTATGATCTTGAGTACCGTGGGGAGCCCCGGATTGATGCGAATGATATCGCATTCCTGGAAAACAAATACGTTCCGGATCTGCTCCTGCGGGTGTATGAGCACACTTTGAAATTTAACGGTGCCCTGTCAGGAACAATCAAGGCAAGGAGGGATATGAGCAATGTGGCAGCAACCCAAAACTAATTGGAAAGAAGCCGATTTCTTTAACATCGGGGACTATAATCGAATAAAGGGGAATTTGAATGAGATCCGGTCACAGGCGCTGCTCCTCTGGCCGGATTTTGTATATGAAGAAATGGGCTCAGATAAGACCTATCAGGACTACGGCTTTTATGCAGACGAAATCAACCGGTTTGAATCCAACGTGGACCACATCTGCACAGGAACCTTTCCTTTCTCGGTGGGAAGCCGTCAGACCTTTTACGATAATCAGCCGTTTATTGATTGGCAGGAGTTGAACCGGATTGAGGAAGCCAGCCGACTGATCTACAGCAATATCCAGAGCCGGTACAACGGCAGGAAGACGTTGTCATTTACATTAAATGGAGGTGCTTTTTCATGAGTTTAAAAACAGATTATAAGGACGCTATGTTTGACGGCCAGCGCCGGTACCGCCTGATCCAGAATGAGGATGGGACCTATTCTATCCCGGACACTACAACCTACACCCAGCAGGGAGATAAATTTGGGGCCAATGATATTAACCAGACCAACACAGAAATTAATAAGCTGGAGGCTGTAAAGACAGTAACCCTGCCGGCTGCTGGTTGGAGCAGCGCCGCCCCATACACTCAGACAGTCAGCGTGGCCGGTATAACTGCAGATGATAAACCGATAGCAAGCCTTTATTTACCAGATGGCATTACAGCGGCGGAGGTGAAGCTGCAAAGCAAAGCCTTTGCCTGTGTGGACCGGGCCACTACCGGCGCCGGGAATATAACCGTTTATTGCTATAACAAAAAGCCAACGGCAGATTTTCAAATCCAGATGAAAGGGGTGTAAGGATGGCAGAATGTATTGTTTTAAAGGGTGGTGGGGCGGATCTGGATGCCGTGACAGCCGGAGCCAGTGATGTGCTGGCCGGGAAAGTGATTGTGGGCAGTGACGGAGAGCCATTAACAGGTACCATGCCCAATCAAGGGGCCGTAAATCAATCGTTGGGAATTAACGGTACATATACCATACCGGCGGGTTATCACAATGGCTCCGGTAAAGTAACCCAAAGCGTATCTGCTTATGGGGGCACAGACTATAAATCCCTCTGCATCACAGCAAACCGTTTCCAGCTCCGGAAAGTATATGACCGGGAATGTAGTGGTAAATGCAGTTTCAAATTTAGCGGCGGCAAATATAAAAAGGGTGCTGTTGTCGGTGGTGTAACTGGTACATTTGAGGGATATGTTCCTACAGCAACTGATCTTTATTTAAGGGGTAACAATGTTAAGAATTTCGTAACAAGTAACTCCGCTTATGTATCCTTTGAAGCCGGGCAAATTTCCTTGCCTAATAAGGATATGAATATAAACTATATTCAATCTGGGGTTTCAGTTTCATTGGTTGGATTTTCATATGTAAATATTCAATATGTATGCACTGCAAAGGCAAGTAGTTATGTTGCCTGGATTAGAGTTGGTATGGGGGAAGATACCACTTTAGATACATCCTATGTAAGTGCAGGAGACGACACGACTAAATCCATCAATGTTACTGGTTACCAAACATCCGGTAATTTAAGAATATCAATGACTAAATGGGCGGGCTATATTTACCGTATCTGGCTCTCTTAACTTAACCAATAACGATATACGGCCCCTAATATATACCCCTCAAACGTGCTCTTTGTGCCGTCTACTAAACAATGAAAGGAGTTAAAAAATGAAAATATTTGTAAATGACCAATTTGAAATTTTATCTCTTGATGAAGAGCCAGCGTATTATAAAGAACTTTTCGAGGCTGAAAGAAGTCGGGAGGATATGTTTGGCAATTTCTGCGATGCCGTAATAAGCGGCTATAAATATGAACCCCAATATGAATTTCTCTTCAATGAAGAACGGCAGCAATGCCCGAGATGAAGCCACCGGGGATCTACTTTATAAACTTGACGGTGATGGCAAGAAAATCTTCCAGGGATACGCGTGTTATCCCTTTGTGGATTACCGGACGCTTATGCTGATTCAGAAGCAATTGAAGATTCCCAGAAGCAGGTTCAGGCCCTAAATGCGCAGATCGCATACCTGTCCATGATGTCCGGGATAGAAATGGAGGTAGGCAATGAGTAAGAATTTTGACAAGGTAAAGGGTTTTTATGATGCAGACCTGTGGTCCCTTGGGATGGTACATAATGCAGTAGATCGATGGATTACGGCGGAGGAGTATGCGGAGATCACTGGACAAGAATATGAGAAAGAGTGAGGAAAATGAAAGTGAAAAATATTTTATGTACAGCAGCTGGTGCTGTAGGCAGCTTCATCGCATCTTTATTCGGGGGCTGGGATACCGGGATCGGTACCCTAGTCCTTTTTATGTGCATTGATTTTCTTTCAGGCCTGGCCGTGGCCGGGATATTTAAAAAGAGCACTAAAACAGAAACTGGCGCCTTAGAGTCTAAGGCAGGGTTTAAGGGCCTGTGCCGCAAGTGTATGACACTCCTTTTCGTACTGATTGCTTACCGGCTGGATCTGGCTATCGGAACCAATTACATAAGGGATGCCGTGATTATCGGCTTCATGGCAAACGAGCTTATATCCATCGTAGAGAATGCCGGGCTTATGGGCCTGCCGCTTCCTGCTATTTTGGTAAAAGCCATAGATGTACTTAAGAAAAAGGCAGAAGTAACTGAGTAATCCGTTGTGACCATCGCAACAGGTTGTAACATCACAACTTTTTAGGCCTGGGACAATCTCGGGCCTTTTGTCATATTCTATAGGACAAGAAAAATGAAAGGACAAGGTAAATATCATGAAATATAATGTTATAGAAAAAGTTTCAAAGGAATTTGAAAAATGGATTGACTATTGCGAGAAAGAAAAATTGTCAGCAATAGGAATTGACTACGATAATCCTGAAGCATACGCAGCCGGAGCCGGAGATAATAACTACACTATTTTTGCAAAGGTATACAAAGAAAAAACCGGCATTGACGTTCAGGGGCAGCCATGGTGTGACAGTTTTGTTGATACGATTTACATTCATTTGTTTGGAGTGGAAATGGCAAAGAAGCTGCTGGGCGGCTTTTCCGCATATACCCCCACTTCTGCGCAGTACTTCAAGAACATAAACCGCTGGGCTACTGGAACTCCAGAAGAGGGTTACGTGGGATTTTTTCAGAACAGCGAAAGGATCTACCACACTTTTTACGTAAGAGATTTTAAGAATGGAACTACAATGGTGACTATTGAGGGAAATACAAGCGGCCTTACAGGTATCGTGGAAAACGGGGGATGTGTGGCGCAGAAATCCTATGCTTATTCCAGTTATAAAAGTAAAATTCCGGGCTTTGGAACTCCTGATTATAGTTTGGTGGAGAAGTATACCGAGGGCTGGATCAAGGCTGCGGATAATGTGCGCTGGTGGTATCAAAGAAAGGACGGAAGTTATCCGGCAAATAAATGGTGCATTATTAACCATCATTACTACTTGTTTGATCGGAATGGCTATATGGTCACCGGCTGGCACCGTTGGGATGGTAAGGTCTGTGATCCGGATGACGGTTCAGGGGACTGGTTCTTCCTGGACAATACGAAAGATGGACCTCTGGAGGGGGCTTGCTGGCACAGCAGGGAGAATGGAGCCCAGGAGATCTGGCGCGTGGATGGAGTGGATGATATTTAAGCCGTTTTATATATAA
>JASGGP010000091.1:0-14428 GCA_047604985.1 Lacrimispora sp.
GGGTATCCCATGGACGTGGAAGAGGTCTATTTTGGCGAAATAGGGATTTTGGCCTGTGCTGACCCGGGTACCTGTGTGATCGATATGACCACTACCAGCCCAAAGCTTGCGGTCCGGATTTACGAGGAAGCAAAAAAGTCAGGCTTAAAGGCTCTGGACGCCCCGGTTACAGGGGGAGATAAGGGAGCTAAGGAAGGAACCCTCACCATTCTGGTAGGAGGGGATCAGGAAACCTATGAGCTCTGCCATCCGGCCTTTGAAGCCATGGGAAAGGCCGTCCGGTATGAGGGACGGGCCGGAAACGGGCAGCATACCAAGATGTGCAACCAGATCGCCATTGCAGGAGCCATTTCCGGGGTCTGCGAGGCCATGGCCTACGCAAAGGCCAACGGTCTGGATGTAAAAACCATGGTGGATTCCATTGCCACCGGAGCAGCGGGAAGTGCCCAGTTAAATGCTCAGGCTCCCAAGATTCTTGATAGAGATTTTGCGCCGGGATTTTTTATCAAGCATTTTATCAAGGATATGCGCCTGGCGGCGGAAGGGGCGGCTGACGCCGGTCTTGAGCTGGGAGTGCTGGATTATGTGCTGTCCATGTATGAGGATATGGAGACTTCCGGCCATGGAGACGAGGGGACTCAGGCCCTTATTAAGTATTATGAGAGGTGAGGTGCTTCTGTAAATTATAAGACGCAGGTCAAGCAAAGCTTTGGACCTGCGTCTTTTTTTATTGGATTTTTTTAATGGAGGGGAAATAGCGGAACAATACCTTGGCGATGATCTTGTCTTTTTCCACGTACTTATTTTTCCATCTTCTGGCGTCTGCGGAGAAGTTCCGGTTGTCTCCCAGCATGAAGTAGCAATTATCCGGCACCTCATAATGGGCGTCCGGCTCCGGCTCCATGGGTTCCGGCAGATAGGGCTCATCGAGAGGGGTATCGGAATTATTTATATAAACCTTACCGTCCCGGATGTCGATGATGTCACCGGGCAGACCGATGACACGCTTCACATAATAAGTCTTTCCCGTGGGATCATCGGGAAAATGAAAAATGGCTATATCCCCACGCTGCGGATCATCAAAATAATAAGTAAGCCTGGAGCCAATGACCCTGTCCCCTGTCATAATGGTCTTTTCCATGGACCCACTGGGCACTCTGCTGTTTGCTATGATAAAATTGTTGAGCAGAAATGCAATGACAGCGGCCGTAATGATGATTTTGATCCAACTGATGATCTCTTCTTTCCAGCTGAAGGGTTCCCGTTCCTTTGGCATGTTTTCGTCTCTTTTCATATGAGCTCTCTTCTTTTCTTTCTTAATTCTCGCAAAAGCAACGTGTCAGGGATAAGTAAGCTTATCCTTAATGGCTGCCCGCGGGGCCAAATACCCGAAAGTTTGCTGCCAGGTATTTAACCGTTCCATAACAGAGTTTAAATGAGATTGGTGTATAACGCAAGGGGTTTCACAAAAAGGTAAGAAAATATTCACAACTACTTCACGAATCGATGGAATATTATTCCATTACCAATTTTTTCATTCAAAAAAATTTCATAAACATTCCATGAACTGTCCATAAAATTGTGTTACTATAAAAATTCAATAAGATATCATTAAGGCACCATTAAATTTGATACCTGGGGGAACCTGATTATGGGAGAGGGAACGCGTAAGGGGAATATAAGGTCCATTGGAAATAAAGCGTTTGGGGGAAGTAAGGAGCTCGATGGAAGTAAGGAGCTCGATGGAAGTAAGGAGCTTGGCGGAAATAAAGAGCTCAATGAAAATAAGGAGCTCAATGGAAGTAAGGAGTTTAATGAAAATAAGGAGCTCAATGGAAGTAAAGAGCTCGATGGAGATAAAAAGCCTGGCGTAAATAAAAAGCCTGATGGAAATAAGAAGCTTACTGGGGACAGAAAACTTGCCGCTGCATCAGTAGTTATGCTTGCACTCTCTTTTCTGCTGCAGATTTTGGCAAGAAAGGTACCTGGTTTTGGGGAATGGTATGCGGAACGGGTTTATCCGGTTATTGTGGGGGTCTTTGGAAGGATATCAGGAATCTTTCCCTTTGCCCTGGCAGAAATCGGCTTCTATTTCCTTGCGGTTCTCAGCGTGTTTTATGTTGTGAGGCATTTCCAGGAAAAGAGAGTTGTTTTTATAAGAATCCTGTTTCTCGCTGCCGCCCTGTTTTTTTTGTTTACGGTCAACTGCGGGATTAACTACTACCGGAAGCCATTTTCCGGCTATTCAGGGCTGGAGGTGAGAAAGTCCTCTGTGGAGGAGTTAAAAAGCCTTTGTCTGAAGCTTACGGACACCTTGAACCGTATGCGTGAAGTGGGGGTAACGGGAGAGGTGAATGTGGAAAAAAGCAAGAGAGAAAGTGTAATAGCCATGGAAAAGCTGGGCGAAACCTACCCGGAGCTGTCAGGCTTTTATCCGCAGCCCAAGCCATTTGTCTGGTCCTATTTTTTCTCGGTCCAGCAGCTCTGTGGCCAGTATTCCCCATTTACGGTGGAAGCCACCTATAACCGGTCAATGCCGGATTATAACATTCCCCATACGGTCTGCCATGAGCTGTCCCATCTGCGGGGATTTATGAGGGAGGACGAGGCCAATTTCATCGGATATCTGGCCTGTATCGGCTCTGAGGATGAGGCTTTCCAGTACAGCGGCTACTTAACCGGCTGGGTCTATGCCACAAATGCCCTGGCAAAGATTGACCGGGAGGCCTATGCCGAGATCGGCGGACGGCTGGATGAGGGAGCCTGGGAGGATCTCCGGTACAACAATGAATTTTGGGGAAAATATGAAGGAAAGACAGCCGAGGTTTCCAACCGGCTCAATGATACATACTTAAAAATGAACAGCCAGACAGACGGAGTGAACAGCTACGGCAGGATGGTGGATTTAATGCTGGCTTATGAAAGGGAGAGATGACTTCAATACAGATAAAGTATTGAAAATTAAATGCGTGAATGGTAAAATATTTCCATAAAGAGGGACCAGGAGGAGTTAAATATGGAAAAAAATTTATATGACTTGATGGATTGGGCCGGTATTGAGGAAATTGTATATTCGGAAGCAGCAAACCCAGACGGGCTTTTGGGCCCTCATGTTACGGAAAGCGGCCTGCTGATCCAGGCGTATATTCCGACGGCAGAAAAGCTTGCGGTAAAGCTGAAGCGGACTGGAAAAGAATATCCCATGGAGCTTATGGATGAAGCCGGATTTTTTGCAGCCCTCATTCCCAGCAAGACCATGGCATCCTATTCGCTGCTGGTAACCTATGACAACGGCATGTCAGAAGAGATTTTGGACCCCTATTCTTTTGGATCCTGCTATACAGATGGGGACATAAAAAAATTTGAATCCGGGATTCACTACGGCATCTTTGAAAAAATGGGGGCTCATCCCATGAAGGTTGGCGATGCGGAAGGCGTATATTTTTCCGTGTGGGCGCCCTGTGCCATGCGCGTCAGCGTGGTAGGGGACTTTAACCTTTGGGATGGCAGACGCCACCAGATGAGACGCCTTGGGGATTCCGGTATTTTTGAATTGTTTATTCCCGGCTTAAAGGCAGGAATTATTTACAAGTATGAGATAAAAAACAGCAACGGGGATCCTATGTTAAAGAGCGATCCCTATGGCAATTACTGCGAGCTTCGCCCAAGCAACGCTTCTGTTGTCTGGGACATCAGCCAGTTTCAGTGGAGCGACCAGGAATGGCTGGAAAAGAGAGCCAAGACAAATTCCAAGGAACAGCCGGTATCCATTTATGAGGTTCATTTGGGGTCCTGGTTGCGAAAGGAAGCGGAACTCGATGAAACCGGAGCGGCCGTAAACGGCTCTGAATTTTATAATTACCGTGAAATCGCCGTAAAGCTGGCGGAATATATCAAGGATATGGGATATACTCATATAGAGCTGCTTCCTGTTATGGAGCACCCCTTTGACGGTTCCTGGGGGTATCAGGTGACGGGATATTATGCGCCTACCAGCCGTTACGGGACGCCGGACGATTTTATGTTCTTTATGGACTACATGCACAAGCAGGAGATCGGTGTTATTTTAGACTGGGTTCCGGCCCATTTCCCCAGGGACAGCTTTGGACTGGCAGATTTTGACGGGACCTGCGTTTATGAGCACAAGGACCCCAGACAGGGGGCCCATCCTCATTGGGGAACCTTAATCTATAATTACGGCCGGCCGGGAGTGCGCAATTTCCTCATCGCCAACGCTCTTTTCTGGGTGGAAAAATACCATGCGGACGGAATACGGATGGATGCGGTGGCCTCCATGCTGTATCTGGATTACGGAAAAGAGCTGGGGGAGTGGGTTCCCAATATTTACGGCGGGCATGAAAATCTGGAGGCAATGGATTTCTTAAAGCATTTAAACTCCGTTTTCAAGGGGCGCAAAGACGGGGCCGTAGTGATTGCGGAAGAGTCCACGGCCTGGCCCAAGGTTACGGCTGATGTGAGAGAGGATGGCCTGGGCTTTGATTATAAATGGAATATGGGCTGGATGAATGATTTTATTGACTATATCCATTATGATCCCTATTTCAGGAAGCACCATTACGGAGAGCTGACTTTCAGCATGCTGTATGCTTACAGCGAGGATTTTGTCCTGGTATTTTCCCATGATGAGGTGGTACACGGGAAAGGATCCATGCTGGGCAAGATGCCGGGAGATACGCTGGAGGCAAAGGCTGCCAACTTACGGGCCGCTTATGGCTTTATGATGGGGCATCCCGGCAAGAAGCTTCTGTTTATGGGCCAGGAATTCGGGCAGCTCCATGAATGGGATGAAAATAAGAGCCTTGACTGGGAGGTTCTGGAACACCCGCTTCACAGCTTGACCAAGGATTATGTAAAGGCCTTAAACCACCTTTATAAAAGTCAGCCGGCCCTTTACCAGTATGATTACGATCCCGACGGCTTTGAGTGGGTGGAATGCACCGACTCCAAGGACAGCATTGTGGGATTTTTGAGAAAGACGAAGAAGAATGAGGAAACGCTTTTATTCATCTGCAATTTTGATACCATGACTCATGAAAAGTATATGGTGGGCGTGCCGTTTGCGGGTAAATATAAGGAGATTTTAAACAGCGACAGCCAGGCTTTCGGCGGAGAGGGACGGGTAAATTCCCGGGTGAAGACTTCGAAGAAGAAAGAAGCGGATGAAAGGCAGGATTCCATTGAAATAAAAGTGGCTCCTTTAAGCATTATGGTATTTTCCTGTACGCCGGAGGAAGAAAAGCCGGCAGTGAAAAAGGCTGCAGTGAAAAAGGCAGAAGCGGAAAAAACTAAGGCAGCAAGGCCGTCAGTGAAAAAACTGCGGCGGAAAAGGCTAAAGCGAAAGAAACAGAGACAAAAAAGTCTGCAGCGAAAGAAACAGAGACGAAAAAGTCTGCAGCGAAAGAAACAGAGATGGAAAAGCCGGCAGTGAAAGAAACAGAGACGGAAAAGCGGCAGAGGAAAAGGCTGAAGTGAAGACGACCGATACAGAGAAAGCTGTAACGAAAAAGGCTGGAAAAGAAAAGCGGCCGGGAAAAATTCTGAGGATGAAAAATCCGTAACGGAAAACATATCAGCAGAAAATTCTGTGGAAAAAAATGCCGTATCAGAAGAGCTGTCAGCTCAAGAGCCTGCAAAAGAAAATACTGCAGAGAAAAAGTCTGCAGGGAAAGATCCGGAAAGAGAAAAGCCGGCCGCGACTAAAAAGCGGACCAAAAAACCCAAACAGGGAGGAAATAAAAAGTAATGATGTTTTATTCTGCTTCCAGCGCATTGCCGGAGGAGTCTCTGGCGGCAATATCCAAGGAGGTGCAGGAAAACTTAGACCAGCTGCGCCCCAATGTTATGCTGGAGACCATAAGGGGCTGGCTTCCTGACTTGATTTCCTTTGGAATAAAGCTTTTGATTGCCCTTGTTATATTTTTCATCGGTTCCCGGATCATTAAGCTTATCCACCATATGCTGTACCGTTCCTTTAAGAGAGTGGATATGGAAGTCAGCGTAAGGAAATTTCTCCTGTCCGTTTTAAATGCGGTTTTGTACTGTCTGCTGGTATTTATAATCGCCGGACAGATCGGCGTCAATTCCGCTTCCATTGTGGCTCTGCTGGGCTCCGCCAGTATTGCCGTGGGCCTGGCCATCCAGGGAAGTCTGGCGAACTTTGCCGGAGGGGTGCTTATTCTTCTCATGAAGCCATTCCGGGTAGGGGATTATATCATCTCAAAGGATGGGGAGGGGACAGTCCGCACCATCGGACTGGTCTATACGGTCCTCACCACCCAGGATAACAAGCAGGTGGTAATACCAAACGGGACCCTTTCCAATTCCGCCCTGACCAATGTAACGGCTATGGAAAAACGCAGAGTCGATATCATGGTGGGAATCGGATACGATTCGGATCTAAAAAAAGCAAAAGAAATCATAGAAAGTATCTTCCGGGGCCATGGGGCCATCTTAAAAGAGGAGCCTGTGGAGGTTTTTGTAAATGATCTGGGACAGAGCACCGTTTCCATCGGAGGACGGGGGTGGGCATGCACGGGAGATTATTGGACGGCCAGATGTGAGATCATGGAACAGATTAAGCTTTCCTTTGAGGAGGCCGGGATTAAGATTCCCAAGAGCCGGATGGAAGTATATGTAAGTGATTCCCATTCCTGATGGGAAAAAGTGGAGGCATCACAGGAATATTTGTGATACCTCCACTTTTTATTGTTTTCACGCTATTACTGTATCTTATAGGTTACAGTTACCTGTGCCTCCACGCTGATCTGCCCCGGCTCCACGGTCATGGATTTGGCATCCGCCTGTGCAGTGCCTGAAGCAGAATAACCGGAATAAATGGGCTGGCCATAGCTGCCGATTTCTTCGATGCTTGAAATGTCTCCCAGCTTGCTGCCGCTTGCCTCTGCCATGGCTTCCGCTTTTACTTTTGAAGAAGCGATGGCCTTTTTAAGGGCCTCCTGGTAGGTTTCATCGTATTTGCTGGAAAGATAGCTCACGTTGTCGATGTTGTTGACGCCTGCATCTACGGAAGAGGAAAGCAGGGTTCCCACCTGATCCATAGGTAAGTCGGAGACGATGATGCTTGTGCGCATCTGGTATCCTGTAATGGTCTGCCCGTTGCTCCAGTCATATATGGGCTCTAAGCCGTAGTTGGACGTCTGTATGGATTTCTCATCGATTCCCGTATTTTTTAAAAATGTGATGACCTTATTTAAATCTTCGTTATTTTTTTCCTGGCATTCCTTGGGATCAGCGGCCTGAGTGGAAACTGCGAAGCTGACCTGGGCCATGTCGGGAACAACCTTTATTTCTTCTTTGCTCTGGACCTGTATCGTGCTTCCTGCTGTTTTATCGACGGTTGTAACATTGACGCCGGGAACGGAAGCAGTTCCGGTCTGGGCACAAGCGGTAACACCAAGAGCTGTGGCCGCGATAAGGGCGGCTGTCAGGGGTTTATTTATTTTTTTCATAGATATTTCCTCCTTTTCATAATTTATATTGTACAGGAAAAAAGAGGAAGATGTATTTCTTTTCTCTTAACATTCCGGGTCAAATTTCATAGGTTTTATTTACGAAAATCTGACTGGATAAAAGAAAGAAAAAAGGAAAAAACAGAGGGAAAGCATTTGTGCATTATGCACAAAAAGACAAGAGAAAATATGTGATTTTAACAAAAAAATGAAAGTACATCATAATCTATTGCATTTCTTTGTGGCTTGTGCTATTGTAAAACCACAAGGTTATTGGAAACGTTACCGGTATGGTTACCAGAAAACTTCCGACATAGCTTTCTGGATTTCAAAGGAAATTTCCAATTGGCCAAAGAAGAAAGACAGCCTGTGCAATGGGCAGGCAGAATAAATTTCTGCATGGATGGCATGCAGAAAGGGGTCGGGTTGCGGGGGTCATCCCTCAACCGGAATGTGCAAAGGCACGGAAGGAGGATATTATGAAACTGAAAAAACTGGCAGTACTTACGATGGCGGCGGCAATGGCGGCAGGAATTCTTGCAGGCTGTTCTTCCGGAAAATCCGGGGCTACCACAGCTGCGGAGCAGCAGACCACGGCAGGCGAGACCACGGCAGCAAAGGCAGAGGATACCACAGCCGCCGGGGCAGAGGCCAAAGGGCAGATTTATTACCTGAACTTTAAGCCTGAGGTAGCGGACATCTGGGTAGAGCTTGCGAAAAAGTATACAGAGGAAACCGGAGTTCCTATGAAGGTTCAGACGGCAGCAGCAGGCACCTATGAGCAGACCTTAAAATCTGAAGTTGCAAAGAAAGAGCCCCCCACACTGTTCCAGATCAACGGACCTATCGGCTATAAGGCCTGGGCAAAATACTGCCTGGATTTAAAGGATACAGCTATTTACAGCCATTTAGTGGATAAGAATATGGCTGTGAAAGACGGAGACAGTGTTTACGGAATTCCATATGTGGTAGAGGGCTACGGCATTATTTACAATGACGCCATCATGACGAAGTACTTTGCCCTTGACGGTGCAAAAGCGAAATCCATGGATGAGATCAAGAACTTTGATACCTTAAAGGCTGTTGCAGAGGATATGCAGGCGAGAAAAGCGGACCTTGGAATCGAAGGCGTATTTGCTTCCACTTCCTTTGCTCCCGGTGAGGACTGGAGATGGCAGACTCATTTAGCAAACCTTCCGATCTATTATGAATATAAGGATGACAAGGTATCGGATAAGGATGCCATTGACTTTAAGTATGCCGATAACTTCAAGAATATTTTTGACTTATACATCAACAATTCCTGTACAGACTCCAAGATGATAGGTGCAAAGACCGTAGAGGATTCCATGGCTGAATTTGCTTTAGGCAAGGTTGCAATGGTTCAGAACGGCAACTGGGGCTGGGGACAGATTTCAGGAGTGGAAGGCAACACGGTTAAAGCAGAGGATGTAAAGTTCCTTCCGATTTATACCGGAGTGAGCGGCGAGGAAAAGCAGGGCCTCTGCATCGGTACGGAAAACTTCTTCTCCATTAACAGCCAGGCAAAGGCCGAGGACCAGAAAGCCTCCATCGACTTCATGGAGTGGCTCTTCACCTCTGATACGGGAAAAGATTATGTGACAAACAAGTTAGGCTTTATCGCTCCCTTTGATACCTTTACTGATGCGGAAAAACCAACAGATCCTCTGGCTAAGGAGATTGACCGGTACATGAACAACAGCGATTTATATTCTGTGGCATGGAACTTCACTTCATTCCCGAGCCAGACCTTTAAGGATAACTTCGGGGCTTCCCTTTTACAGTATGCTCAGGGCGGCAAGGACTGGACAGCGGTTGTCAATGATATGAAAGCTGACTGGGCCAATGAAAAAGCCATGACAAAATAACATACTTGGTAACGAAAATGGGTGAGCGCGGGGGAGATGCCTCACCCATTTTCAATCCATGAAACAGATAAAGAAAGAGAGAAGGAGGGCCTGATATGCAGAAATCAATGAAGCGGTATTTTCCGATTTTTGTTCTGCCTACGCTGGCTGCATTCATCATTGCATTCCTGTACCCATTTATTATAGGCATTTACTTATCCTTTACGGAGTTTACCACGGTAAAGGATGCTGCCTGGGTGGGAATTTCAAACTATAAAAAGATTTTTATGGATCAGAATTTTGTGAATGCGCTGGTATTTACCGTAAAGTTTACCATTGTTTCCGTGGTATCCATCAATGTGCTGGGATTTCTGCTGGCATATGTGCTCACAAGAGGGATCAAGGGAACCAATCTTTTCCGCACCGTGTTTTTTATGCCCAACTTAATCGGAGGCATTGTGCTGGGATATATCTGGCAGCTCTTGTTAAACGGCATTCTGGCCAGGTTCGGCGTCACCCTTTCCTTTGATGCGAAATACGGCTTCTGGGGTCTGGTGATCCTGATGAACTGGCAGCTGATCGGTTATATGATGATCATTTATATCGCAGGGCTTCAGAATGTTCCCGGAGAGATCATTGAGGCGGCAAAGATTGACGGGGCCTCAGGATTTCAGACATTAAAAAGAATTATGATCCCCATGGTCATGCCGTCTTTTACATCTGTCTGTTTCTGACCCTGACAAATTCCTTTAAGCTCTTTGACCAGAACCTGGCTTTGACGGCGGGCGGTCCGGGACGGCAGACCAGCATGCTGGCTCTTGATATTTACAGCACCTTTTATGGAAGAGTGGGCTGGGAAGGGGTGGGCCAGGCAAAGGCCACGGTATTCTTTCTTATGGTCGCCTTTATTTCCCTGACCCAGCTTTATTTAACAAGGCGTAAGGAGGTGGAAAGCTGATGGATGAAAAGAAGGTCGTTTCCAAACAGTCTGCGGGAATCATAATGACAGCGGTCCTGACAGTCCTTTCTCTGGCATTTTTATTTCCTATTGCGCTGGTGCTCATAAATTCCTTTAAGAGCAAGCTGTTTATCAGTGATGCTCCTTTCCAGTTTCCCAAGACCGGCACCTACGTAGGGCTTGCCAATTATGTGGAGGGAATAAGGAAAACGGGATTCTTTCCGGCATTTGGCCGGTCCCTGTTTATTACGGTGGCCTCTGTTGCAGTGATCATCCTGTTTACCTCCATGACGGCCTGGTTCATAACCAGGGTGAAGTCCCATTTTACCAGCATTCTGTATTATGTATTCGTTTTTGCCATGATCGTACCTTTCCAGATGGTCATGTTCACCATGTCAAAGACAGCCAATGATCTTTACTTAAACTCCATTTACGGTCTGGTGCTTCTTTACTTAGGCTTTGGCGCCGGGCAGGCGGTATTTTTGTTCTGCGGCTTTGTAAAGGCCATACCCCTTGAGATCGAGGAGGCGGCCATGATTGACGGCTGTTCCCCTATTCAGACTTATTTTCATGTGGTATTTCCAATGCTTAGGCCTACGGCTGTGACTGTGGCGATCTTAAATGCCATGTGGATTTGGAACGATTATCTTCTTCCGAGCTTGATTCTTCCGCAGGAAAAGGGTACAATACCAATGGTTATTCAGAATCTCAAGGGCGGCTACGGCTCCATCGACATGGGAGCCATGATGGCGATGCTGGTGCTGGCTATCTTCCCCATTATCGTATTTTATTTGAGCTGCCAGAAGTACATTATTAAGGGTGTGGCAGCAGGTGCGGTGAAAGGGTAAAGCATGGTCAGAAAAATTTAAAGCGAGGAGACTGGTTATGCGGGAATGTGGCATGTTGCTTCCGGTTGCAAGCCTGCCGTCAAAGTACGGAATCGGGGCATTTTCCAAAGAGGCATACGAATTTATTGATTTATTGAAAAAAGCAGGACAGCATTACTGGCAGATACTTCCCTTGGGACCTACGGGCTATGGAGATTCTCCTTACCAGTCATTTTCCGCGTTTGCGGGAAATCCCTATTTTATTGATTTGGATGTGCTTACAGAGGAGGGCCTGCTGACGGAAACGGAATGCGGGGCAATGGATTTTGGGGAGAACCCAAGAGATATTGATTACGGAAAAATCTACGAAAACCGTTTTCCTCTGCTGAGGAAGGCCTACGGCAGGTGGAAAGAGAAAGGCCATTCCCCGGAGGAGGCGAAAGAGTCATTAAGCGGTGAAACAGCCCTGTATTGCTTTTATATGGCGGTTAAGGATCATTTTGAGGGAAAGAGCTGGATCTTCTGGGATAAGGATATCCGCTTAAGAGAGCCGGAGGCTATGGCCCGCTATGAGGAAGAGCTTTCGGACGATATGGGATTTTACGGCTTTCTTCAGATGAAGTTTGAAGAGCAGTGGGGCCGGTTAAAGGCCTACGCCAACAGCCAGGGAATCCGCATCATCGGTGATATTCCCATTTATGTTGCCTTTGACAGCGCAGATTCCTGGTTCCACCCGGAGCTGTTCCAGTTTGATGAAAACAGCGAGCCGGTTGCGGTAGCCGGATGCCCTCCGGATGGATTTTCCGCCACGGGACAGCTGTGGGGAAATCCCCTTTACCGTTGGGGATATCATAAGGAAACAGATTATGAATGGTGGATGAAGCGGATGGAATACAGCTTCCGCCTGTATGATGTGGTTCGGGTGGATCATTTTCGGGGCTTTGACGAGTATTATTCCATTCCTGCCGGAAGTGAAAACGCCATTCACGGAACCTGGGAAAAGGGACCTGGCATCGGTATTTTCAACCGGATGGAAGAGCGGTTCGGAAAGCTGGATATTATTGCGGAGGACCTGGGATTTTTGACTCCCACTGTTTTAAAGCTTGTTAAGGATACGGGCTTTCCGGGGATGAAGGTGCTGGAATTCGCCTTTGATTCCAGGGAAGAAAGCGATTATCTGCCTCACAATTACACGCCTAACTGTATTGTGTATACAGGAACCCATGACAACAATACCATAAGAGGCTGGTATGAGGAGCTGTCGCCGGAGGATAAGCAGCTTTCCGTCGATTACATGAACAATGCAGGAACTCCGAAAGAGGAGATTCACTGGGACTTTATCCGTCTGGCGCTGGCAAGCGTGGCAAAGCTGGCCGTCATTCCGGTTCAGGATTATCTGGGACTGGGAGCGGAGGCCAGGATCAATGAGCCTTCCACTCTGGGGAAAAACTGGAGATGGCGGATGCTTTCCGGAGAACTGGCGGATGTGCTTTTAGAAAAATGCAAAAGCATGGCAAGGCTTTACGGAAGGGTATGATGAACGGAAAATGGAAAGGAGATGAGTATTTCTGATGGAGTCCGTGAATATTAAAGATATAGCCAGAATCTGCGGGGTAGGCGTAAGCACTGTGTCCCGGGCCATTAACAATCATCCGGATATTAACCCGGAGACAAAGAGCATGATTATGGATGTAATTAAGGAGAATAACTACATCCCCAACAACAGCGCCCGGAATTTAAAACGCACTGATTCCAGAGCCATTGCGGTGCTGATAAAGGGAATCGGGAACCCGTTTTTCAGCAAAATGATCCGCGTTTTTGAGGAAGAGATCCAGAAAAAGAAATACTCATTTATCATGCAGAGGGTGGATGAGAAAGCCGATGAAGTGGATGTGGCCCTGGAGCTGATAAAGGAAAAGAAACCGAGGGGGATCGTCTTTCTGGGAGGATATTTTTCCCACAGCAAGGAGGAGCTTTCCCAGCTTTCCGTTCCTTTCGTATTGAGCACCATCGGAATGATGGAGTCCCAGGAAGGCTTTCCGGCCTTTTCCTGCGTGTCTGTAGATGACCTTGCAGAAAGCCGTAAGATGACGGACTACCTGTGCAAGCTGGGCCATAAGAAAATCCTGATTCTGACAGCAGCTCAGGATGACGAAAGCATCGGACGCCTTCGTCTGGAGGGGTATAAGAAAGGGCTTGAGGATAACGGGATAGCTTTCGACCCAAATCTGGTGGTGTATTCGGGAGAATGCGAGGAATGTTATACCATGGATAACGGTTACCGGATGATGACCCGGGCGCTGCAGGAGAACCGGGAATTCACTGCGGTCTATGCGATTTCAGACAGTATTGCCATCGGCGCCAGCAAGGCGGTGTTTGACAATGGAAAGAGGATACCGGAGGACTATTCCGTGGCCGGCTATGACGGGCTGGATATCGCCCATTATTATAATCCAACCATTACTACCATACGCCAGCCGGTGGAGGAAATGGCCAAGTCTACGATTAAAATATTGTTTGACGTCATCAGGAACCAGGCACAGCATCAGAAGAAAGTGTTTAAGGCAGAGCTGGTGGAAGGGGATTCTACCAGGAAAATCACAGAATAAAAGGGTGCCCTAAAGGTAAAATTTCATCTGAATTCATTACAATATAAGATATGGGTCATGAACAGAACCTATATATTATGATGAATGAGATTGAAGTTTAACTTTAGGGGCACCCTTAAAATTTTTTCCTAAGAACAGCTCTTTTCCTTGTTTCCAGAGATCTTGTCCTAGTTTTGGCTCTTTGAAGTGCTGTTTTTTGAATCGCTGCTCTTTGAGGTGCTGTTTTTTGAATCACTGCTCTTTGAAGTGCTGTTTTTCGAATCACTGCTCTTTGAGGTGCTGTTTTTTGAATCGCTGCTCTTTGAGGTGCTGCTTCCTGAATCACTGCTCTTCAAAGCGTCGCTTTCTGCGTCACTGTTTTCTGAATCACTGTTTCCGGAATCACTGCTTTCCAAATCGCTGCTTTCCGCGGCTGTACTTTCTGCGTCATCGCTTGCCGCTGCGTCCTCATCCGTTTCCACGTCTTCGATGCTTTCGCCTTCCGGGGTGAAAGTGACGTGAAGTTCATTGCCGATCATATCCTTGGCGATGACAGCTATGTTTTCCTTATCCATTTCAAAGGTAATAAGGCCTGTGCTGCGGTCAATGGAAAGAGGAAGGATCTGAGGGTCGTTTTCGTCGGAGCCGGTAATAGAGGAAAAATCCACTCCAGATTGGGTGTCTTCCAGACGGAAAG
>JASGGP010000092.1:0-14320 GCA_047604985.1 Lacrimispora sp.
CGGGGAGAGGATATCACCGGTCTGGCCCCTAACAGGATTGTCCATAAGGGCATGACAAAGTGCTTCCAGATTTCCAAGCTGTTCACCAACTTAACAGCCTATGAAAACGTACAGATCGCCCGGATTGAGATGAACAAGAAAACTTTCAGCCTGTTTCCGGTTCATGACCGGTTCTTAAAGGATGAGGTAAAGCGGTATCTGGCCCTGGTGGGTCTGGATAATAAGATGAACGAGGTGGCAGCCTATCTTTCCTATGGAGACCAGAGGCGTCTGGATATCGCCATCGCTCTGGCTATGGACCCCAAGCTTCTGATTCTGGATGAGCCTGCAGCCGGCGTGGCCCGGGAAGAGGCTTATACGCTGATGCAGCTGATCCGGAGGCTGGCGAAAGAACGCAATATGACCATCATTTTCATCGAGCACGATATGGATATTGTATTCAACTATGCGGATGTGATCTCTGTGCTGCAGGACGGCGAGCTGATCGCCAGCGGTACGCCGGAGGAAATCAAGAAGAACCAGTATGTGCAGGATGCTTACTTAGGAGGTGGTGAATCGTGATTCTTGAATTAAGGGATGTCCACAGCTATTATGACAAAAGCCATATCTTAAACGGAGTCAGCCTGTCGGTTGCCCAAGGCACTTCCGTATGCCTGCTGGGCAGAAACGGCGTGGGCAAGTCCACCACCATGAAGACCATTATGGGTATGCTGAACCCAAAGGAGCACTGCAAGACCGAGGGCAGCCTTCAGTTTGAGGGCAAGGAGCTGGCGGGCATGAAAAGCCATGCCATCGCCCGTCTGGGAATCTCCTATGTACCTCAGGGGAGGCATATTTTCCCGACCTTGTCTACGGAGGAGAATTTAAAGGTGGCGGCCCGTGTAGGCGTGGACGGCAGCGGTAAATGGAATCTGGAATCAGTCTATCAGTTCTTTCCCCGTCTGGAGGAGCGCAGGGATTCTAAAGGCGATAAGCTTTCGGGTGGAGAAAAGCAGATGCTGGCCGTGGCCAGAGGGCTTATGCAGAATCCAAAGATGATGCTTCTGGATGAGATCACGGAGGGCCTGGCTCCGATTATTGTGGATCAGCTGGCCTCCATGGTGCAGAACCTGATTGCCGAGGGCGTGACTATCCTGATCGCTGAACAGAACGTAAAATTTGCGATGAAAGTCAGCAGCGACTGCTATATTCTGGAACGGGGTGCTATTGTTCACCACCAGGCAACCAATGAGCTTTCGGCAGAGACCAGGAAGCAGTATTTGGGTTTGTAGCAGCAAAGCTTAAATTCGTTGATATGATTCTAATAACTTGAGGGCGATCAGCAAAGGATTGCCCTCATTTTTGCCGCGTAGGCCCTGATGGCTCTTCACTCAGATTCCTGAGCTTTATCCTCAGGGTTTACCGGTGAAATGGAAAGCGGCAGACTCAAAGTCTGCCGTTTCTCCGTATAAGCTGCAGCAAGCACTGGAACGCCCTCGGCGTTATGCCATTTGTGCTGCATAATATTAAATCTGATTTTTGGATGGTTATTCCGCTTCCAATAAAGTAGGTTCATGCCCACCATGAAAGGGTCTTTAATTAAAGCCGTTTTGCTTTAAAATAATGCCCCAGTTTATCTGTGGCAATAATTGCATCACAAACGATTTCAGGTGTTAATGTTAATGGCATGTTCCCCATTGTGTCATTAGGGCTGCATGCTAATTCTGCAACTTTCATAATTTCATCTATTTTAATCTCATGGATTCCAAGGTCCTCCAGGGTTGTTGGCAATCCGATATCTAAACAAAAATTCATCACTTCTTCAAATTCTTCCGGAGAAGCATTTTCAAGTACTAATTGAGTTAAAGTGCCAAAAGCCACTTTCTCGCCATGGTAACACTGATGTGTTTCATGTATGGCTGTAAATCCATTATGAATGGCATGGGCGGCTGCGATACCACAGCTTTCAAAACCAATACCTGAAAGATATGTATTTGCTTCCACAATGTTTTCCAGTGCCTTTGTACATACTTTTGCTTGTGCAGAAACAAGAGCCTGAATACCGTTAGCAAGTAATGTATCATAGCATAATCTGGCAATTGCCATAGAGGTGATGGTATAGTAGCCGCCAATAAAGTTAGGACTGTCTGACTGCTTACATGCACGGGCTTCAAAATAGGTTGCCAATGCATCTCCCATGCCAGATACAAGTAATCGTGCAGGAGCGCGGCTGATTACTTCAGTATCGACCAAAACCATGTTTGGATTTTTTGGAAGAAAAAGATACTCTTCAAATGCCCCGTCATCTGTATAGATAACCGATAAAGCACTGCATGGGGCATCTGTTCCGGCAATGGTAGGAACGATTACTACAGGAGCTTCTGCGTAAAAAGCAAGAGCTTTTGCTGTATCATGGATCTTTCCTCCTCCAATTCCAACAACCACATCACAACCGGATTCCTTATATATTTTCACTAAGCGGTCAATTTCATTACGGGAGCACTCACCTTGAAAGATTTCGAAAAATAATTTTGTGTTATATTCTTCTGCACTTTTTTCAATAGGTTCTTTCACGCGTCCCTTGCCTGATTCGCTAACTAAAATAAAGGGCGCCTTTCCTATATTTTGCAAATGTTTGCATAGTTCACCTAATATCCCTCTGCCTTGGACGTAACGTTCAGGGCTGCCAATTATATTAGCCATGTTATAATTCCTCCTTAGATTGTTTATATCGGTAATTATTTATCGATATGATATATTATATTTTTATCCCGCATAAATGTCAATCCAGATGAGCAATTATAGTTAAATTTTTATCAAAGAATATTAGAAATCAGGAAAGTCGGCAGTTTCACAGATAGATTTTTAACATGCTGAATTAAAGTCTTAACCCCAGTCACCTTTGCTTGATAAAGTGATTTTGTATAGAATAACCTTTTTGATATCCTAATCCTATTACAGAGCAAAATAAAAATTCCCTCATTAACTTCCTGTGTTGCATATTATAGGTTTTCAAAAAGCAGTAAAAAGTATTGTGAAAAATATGGGGCAGAGAGATAATACCTTTCTTCACGATGTATATCAGATTACAGTGGAAGCGGTTTCCCGGGATTTTATATAATTGATCAGTAGCTTGGCAGTTGGAGAAAGAGTATGGTTTTTTGTCCAGACCAGTGAAGTATAGGAAGAAAAACAGGGATTATCCAGAGTTTTAATAGCAATATCTTTGCTTCCGGCCATATATTTGGACAGAGATGAAGAATCATAAGGCATAACTGCGATTCCCAGATCCTGACCGGCCCAAAGGAGCATAGTGTGGATATTGTTGGCTGTCCAGGCCACCTGGGCTTTAAGACCAGCGCTTTCAAAAGCATGAATGATGATAGAGCGGTGAGTGTTGTGAAGAATCAGAGGCGCATTATCCAGATCCAGAAGACTGATGCGGTCAGACCCCGGGGAAAAGTGATGAGCTCTTGCAACCGATACGAATTGATTTCTCTGGTTCAGGCTTTCAATATAGTAATGGTCATACTGGCTGTGATCAAATGGTTCTTTTACGATTCCAAGTTCGATGGATTCATCATCAAGCATATTCAGAATGCCGGCAGTAGTATCTTCGAAGACCTGAATATGAATGTCCTCATTGGAACGGTAAAATTCAGGCAGAGTTTTGGGAAGATATTCTGCAGCAGCAGAACAGATGGCACCGATGCCCAAATTACCGGATTTTCCGCTTTTCATATTAAGAAAAGATCTGATAATAGAATTGTGATTTTTTAATATCTGATTGGCCTGTTGAAGTAAATACTGACCCTCCGGTGTTAGCTCCATGCTTTTGGAGGTCCTGATGAACAAAGAGCAGCCAAGCTCACTTTCCAGCAGCTTCAGCTGCTGAGACAGGGGAGGCTGGGACATATTCAATTTTTTGGCAGCGGCAGTGATATGTTTTTCTTCTGCAATGACTTGAAAATATTTCAATTGTTTGATATCCATATGAGACCTCCCTATAAAAAGATATTAACATTATAGTGCTTCTTTTGTGAAAAAACAATAAAAATTATCCATAAGCATTCTGAAAATATTGGGATAAAATCCATAATATTTTTGTGTAATTTTTTGTAGAAAGATGTCAAATGGCATAAAAAGATATTATCCATATGAAAAACATATTGATTGATTTGTAAAATGTATTAGCCTGATAAGAAGGAGTGTGCTATACTTCGTTACATAATTGATGCAGGAAAACAAAGGCGTGCTGACAGGTGTTGGTATGCCTTTGTTTCTTTTAATTTCGGCGGACCAGTGGAAAAAGGAGGGAAAGTGTATGGATAATTTTATTATCACCATTGCACGGGGGTTCGGAACCGGAGGAAGAGAAATCGCTTCCAGACTGGCAGATGAGCTGAAAATTCACAGCTATGAGAATCGAATCCTGACTTTGGCATCTCAGCTGAGCGGATACGATGAGCATTACTTTATGGAAGCGGATGAAAAGCGAAGGGATCTTTGTCAGCGGCAAGGCTGGCGGGATTGCCAAAACTGTTTCTCCAGACAAATACGTCTGCATTCGTATCCAATGAAAGGCTGTTCGAATATCAGAAACGGATTATTGGGGAATTGGCTGATACGCAGTCCTGTATTATCGTAGGTAAGTGTGCAGATTATATTCTAAGGGAAAGAAAGAATGTGGTAAGCGTTTATATAGAAGCTCCCAGGGATTACTGCATTGCCCGGGTGGTGGACCGAATGGACATCGCACAGAAGAAGCGGAGCAGCTGATCGTCAAAACCGATAAATACCGGGCTGATTACTATAAGTATTATACAGGAGGAAATTACTGGACCAATCCGGTCAATTATGATGTGACCTTAAACAGCGCACGGCTGGGAGATGAGGGGTGTATTGAAATGATAAAGAAGTGCCTGAAACTGAAGATGGGTGAAAAATGGTATGAGGAATATATGATGAGCATCAGTTAAAAAGCAGGATTCCAAAGCGGGAATGTGAAGAAAAACACATTTCCGTTTTTTATTTTAAATAGGGAGGAAAATTATGAAGGAACTTGATTTTATAGAAACGGAAGCGGAAGAACTGAAAGCTTTTATGTTTGAGATACATCGGAAAATCTGGGAATATGCAGAGATATCAGACGGTGAGTTTGAATCTTCAGAGCTGTTATGCCAGGTGCTGGAAGAAGAGGGGTTTTCCGTCCGTAAAAATGTTTGCGGAAGAACCACCGCATTTATTGCAGAGTTTGGAGCTGGACATCCGGCTGTCGGCTTTCTTGGGGAATATGACGCGCTTCCCGGGCTCAGCCAGGAGGCGGGATATCCCATTAAAAGACCTGTAGAGGGAGCGGCCTGCGGCCATGGCTGTGGGCACAGCGCCTTGGGAGCGGCATCCCTCATTGCTGCATTTACAGCGAAACGGTATCTGGAAAAAATCGGAGGGCAGGGGAAAGTAATCTATTATGGCTGCTGTGCAGAGGAGGAGAGGGGGTAAAGCCTTCACGGCCCGGGACGGCGAGTTTGATGATACGGATTGTGTTTTTGCCTGGCACCCTGCTTCAGTAAATGGAGTTACAAATACTGAAATGATTGCAGTGAAGACCGTTCATGTTACTTTTAACGGAACAACCTCCCATGCGGGGGCGGCGCCTCACTTAGGCCGGAGCGCTCTGGATGCCTGCGAACTGATGAATGTGGGAGTAAATTACTTAAGGGAGCATGTGATCCAGGAAGCCAGGCTGCAATATGCATATCTTGATACCGGCGGAACTGCGCCGAATGTAGTTCAGGACCATGCCAAGCTGATTTATGGAGTAAGGGCGCCAAGAATTTACCAGGCGGAGGAAATTTTAAAGAGAGTGATTCAGTGTGCAGAAGGCGCTGCACTCATGACAGGGACCAGAGCCGGGATAGAGCCGCGCATGGGGTATTCAGATGTTTTCCAGAATTTTGTCGCAGCCAGGATTTTAAGTGATGCAGCTCAGGAGATTGGGGCGCCCGGCTGGACAGAAGAGGACTATCAGCTGGCAAAAGCTTTCACCGATCAGTATAATTCCGTTCAGAAATCAGAGATGGAATCCCTCATCGGCAGACGATACGGGACGGAACGGTTGAAAGAGGTGGAAGAGCGGCCCCTGGATACAAAGATGGATGCGTTTGATGAAAAACAGCATTTTATGATTTACGGCTGTTCCGATGTGGGAGATGTGGGATATGTGACGCCTACAGCATCCTTGTCGGTGGCCACAGGAGCTTTGGGAACACCGGGGCATTCCTGGTTTATGACCGGAATGACAGGGTCTTCCATAGGAGAAAAAGGGCTTTTGTGTGCAGGAAAGATCATGGGGCTTGCGGCTGTTAAGGTATTTATGGATCCTGGGCTTCTTAAGGGGGCTCAGGAAGAAAGGACCGGGAGGACCGGAGGAATCTATAAATGTCCTATGTACGGTTAGCAGAAGTGAGAAGCTTATGGATCTTGTCGGTCTCGTAGATCAGGAAAGGATGGGAACAGCATGATAGACGCAAAAACATTTGTTGGAGAGTGTATTGAAAAAAGGAAAGAAGAATTTATAGAAGTCAGTGCCGCTGTATGGGAATACGCGGAGGGCGGTTATCAGGAATACAAGTCTGCGGATCTGTTATGCAGGACTTTGGAGAAAGAGGGCTTTGCAGTAACAAGAAACCTGGCGGATATAGAAACTGCATTCAAGGGAGTCTGGGGAAGCGGCCATCCGGTTGTTGGACTTTTGGGAGAATTTGATTCTCTTCCTGGTTTAAGTCAGAAAGCCGGATGCCCGGTACATGATCCTCTGGTGGAGGGAGGAAGAGGCCACGGCTGCGGCCATAATATGCTGGGAACCGGATGTCTGGCTGCGGCAGTTGCCATCAAGGAATACTTACAGGCCACCGGGAAACCGGGAACTGTCATATATTTTGGGACTCCGGCAGAAGAAATCGGTGCAGGAAAAACATTTATGGCAAGGGAAGGGGCCTTTGACGGTGTGGATTTTTTCTATACCTGGCATCCCGGAATTACCAATGAAGTGGCGAACTGTCATATGGTAGCAAATTATTCAAGGATATACAGGTTCAAGGGAGTGACCGCTCACGCAGGAGGGGCACCCCATCTGGGGAGAAGCGCCCTGGATTCCGTGGAGCTTATGAACGTGGGAGTGAATTACTTAAGAGAGCATGTGATTCAGGAAGCAAGAATTCATTACGCCTACCTGGATGCGGGCGGGACAGCACCCAACGTGGTTCAGGATCATGCAGCAGTAAAATACATCATCCGTGCCCCCTATATCTGGCAGCTGGATGAGATTACCCAGAGAATCGACAACATTGCAAAAGGAGCAGCTCTGATGTGTGGAACGGAGGTATCCTATGCAACGGAATCTGCCTATTCCAATTATATTCCCAATGAAGTGCTGGCAAAGGTGATGTCAGAGGCAATGATTTCAATCGGAGCGCCGGAATGGACAGAGGAAGATTACGAACTGGCTAAAAAGTTTGCAGATACGGTCAGCGATAACTGTAAATCAGATGCTGTGCAGCTGATCACCTGCCGTTACGGAAAAGAAAAGCTGGAAGAGAAGCTGAATCACCCGCTGGATGATATGGTAGCGCCATATGATCCGGACCACCGCTTGATCCTGACAGGGTCCACGGATGTGGGAGATGTGGGGTATGTGGCGCCAACGGTGATGGCAACTGCGGCAACGGCAGCCTTTGGAACTCCCGGCCATTCCTGGCAGATTACGGGGCAGGGAAATTCGCCCATCGGCCATAAGGGAATGCTTCTGGCGGCAAAGACCATGGCGCTGGCCTCTATTTGGGTAATGGAAGATCCTCAGATTCTGGCAGAAGCAAAAGCGGAATTTATGAAAAAGAACAATGGTGTCTATGACTGTCCTATGGAAAAGGGGGTAGCCGCTCCTAAGTTTATATCTTAAGTTAACCGAATCAAGAAAGTCCCCCGCTTCAAATGCGAAAAACATTAAGCGATAGCTGCTATTCGGTTATGAGCAAGTAGCGAAGCGGATTGCGAATATCCGCTTGACTCATTTGGAGGTGGTCCTTATGGCGAAATATATACTGAAAAGAATTATGCAGGCAATTCCCACGTTTTTAATTATAACGGCGGTTGTGTTTTTTCTGTCCAATATGGCACCGGGAAGTCCTTTGGATATGATTAAGGCAGGAGGAGAGCTGACCAAGGAAGCAGAAGAAGCGCTTCGGGTCCAGTACGGGCTGGATAAGCCGGTGGCAGTCCGGTATTTCACCTGGCTTCTGGCTGTATTACAGGGAGATTTCGGGATTTCCACGAGAACCCAGCAGCCGGTATGGAATCTGATTTCAGAAAGAATCATTCCCACATTGATCTTATCCCTGTCTTCTCTTGCTGTTGCGTTATTGATTGCCATTCCCATCGGGGTCATGGCGGCAGTAAAGCCTTATTCCATATGGGATAATATTTCTTCTTTCCTGTCTTTCATAGGAGCTGCTGCTCCAAATTTTTTCATTGCGCTGATTCTGGTATACGTTTTCGCTGTCAAGCTGGGAGTGCTGCCGGCCATGGGAATGTATTCCGGAAATAAAAATAACGATCTGGGGGATTTGATCAGGCATCTGGTTCTGCCCTGCTTTGTCATGGTGATACAGATTCTTGGGAATTTTGTAAAGCAGACAAGAGGAAGCATGTTGGACGTGCTGAATGAGGAGTATGTAAAAACAGCAAGATCCAAGGGACTTGCGGAAGGAACGGTAACCGTTAAACATATTTTACGGAATGCATGGATTCCCATTGTTGCTTCCATTGGAATGACGGTCCCTCTTTTGGCCGGTGGTGCCACGGTGACGGAGCAGGTGTTTGGCTGGCCCGGAATGGGAAGTCTTCTGATTCTCTCCATCAGCCAGCGCGATTACAATACCATCATGGGGATCACCATTCTCATAGCCGCTGCGGTTCTTATAGCCAATCTGCTGATCGATCTGGTTTACGCATATCTGGATCCTCGAATCCGTCTGGACTAAGGGAGGTGCATTACATTGAAAAGAAAAAGTGAATTTATCCGGCACTTCCGAAAGCATAAGCTGGCTGTGATCAGCCTGGTTATTGTCATATTGGAGATAATAGGGGTAATAGTGCTTCCCGTTGCATTGAATCTGGATCCCAATTCCATTGACGGAGCAGCCTTTAACCAGGCGCCGGGGACTGCCCATCTTCTTGGAACCGATGAAGTAGGCCGTGACATTTTTGCCAGGGTAATAAGCGGCGGCGGAATTTCTATTCTGATCGGTTTTCTGGCAACAGCGGTAAGCGTTGCGGTGGGGCTGCCTCTGGGTCTGATTGCAGGATATTACAAGGGGAAAATTGAAACGCTGATAATGCGTCTGGCAGATATTTTTATGTCATTTCCTGCTATGGTTCTTATTCTTGTATTCGTCGCGGTATTTGGTTCGTCTGTTCCCATTATTATTTTGCTGATCGGAATCCTTAACTGGCCAGCGGTGGGAAAACTGATTTACAGTAATGTACTATCGGTCAGGAGCAAGGAATATGTGGAAGCAGAATATGCCATTGGGACCGGCGATTGGAAAATTCTTTTTGAAACCATACTTCCCAATTCCATTGCGCCCTTGTGGGCAACGCTGGCATTCCGCATTTCCAATGCCATGATCACGGAATCGGCATTAAGCTTTCTGGGAGCGGGTGTCCAGCCGCCTCAGGCCTCATGGGGAAATATTATCCAGGCGGCCACAAGCCTGATCGTACTGACGAAACGCTGGTGGATCTGGATTCCCGCAGGACTTTGTCTGGTAGTTACCATTGTATGCATCAACTTTGTAGGGGAAGGGATCCGGGATGCCCTGGATCCAAAAATGAAACGATTGTAAGGAGGCGGCGGATATGGCAGAAACAGTATTAAATGTGCAGCACCTTCAGGTGAAATTCAGGGTAAGCAAAACAGAAACCTTAACGGCCATTCAGGACGTGACTTTTTCTGTGAAAGAAGGGGAAACTCTTGGAATCGTAGGAGAGTCAGGATGTGGGAAGAGCGTTACTGCCAATACGATTCTCCGGCTGTTACCGGAAAAAACTACTGTCATTGCAGGTGGAAGCATTAACTTTGAAGGCCAGGATCTGACAAAGCTGTCTTTAAAGGAAATGAGAAAGGTCAGAGGCAATAAGATATCCATGATTTTTCAGGAGCCTATGACGTCTCTGAATCCGGTCTACCGCATCGGAGATCAGATGGTGGAAATGTATCAGGCAAACAACAGTATCAGTAAAAAGGAAGCCTGGAAAAAGGCGGCGGGAATGCTTGAAAAGGTGGGGATTCCTTCTCCGGAACAGAGGATGCATGAATTTCCCCATAACCTGTCGGGAGGTATGAGACAAAGGGTAATGATTGCAATGGCTTTATCCTCAGAGCCGGCGCTTCTGATTGCAGATGAGCCCACAACAGCCCTGGATGTAACCATTCAGGCCCAGGTTCTGGAACTGATGAGGGATCTTCAGAACCAGATGAATACGGCGGTTTTACTGATCACCCATGATATGGGAGTGGTGGCTGAAAATGCGGATTATGTCATGGTCATGTATGCCGGCGAAGTTGTAGAATATGGAAGTGCCAGATCTATTTTTAAAAACGGCATGCATCCTTATACCATGGGACTGCTGGAATCCATTCCCAGACTGGATCAGGATACGGACCAGCTTAATACCATTGACGGTACGGTTCCTTCTTTAAGCCAGATGCCGAAAGGCTGCCGTTTCAGCAACCGGTGCAGCCTCTGTATGGACCGGTGTAAGGAGGAAACACCGGAATTAAGGGAACTGGAAGAAGGACATCAGGTAAGATGTTTCCTGTATTAGCTCCGGATGGATGAGGAGGTTAAAATATGGCGGAAAATAAACCATTGCTGGTAGTTAAAGATTTAAAAAAATATTTTTCTGTTAAGGGTGGAAAAAGCAGGAGAAAGCTCACTTTAAAGGCGGTAGACAGTGTGGATCTGGAAATCTTTTCCGGCGAGACCATAGGGCTGGTGGGAGAATCCGGCTGCGGAAAGTCCACTTTGGGCCGTGCCATTCTGGCCCTGAATCCGGCAACCTCGGGAAGCATTCAGTTTGAAGGACAGGAGATCGTGGGAAAAAACAGGAAGCAGCTTCGTTCTTACCGGAAATATATGCAGATCATTTTTCAGGATCCCTATGCCTCCTTAAATCCGAGGAGAACAATTTTTGAAGCTGTAAGAGCACCTCTTGACGCGTTTAAAATGGGCTCGGAAGAAGAGATCAGGAAAAAGACAGAAGAAATTTTAAAATTCGTGGGAATGGGAGAATATCAGTTTTACAAGCTTCCCCATGAATTATCCGGAGGCCAGCGGCAAAGAGTTGTAATTGCCAGAGCAATGGTCCTGGACCCTAAATTCATTGTCTGCGATGAGCCGGTATCTGCTCTGGATGTGTCGGTACGTGCCCAGGTGCTGAATTTGATGAAGGCCGCACAGAAGGCAACGGGAGTATCCTATCTGTTTATTTCTCATGATATGAGTGTGGTCCGTTATCTTTGTGATAAAGTCGCAGTCATGTATCTGGGACAGATTGTGGAATTCGGCAGCAAAAAAAGAATTTTTGACAATCCGCTTCATCCCTATACCCAGGCACTTTTATCGGCCATTCCAGTACCGGATGTAGACCGTGATAAAAAGCGGATCGTGCTGCTGGGGGATGTTCCAAGTCCCCTATATCCACCCTCAGGCTGCCGGTTTCACAACCGTTGCATTTATGCGAGAGAGGCTTGTTCCGGGCTGGAATATGGTCTTATGGACATGGGGGAAGGGCATCTGGTTTCATGTCCTTATTCACAAGAACGAAAGGCTGATTAATTCCTGATTTCTTTTTGCAGGATAAAACAAATAAAAGGAGGAATTGTTTATGAAAAAAAATAATTTACAGAGAGTTGCTTCACTAGTACTGGCTGCAGTTCTTTCTGCCTCATTGCTGGCCGGCTGTAAGGGCAGCTCGGGAACGCCATCTTCGGGAACAGGGGAAACGTCTGCAGCAGGAGGAACCTCTGTGGCAGGAACAGAGGGCAGTCCGGCTTCCGCCATGGCGGTAACCATGGGAATGGGGTCCGCATGGGCGGATTTAATTCCTTACAATGCGGCTTCGGGCGGCTATTACAGCCAGCTGGTACTGGGACTTTTGTATGACAGACTGTTTTACTTATCCATGGACGGAAGTGTTACCCCGAGAAATGCGGACAGCTGGGAAATAGCAGATGACCGTCTGTCCATTGTCTTTCATCTGAATAAGGATGCGGTCTGGAGTGACGGAGAGCCGGTAACGGCAAATGATTATGTATTCGCGGCAAGAATGATTACAGATCCGGCATGTACGGCAAACCACACTTTTATGTACAGTATATTGACCGGGGTGGACAGCAGCGGCAAAAGAACCGGAACAGCGGAAGAAATCGGTGCGGAGGCTGTGGATGACTACACCTTAAAGTACACTTTCCAGGGGCCCATATCCCAGGATGTAACTTTCCCTTCCTATCTTTATCTGTACCAGCCTATTCCTGAGCACTTATTAAAGGATACAGCACCGGCTGATTATGTAACGAATGCACTTTGGAACAATCCGGTAGGCAGCGGGCCTCTGGTTTTTGAAAGCACTATTGCAGGAAGTGAGCTGGTAATGACTTCCAACCAGAAATACTATCTGGGTGCACCGCAGTTTGCAAAGTTTAAGATCACGGTCATGGCAAACTCCAATATGGCCTCCGCATTATTAGCTGGTGATATTGATCTGGCATATCCGCCTATGAGCGTGGATGACATTAATTCTCTGGAAGGATCTGCAAACTTAAATGTTGCCCATCAGGATGTGGCAACACAGCCGTATATGCTGATGGTAAACAACTTGTCCTATACCGATCCCAGGATCCGTCAGGCACTGAATCTGGCCATTAACCGGGAAGCTATCTGCACCATGCTTCAAAAGGCAACTCCGCTGGAATCCCCGATTATGGCAGGTACCAAATACAACGACAGCTCCATTACATACAAATACGACCCGGAGGCAGCAAAAACCCTGCTTGAAGCCGCAGCCGCCGATGGTTCCATTGATCTAGCAAAAGGAGTTACTCTTCATACGCCTTCGGGAGCAAGAAAAAGGTTGCCAACATTATGCAGCAGAACTTTGAAGCCATAGGATTAAAGACGACCATCAAGGTAGAAGAGGCAGCCACCATGTTTGCGGGCTTCTATGACGGCACTACGGAAATGGGTCTTGTTAACATGACCATGCAGTCCAATCCCATGTATTTAAAGAGCATGCTGACCCATGAATCCGCATCCTTTATCAACTGGCCGGATTCCACCTGGGATGATTACTATACCAGCTTTATGAAAGCAGAAACAGATGATGAAAGAGTAGCTATTGTGAAAGATATGCAGAAAGAATGGCTGGAGCAGGAGCCGATCATCTTCTATGCAGCCACCTATGAGGATTATGCATTTAACAAGAGGCTGGGAGATGCCATAGGCCTGGAAGATCTGGGCCTTGGAAATATACCGGTCTGGACCTGGAAGCCCCAGGAATAAAGATAAAAAGCAGCATAGGCGGTCAGGCTTATGCTGCTTTCCGCATAAGAGAGAGGTGGAAAAATGAAAAAGGCAATATATTGCAAGGAATTGTTTGATTCAGAAACCGGAGAAGTAAACTCCGATATGGCAATCGTCTATGAAAGAAATACAGTGACCTGGGTAGGAAAACGGAAAGACTGTAGGGAAGAGGTATCAGAAGTTATTGATCTGAGTGATAAATTCGTAATGCCGGGGCTGATTGACAGTCACATGCATACGGCTATGAATGGCCATCCTGCCAGCATGACCATGTTCCAGAACATGACATTTGGAGAAATTACTATTGAGACCATAATGAATGTAAAAAAAGATCTGTTGGCAGGCTTTACCATGGTCCGTGATGAAGGGTCCTATGGATTTTGTGATGTGGCAGTGAGAAACGGAATCAACGCCGGGAAAATAGACGGCCCCAGAATGTTTGTATCCGGAATTGCCATAACGGCAACGGGAGGTCATGCAGATTCCCGTTTAAGTCCCTATGTGAAAACGGATACCGGTATAGGATATGTGGTGGACTCGCCGGATGCCGGGCGTAAGGCGGCCCGGTATACCTTTAAATACGGCGCGGACCAGCTGAAAGTTATGGCAACCGGAGGGGTCATGAGCGTGGGCGATATTCCCGGAGCAGCAGAATTTTCCGAGGAGGAAATGAGCGCCATTCTTCAGGTGGCAAAGAG
>JASGGP010000093.1:0-14288 GCA_047604985.1 Lacrimispora sp.
TCGGCGGCGTGGTTTCCAACGGAAATGCGGCCGAGGAGGTGGACGCAGACTTAATGACTGTGGTACTGGAAGAAGTGATGCGGGTTCAGGAGAAGATGGAAAAGCTCCGTGTGGCAGATGCCATGACCGCTATCTTCAACATCTTCAGAAGAAGCAACAAATATATCGACGAAACAGCGCCCTGGGCTCTTGCAAAGGATGAGGCATCTAAGGAACGCTTAGAAACCGTCCTTTACAACTTAACGGAAGCCATCACCATCGGAGCCTCCCTGCTGGAGTCTTTCATGCCTGAGACTTCCAAAAGAATTCTGGCCCAGCTTTGTACGGACCGGAGAGAACTTTCCCGGATGAATGAGTTCGGCCTGTATCCCTCAGGCAGCAAGGTGACGGATAAGCCGGAAATCCTGTTTGCCCGCATGGACATCAAGGAGGTTTTAGAAAAGGTGGAAGCCATGGAAGCCGCTAATGGGGCGGAGACCGGAGAGGCTGCAAAGGAAGAAGAAAGCGCCGGCGTGATCGATATCGAGGCCAAGGCGGAAATTGAATATGACGATTTTGCAAAGCTGCAGTTCCAGGTAGGCCAGATCATTGCCTGCGAGGCAGTTCCAAAGTCCAAGAAACTCTTATGCTCCCAGGTGAGAATCGGAAGCCAGGTAAAGCAGATTGTCAGCGGAATCAAAGCCCATTATTCCCCGGAAGAAATGGTTGGCAAGAAAGTCATGGTTGTGGTAAACTTAAAGCCCGCGAAGCTGGCCGGCGTCATGTCGGAAGGCATGCTTCTCTGCGCCGAGGATGAAGAGGGGAATTTATCCCTCATGGTACCGGAAAAGCCAATGCCGGCAGGCGCGGAAATCTGTTAACCAGTGGATATTCCGGAAGACATTTGAAAGAAAATATAAAAGGCCGGATTCCTGTAATCCGGCCTTATCCTCTTATGTTCTTCCGGCAAAAATATTAGAAAAGGAGATTTCATGGGTCAGCCTGCATCCCCTTATACAAAAAACATGATTCGTACAAAAGGAATAACCGGAAATGCCTTAAAGCTCATAGCCATTGTCACCATGTTCATTGACCACACAGGGGTGGCCCTGGTGGAAAACGGCATTTTAAAATTTCAGGACAGCAGCCTGATGCAGCAGATCCTGGCTACGCCGGAAGGCGCAAGGTGGAGCATTGTGGATACCTTGCTGCGGACCGCAGGACGGCTGGCGTTTCCCATTTTCTGCTTCCTGCTGGTGGAAGGCTTTCTTCACACCAGGGATGTGAAAAAATATGGAGTCAGACTCCTTGCCTTTGCCTTTATTTCCGAAGTTCCTTTCGATCTGGCCATATTTGGAAAGTGGTTTTATCCGGAATTCCAGAACGTGTATACCTGTTTCTGGGCCTCTGTGTGCTGGAAGGGTACGTTCGGGCGGCCGGCAGGCCGGTAAGGCAGGCTCTGGCGGTTCTGGCCGGATGTCTGGCAGCCGTGGTCATCCGGTGCGACTATGACATCATCGGAATCCTTATGATCCTGTTTTTTTACATTTATCATGACAACAAGCTGCTTAAGGCTTTATTTGGAGGAGGCCTGGCTGTCATTGAAAGCCTGAGCTGCTTTGGCGCGGCCGTACTGGCCTTTATTCCCATACACCTGTATAATGGAAGAAGAGGAGAGAGGAATTTAAAATACTTCTTTTACTGCTTTTATCCTGTTCACCTTCTTTTTCTGTATATTTTAAGATTGATAATATTTTAACAGTGATTTGATTTATAAGAGAAGCCCCCTGTATCTGTATGTGCGGTGAAGCGTGTACAGGATGGAGAAAATGCCTTAAAGGCATGGCCGGAATGGAGGAAACTATGATTTTTGATACACACGCCCACTATGATGATGAAGCATTCGATGAAGACAGGGAAGAGCTGCTGTCAGGCCTTTTCAACCATGGTATTGAAGCGGTCACCAATGTGGGAGCCAGCATAAAATCTTCAAAGAGCACCCTGGAGCTGGCGGAAAAATATCCCCACGTATACGGAGCCATCGGCGTTCACCCCAACGAAACCGCAGAACTGGATGAGGACAGCATAAACTGGCTGAAAAGCCGGTCATCCCATGAAAAAATTGTGGCAATCGGTGAAATCGGCCTGGATTACTACTGGGATGAGCCGGACCGGGAGACGCAGAAAAAATGGTTTATCCGCCAGCTGGACCTTGCAAAGCAGGTAGAACTTCCTGTGATCATCCACAGCCGTGATGCGGCTAAGGACACCCTGGACATCATGAAAGCAGAGGGAGGAAGAGACACGGGAGGCGTGATCCACTGCTTTTCCTATGGAAAGGAAATCGCCAGGGAATATTTAAATATGGGCTATTACCTGGGAATCGGAGGCGTGGTCACCTTTAAAAATGCTAAAAAGCTTAAGGAAGTAGTGGAATACATGCCAATGGAACAGCTGGTGCTGGAAACCGACTGCCCTTATTTAGCCCCTTCCCCGAACAGGGGAAAGCGCAATTCCTCTTTAAATCTCCCTTATGTGGTCCAGGAAATCAGTGCCATCAAGGGAATTCCTGAGGAGGAAGTCATTGAGATCACCAGCCGTAATGCAAAAAAGCTGTACAGGCTGGTTTAATACCATGAAGCTGTGAAAGAAGAAAACGGAGGACGGCATGGCAACACTGGGAAATCCCCAAAAAACTATTGAGATCATACAAAAATACGAATTCGCATTTCAAAAAAAGTTCGGACAGAATTTTTTAATAGACACCCGGGTTCTGGACAAGATCATTGCCTCTGCAGGCGTCACAAAGGAAGACTGTGTCCTGGAAATCGGTCCCGGCATCGGCACCATGACCCAGTACCTGGCTGAAAGCGCCCGTCATGTGGTGGCGGTGGAGATCGATTCCAACTTAATCCCGATTTTAAAAGAAACTCTGGCAGGCTATGACAATGTAACGGTCATCCACGATGACATTTTAAAGGTTGACATAAATCGAATAACTGAGGAATATAACAACGGACGCCCCATCAAGGTGGTGGCAAACCTGCCCTATTACATTACGACTCCCATTATCATGGGACTTTTTGAGGGCATGGTTCCAATTGACAATATTACGGTCATGGTGCAGAAAGAGGTGGCGGACCGTATGCAGGTGGGACCGGGCTCCAAGGATTACGGCGCTCTTTCCCTGGCGGTGCAGTATTACGCCGAGCCCTATATCGTAGCCAATGTACCTCCCAACTGCTTCATGCCCCGCCCCAGCGTGGGCTCAGCGGTCATCCGCCTGACCAGGCATAAGAATCCGCCGGTAAATGTCCAGGATTCTCTCCTCATGTTCCGCCTGATCCGGGCTTCTTTTAACCAGAGAAGAAAGACCCTGCAAAACGGCTTGAACAATTCCCCGGAGATCCCTTTCACAAAAGAGCAGATTGGGCTGGCCATTGAGAGCCTGGGCCTTGGCGCCTCTGTGCGCGGAGAGACTTTAAGCCTGGAGCAGTTTGCCGCTCTCAGCAATTATTTTACCGGAATAAGAGACTGAGGCTTCTGCAAGGCGAAACTGTAACAAAAAATCATGTATGATGACGAAAGAAATGAAGTATGATAATATAAGGCTATCAGTTATTTAATTCAGAGAATGGAGCATCGTTTATGAGAAAGAAAAATGGTTTGGGAAAAGCACTTATATACAGTGCGGCTGCAACTGCGGCGGCAGTGGCGGTAACAAAGGCTCTTGATTATTCCAAAAAGAAGAAGGCTCAGGGGAAAAAGGAGATCGGGGAGCAGAAAGCAGAAAGCGGGGCAGAGGGAAAGGCATATTTTGTAGGCGGAGGCCTGGGAAGCATGGCAGGAGCCGCTTACCTTATACGCGATTGCAAAATGCCTGGAAAGCAGATAACGATTTTTGAGGGAATGCCCATTTTAGGCGGAAGCAATGACGGCATCGGAACCCCGGAAAAAGGTTTTGTATGCAGGGGTGGACGAATGTTAAATGAAGAGACCTACGAGAACTTCTGGGAGCTGTTCCGTTCCATTCCCTCACTGGACAACCCTGGACGGAGTGTGGCCGAAGAGATACTGAACTTTGACCACGCCCATCCCACCTGCGCCAAGGCCCGTCTGATCGACAGGGACGGAAAGATTCTGGATGTTAAGAGCATGGGCTTTACTCAGGAAGAGAGGATGGCCCTTTTCAAGCTCATGTACACACCGGAAGAAAAGCTGGATGATATGACCATTGAGGGCTGGTTTGCAGACATGCCTCATTTCTTTACCACTAACTTCTGGTATATGTGGCAGACCACCTTTGCATTCCAGAAATGGAGCAGCCTTTTTGAATTCCGCCGCTATATGAGGAGAATGATTCTGGAGTTTTCAAGGATTGAAACCCTGGAAGGCGTCACCAGAACTCCCTTAAACCAGTATGACAGCGTCATCCGCCCCCTGGAAACCTACTTAAGAAAACAGGGAGTAATTTTCGCGGAAAACTGTACGGTTATTGACATTGATTTTGCCGACGGAGACGGAATCACTGTAAAGACCCTTCACTTAATGGATAATGGCATAGAAAGAACCATTGACCTTAACCAAGGGGATATCTGCATCATGACAAATGCCTGCATGACTGACAGCGCCACCTTAGGAGACTTGCACAATCCGGCGCCGGCTCCTGTTTTAAGACCCATATCCGGAGAACTGTGGAGCAAGGTGGCCGCAAAGAAGACAGGACTTGGGAATCCCTATCCTTTCTTTGGTGATGTCCATGAGACCAATTGGGAAAGCTTTACCGTGACCAGCCGGGGAAACAAGCTGTTAAAGCTGATCGAAAGTTATTCCGGCAATGTTCCGGGAAGCGGAGCACTCATGACATTCAAGGATTCCAGCTGGCTTATGAGCATCGTGGTAGCTGCCCAGCCTCACTTTATCAATCAGCCCATGGACCAGACGATTTTCTGGGGATACGGGCTTTATACCGACCGGATCGGCGACTATGTAAAGAAGCCTATGAAAGACTGTACCGGAGAAGAACTGCTCACTGAGCTTCTTCATCATCTTCATATGGAGGAACGCCAGGAAGAGCTGCTTGCAGACGTGATCAATGTCATCCCCTGCATGATGCCTTACGTAGATGCCCAGTTCCAGCCCCGCAAGATGGCCGACCGTCCGAAGGTGGTTCCGGCAGGCTCCACCAACTTCGCCATGGTGAGCCAGTTCGTTGAAATCCCCGATGATATGGTGTTTACGGAAGAATATTCGGTACGGGCTGCCAGAATGGCTGTCTATACCCTGATGGGAGCGGATAAACCCATTTGCCCTGTAACTCCTTATGTAAAGGATCCCAAGGTCTTAGCCAAGGCTGTCCATACCTCTTACCGCTAAATCAAAAAGAAAGGTGCTGCAGAATGATTTTTTCATACAAGATATCGGTATCGGCCAAATGGCCTGAGACCGCATCTTGTTGAAAATTTGCATTTTGCAGCACCCTTTTTTCTGTCTTTTATTCTATGGCCTCGTCATAGCAGGCTCTTATCCCGCCGATAAACTTAGGCCTGGTACGTGCGGCCACCACATGGGCGGAACCGATGTAACGGGTTTTTATGCGGACCGGAACCGCAACAGCCTTTAAGTGCATGCCGATTAAGGTATCCCCGATATCAATTCCCGCGTGGGCCTTAATGGATTCAACGGCCACCGGACATTGGAGCACGGTATAGGCCGCTGTAGCCAGAGAACCGCCCGCCTTCAACTGGGGAACTACGTTTACCGATTCATACCCATAATGCAGGGCAGCCTCCTTTTCCAGGATCAGAGCCCTGTTTAAATGTTCGCAGCACTGGGCCGCCACATAAATCCCCTGTTCATGGAAAACCTTATAAACAGCGGAAAAAACCGCCTGTCCGATCTCCGCGCTGGAATGGGAGCCGATTCTGTGGTCGGATATTTCACTGGAGGAACAGCCGATTACAACCAGATCCTTTTCGCTTAAGCGGGCGGCTTCCAGCAGCTCCCTTGCAGCAGTTTCCGCCTGATTTCTGATTTCCTCTAACATGATACAGCACCGCCTTTCTTTATGAGCATTGCAAGCTTTTTATAATGCCGCCCGGATTTCGGCTGCCATTTCTTCATACTCTTTATCCGTTAAATATACCTTGTCCGGATTCATGGCAAAGGTGCTTCCCCATTCATCGCCACCGTTGTATTTCGGAACGAGGTGCATATGGAGATGGCAGCCGGTGTCGCCGTAAGCTCCGTAATTTACCTTATCCGGCTGGAAAATCTTGTGGATCACCCTTGAGACCCTTGCCACATCGGCAAAAAATACGTTTCTTTCTTCATCGCTTATGTCTGTCATCTCACTGACATGATCCTTATAGGCCAGAATGACTCTGCCTCTTTTACTCTGCTCCTTAAATAAATACAGGAATCCTGATTCCATTTCGCAGATCGGATAGCCGAATTTTTCCACCAGCTCTCCTTTCATGCAGTATGCGCAATTTGGATCTTTCATAATCGTTTACCTTCTTTCTGTAGAATGTTATATTTTTCCTGAACCTATTCTATCAAAATACTGGGGGAATGAAAAGAGTGCGGGACAAACAAATTTTTCTTTGCACCAAATGCAGGGGGCAGCGTTTTTTAAAACGGTGCTGAGAATTAGTATAGATGTGGATTCAGAAGAAGTGTTATATATATCGGTCAGGCCCCGGCAAATGCAGCGCCGGGGCCCTTTTAAGAGAAAACAGAAGGCTTCATTGCCTCATTGCTGCCTTTAAGTCAGCTTTTTAAATGAGCCGCAACCTTAACATCCTCTTTCTTAATATGATTGATCAGCCAGCCGGCAATGGTGCTGTTGACTTCGCCAACAAGAGCGACCGTGGGCCCTTCCTTATCTAATTTTGCGCAGATTCCGGCAACAACCTTTTTAAAATCCTCGTGATACCGTCTGTGATTTACATAATCCGGGTAATGGCTCTGGAGCTGAAGCTTCTCCTCATCACTGAAATGCTTTGCAGTATAATCCTGAAGGAATTTAAGGGTATTGGAGAGCTCGGCGCGCCCCTTACCTGCCCCACAGGCAGCAAGCAGATTATTTATTGCCTCGATCAGCTGACGGTGCTCGGAGTCAATCAGCTGGTTGCCTGTTTCTAAGTCTTTTGTAAACGTATATGCCATATTTTACCGCCTCCTTTTTTCTCATTCTACACCATTTGACAATAAATTCCAACTGTTAATTTCACAATTACTATAAGCCTTTTTGAAGTTAAAAGCCGTGAACCGGACACTTTAAGGGGGCTGGCTTTCAGGCTTTCCAGCTTAAATAAAGTTCTGCGACCACATCCTCAATGGGCGCCTTTTTAATCTCCACATCCTGAATCTGGGAAAACCCGGCCAGCATGCCAAGGACCTCATGAATCTCCAGCTTCTGCCTGTCAAATTCGTACTCATGAATCCCCTGCTCTGATTTTAAAAGCCTCATGCCCGGCAGTAGGGGAGCAGGAACATTCTCCGCCGTCTTTAGCTGTATTCGGTAAAACCCGCCAAGCACATTCCGAAGCTGGTCAAAGCTCCCGTCAAATGCGATCTGCCCCTTATTTAACAGCACCATCCGTTGGGCCATTTCCTCTAAGTCATCCATATCGTGACTGGTGACCACAACCGTGGTTCCCTGCTCCCTGTTGATCTTTTTCAAAAACCGGATCATCTGCTGTTTTGCCAGAACATCCAGCCCTAAAGTTGGTTCATCCAGAAAGATAAGCCTGGGCCCGTGCAAAAGCAGCATGGCAATATCCGCCCGCATCCGCTGTCCCAGGCTCAGTTCCCTGGAAAATGTCTTTAAAATATCCCCCAGGTCCAAAAGCTCCGTAACCAGATCCAGATTCTTCCGGTATACCTCATCCGGAATGTTCCAGACCTCTTTCTTCCATTCAAAGCTGGTAATCACCGGATGATCCCACCACAGCTCCGTCCGCTGTCCAAACAGGACGCCGATATGCTTCATCAGCTCCATCCGGTCCTTTGACGGATCAAAACCGAGTACGGACACATTCCCTTTTGTGGGAAGAAGAATGCCGGAAAGTATTTTGATGGTAGTGCTTTTTCCCGCCCCGTTGGCCCCTGCATAAGCCACAAATTCTCCTGGAAAAAACGTAAGGGATACCCGGTCAAGAGCGGTGACTACCCGTTTTTCCGGGTGAAACATATTTTTTAAAATATCCCGGGCTTTCCCGCTTCTCTGCCACTGGCAGTACTGTTTTGAAATATTATCGATGGCCAAAGCCGGTATATCTTGGTGAACCGTAGAGTGCATAATGCTTCATTCCTTTCCTGAAAAATAAAATAGCAGCAATGAGAAATACAGCCGCCGCCCCCGGCATCCCCAGGGCGGAAAACAGCCTTAAAGAGGCGGCTCCCGTCCTTCCCGCCTGAAGCAGGAGAAGAGATGGAAACCATGCCGTAAGCCCGATGGGTATAACCGTAAGGAAGATTCCCTTGACGGCTCCGTTTATATTTCCCAGGGGATAAGTCTTTAAAGACGAAAAGAGGTCTTTCCCCACCATTGCAATTTCCTCGGCAGCCGCCGGGGCATAAAAAGCCGTGCAGGACAGCAGATACAGAAACGATAAAATAATCAGACAGGAACAGACCCCGTACAAGAGGAACAGAAAAATCCATTCCGGTGTCACGTAAATCGAGGCGTGAACCGCCCCGTACCAGGAAAGGGCTGTTCCCAGAATCAGCATGGGCGAGCCGGAAAACGGTGAGAAGCCCTGGGCCAGAAGCTCCATCCAAAAGGGAACCGGCTGTATCATTATATGGTCAAGCTGTCCCCTGCCAATGATCCGGCTGACCATGTGGGTGTTATTGCCGATAAAAAACACCATGTAAATCCCGTCGATAAAAACAGAATATCCCAGCATAAACAAGATTTCCTCCCGGTTCATTCCAGAAAGATCCTGGAAGCTGAAGGACAGGAGATAAATGCCCGCTATGGCGCAGCCGCCGCTTATGATATCCGACGCCAGCTGCAGCAGGAAATAGCGCGTGTCACGGAGAAACCACAAAAGATCCATTTTCCCGTACTGCCGGTAAAGCCGGAGAAGAGTTTTAATATTATCCGCCAAATGAAATCATCCTTTCTTTGCTCTTTTTAAAAATGCGTTCCGCAGCAATCCACAAAACCACATTCCAGAAAATCTGTAACCCCAGAACAGCCCAGGGATTTCCCGAGGTCCCCGTATAAATCGTCAAAGGCCCGTGGGCCACCGACCCAAGAGGGAGGAGGGAAAATATTTTTCCCATCCCAAAAGGAAAGAGGGAAAAGGGAATCATTTCCCCGGAAAGCAGGGAATAAACCGCTTCCCGGACCGCCAAAGCCGCCCAGCAGCCGTTTTTTAAATACATGGCAAATGCAGAAAACAACAGGTCAATGGCAAAACCCAGGGAGGCCGCCAGTAAAAGGCTGAAAAAAGCCAGAACCCCGGAAAAAGCCGTCACAGGCCATGGCCGGATTCCCAGAAAGGAGGCGGACAGCCACAGGGGAAGCCCGAAAAACAGAAAGTTTGGAATCCACCATTTTCCTACAGTTTCCGCAAAAAAGCTGATTTCCACAGGCATTGGCCGCAGAAACCGCCCGATGATGGACCCTTCCCAAAGGGAAGAGGTGGCGGGAGAGATAATATTTAATTCCTGATGAAAAATGGTTGACATAAGTGTATATGTCATCAGGCCGTCCAGATGGGCGCCGCCCGGCAGAACACCATTTGATGCCAGAGACTTCCAAATAAATATAAGCATGACAAACTGGACGGCCTGAAAAAAATATCCGCCTGCAACACACAGGAAACCGCCGTCAAAGATTTGTTTTGTACACATAAACATCGTGGAAAATACGGCCTTGAGATGAAAGCCGAAGCCGGTCAGAGAGCTTTTTTCTTGTTTCATAAATGAAATTCCTCCATTTTGCGCGTAATCGGTATTAGGGCTTTCCCATCCGTTCTTTCAGAGAACCCATTTCGAAAAATGCGCACAAAAAAACCCGGTGCGGAGCATCCGGGCAGAAAATCAGTCAGAAACCAGTTGACATAAAGTTACCGGCTTGTAGACAAAATCTGAGGTGGGACGCTGCCTTTTTCGTAAAAATGGGCGCACTGATACACGGACGCGTCAAAATTACCTAAAATAACAGCGATATGCTCAATATTAGACCATAATGAAGTGGTATCCATTAAAATACGGCGCACAGCATCTCACCTCCTTTTAAAAATTCTTATAATACAACACTTATACCATCAGAAAACGAAAAAGTCAAGAACCTCAATCTTCAAACTTTGCCAGAGCCGCTTCGTCTGCAACGATAATTACATCCGGATGAAGCTGTAAAATGGATGCCGGAACCTGTGAGGTTACAGGGCCGTGGAGCGCTTCGTGGAGAATTTCCGCTTTCTCCTCACCGCTGACGATCAAAAGGATTTTTTTCGCTCTCATAATGGTTCCGATTCCCATGGTGTAGGCCTGGCGGGGAACCTCGTCAATGGATTCAAAGAAACGCTTGTTGGCCTCAATGGTGCTTTCCTGAAGATCCACGATGTGGGTATCCTTTGGAAAAATGTCGGAAGGCTCATTAAAGCCAATGTGACCGTTGTGCCCTATACCAAGGAGCTGTAAATCAACACCGCCAAGACTTTTTACCTCTTTCTCGTAACGGGCTGCCTCTTTTTCCGCGTCAGTCTCCGTTCCGTTGGGAATATGGGTGTTTGCTTCGCTGATATTTACGTGCTTAAACAGGTTTTCACGCATAAAGTAATAATAACTTTGGTCATTATCTCTGGTGAGGCCCTTGTATTCGTCCAGATTTGCTGTCTTTACTTCGGAAAAATCTAAATCCCCTTTTTTATACCATTCAACCAGCTGCTGGTAGGTCCCCATGGGTGAGGAGCCTGTAGCCAGTCCCAGAACACAGTCCGGTTTCATAATCACCTGTGCGGAAATAATATTGGCTGCTTTCCGACTCATATCATGATAGTCCTTAGCGCGATAAAGCTTCATATTTTTGTCCCTCCTCTGTGTGGAAAAAATTTTTATTTTATTCTTTTAATAGGATAACATTTTTATGTCATAGTTGCAATGGCATTTTGCATAAAATAGTTATAAAGGAGTGATGGCATGTCTAACTATCGAAGACTAATCTCATATATTTATGCCTACGAAGGCGGGATCAAAGGAAAAAACATCGGATTTGCCAAGATAGAGACGAGAGGCATCCAGTGCAAAATTACGGTCAGTGCCAAGAGAATCTATGTAGGTGGCAATGACATTGGGGTATACTTATTGGCCGGAGATCAGGAAATATTCCTGGGAAATATTTTTGTACGGGGAGGTTCCGGTGAATTCCGGACCACAGTATCCGCAAATGATGTAGAGCGTTCCGGCATCAACATGGACCAGTGCTACGGACTGACCATCCATGACGTAAAGAGTACATGGCGTTGTTATACGACCATATGGGAAGACGCGGTTGCCCATGCTGCAGAAGTGGATTTGGAAAACGCAGTTTCCGCTTCCAGGGAAAAGGAACAGGCTGAGATTTCAGAAGAGCAGATAAAAAAAGCTGTGCAGGAAATCGAAGAAGAATTCCCCCTGGAGACCGATGCACCAAAAACCTCTGCGGAAGAATCAGGGGATCATTCCGGTGAGTTAAAAACAGTACAGGAGGAATCCGTCCGCATGGAACAGGAGCCGGCGGAAAGAGAAAATTTGCAGGTACAGGCGGAAAGCGGGGTAACGTCCGGCGAAAGTCTTGTGCATGAGGAGACGGTAAGCGAAGAACCGGCCCTCAAGGAAATAGTAAGTGAAGAAATAAATAAAGACCCAATCAGCGAGGAAACCACAGGGGAAAGACTGCTGAAAGGCAATCCAGCCTGGGCAGAGCTGGCTGGCGAAAGCCTGCCTGATGAAAGTCCGGCAAACGGGGAAAAGACCGCTGAAGCGTTGAACGGCGGGACTTTGCTCAATGAGGAATCGGTAAGTGGAGAATCAGGCGGAACTCTGTTCAGCGAGAATGCCGTAAATGAGGACCTGGCCGGTGAGCACCTGCTGTACAGCGAGGAATCAGTAAATGAAGAATTGACCGGCGGGAATTTACCAGGTGAGGAGTCTGTAATTGAGGATACAGCCGGTGATAACCTGCTGTATAGTGAGAAATCAGTCAGTGAGGAATCAGTCAATAAAGAACCCGTCATAGAAGCCCGAACCAGTGATGGGTCTGGTCATGAACAGCTGGAATGGAACAAGCCGGATGAGCCGGAGCAGCGGGTAATCCCCTCAGGAGCATTTGCATCTGGGGCAGCCCTGCAGCAGAATCCATTCTCTCCAGCTACAGGTCCGGTACCGGAAAGAAGACCATTACCCCGCCAGTTCATGTCAGGGTGGAGGCAAAGGAACCAGCCGTCAGCGGCCAGAACAATGCAAACCGGCCAGCCCCAGCCACGCCCTGCAGCCCAGGGAATGCCGCCGACCATCCAACCGCAGCCCCATCCAGCAGCTCAGGGAGTACTGCCGACCATCCAGCCGCAGCTTCGTCCTGCAGCCCAGGGAGTACCGCCGGCCATCCAGCCACTGCCTCATCCTGCAGTTTCGGGAGTGCAGCCAATTGGTCAGCCTATACCCCGCCCGGCAGCCACTGAACCTTTCGGCACCAGACGGCCATTACCTTATCCATCGGCTCCCGCTCCGACGCTGTTCGGTCAGCCCTCTTTAAACCAGCAGAATGCCGGACAGGAAAGCAGACAGAATGAAGCGGCTGAAGCCCCTGAAATACAGGTAAAAGGAACGGGAAGTTCTCAGCCCGTTGAAATGACGTTCAGCGAACCCTATATCCCTCAGAGCGGCCAGGATACTGCCGGCACCACGGTTTACCGGGCGGACGCTGCCGTAAAGGAAGCTCCGGGCTTTGGCGGAACCCAACCCTCACTGGGAGATCCCGAGGAATTGGAGAGACTTCTCCAGACCGAGGATTCGGATGAAATTCCTCATGACTTAATCTGGGAGAAGCTGAAACATGAGCATACCAGAATACTGGCGTTTGATTATGAAGACGGCTGTGAGATCCTTACGATTAAGCCCCAGGACATCGGGATTTTGCCAAGAGACACCTGGCTGTTCGGCAATAACAGCTTTCTTCTGCACGGATACTATAATTACCGCTACTTAATTCTTGCAAAGCTTTTAAATCCTCAGGGAGACCCGCGCTATATTCTGGGAATTCCAGGCCATTTTTACAGCAATGAACGCTATATGGCTTCTATGTTCGGATTTCCGAACTTCGTTCTGTCAAAGGAACAGCCTGTGGAAGATGGTCGTTTTGGCTTCTGGTATACCGACATAAAATTAGGGGGCTGATAAAAGCCCCCTGTTATTTTGCCTGTCAATAATCAACGCCTCTTAATTTTGCATTGGAAAGAAAAGGCTTTAAAATCTTCAGGAACCTGTCCAGCTCCTCCGGAGAAAATGCCTCATACCCAGGACATAAAACCTGATCCGAATCCACATAATTCTGAAGGTAATAAGGAGAAGATCCTTTCAGCCACCTGCCGATGTCCTGAAAATCCTCCATCCCGTGAATTCCCTTTACCGCAGTTGTGCGAAACTCATAAGGAACTTTCCCGGAAAGCAAAAAATCCACACTTTCCTCAATGAGCGTAATATCCATTCCCCTTACTCCTGCCGCAGCCGGATAATTCTCCCTGCCGGCCTTAATATCCATGGCCACATAATCCAAAAGTCCTTTGAAAACCAGCTCCTTCAAAACCCCGGGCCGGTATCCATTGGTATCCAGCTTGACAAGATACCCCAGCTCCCGAACTTTCCTTATAAATAATTCCAGCTCCGCCTCTAAGGTAGGCTCTCCACCGGTAATGCATACCCCCTCTAAAATTCCCCTTCTCTTCTTTAAAAAATCCAGAACTTCATTTTCCGTAAATACAGACTCTGCCTCAGGACCCAGGAGCCCGCTGTTATGACAAAACGGACAGCGGAAATTGCAGCCCCCAAGAAATACGGTAGCGGCCACGTGACCCGGAAAATCCAGAAGCGTTGTTTTTTGAAGCCCGCACACTTTCATACTTTCATCATTCCTTTATTTCGTGATATACTATACAGTATACCACATTTCATCACCTGTGGGCAGAACTTTATGCCGGATAAAACGAGGCAGACTCTGTCCCAAAATGCGGGAAGCAATCCGTAATATCAAAAAACGAAGAGGAACAAACATGACTACAGACGAAAAATATATGCGGGCAGCAATAAGAGAA
>JASGGP010000094.1:0-14225 GCA_047604985.1 Lacrimispora sp.
CTGCGCATTTCGCACATTCATAATTGATGCAGGAGAAGATGCATGCGTAAATTGCAGAGTTTGAAAGTGCATTATTTTCTAAGTTATTGAATCTGCAATTCTTTATTTCAAATGAAAAACACCTCCATTTCCCAGTTCAAACGTTCCTCCGGCTTCCAGCTCAAAATGTTTCTTTGCAATGCCTAAATCAATCAGATCCATTGCATAGTCATCCGCAATTTGGGCACTTAAGATGTTGTTCTCATACTTAAATATTGCTTTTTGCGTGTTTTTCGCACTTGGGGCAAGTAATACGGCTTCCATTCCGTTTTGTACCCATTGAGGCAAAGGCTGATCGCTTATGATTCTCTCTTTCATGCTCTTTACTTTTCTATGTGTAGCTGATCGCATCATTTTTTCTTTTAGTGACGGAGCTGCCACTTTACCTACCACAACAACACAAGCCAATTCCTCGCTGTCATTAACAGTTAATTCGTCCTTATCAAAGGTACCTCCAACCCAGCATGTTCCCAAGCCTAAATCAGTTATGGAAAGAACTAAGTCTTCCCCATAATATCCAACCTTTTCCTTTAAATCCTTGTCATCTTTCTTGCCTTTCATCAATATAAGAGAACGTATATTGGTAAACATCCCATAACTCTTTCTTAACTTCTGAAAAGCGCCGCTTCCATCCTCCAGGAATGTCATTGTTAAACCGGATGCTTCATTTAATTGGTCAATAAGTGAAATGATTTTTTCCTTTTCCCGATCTGTAATCGGCTCTTTTTCGAACTTTCTCCTTGAAACTCTGTTTTCTATTGCGCTTCGCATGAAAATACCTCCAATTCTTCTTATATATTTGCTTCTATCGCCATTCAATATCTGCTTTCTTTCTTGGAACCGTCCGCATATATTTAACATCGGGATATCCGATTGCCAGACAAGTCACCACATTTTCCTTTTTAGAAAGGCCAAGCTCTTTTCTGATCCTCTTATCTCGCTTTGCTGCTGCAGTAAAAAAACCGACATACAGCGTGCCAAGCCCCATAGCCTCAGCCATCAATTCCATGCTCATTGAGGCAAGCGAGGCATCCACACCGTCATCCGAAATTATAAAGAGGACTGTTGGCGCTCCATGGAAAAAGAAGCCCGGTTCTAATTTATATCTGCTTAGATCATAAGGCACTTTGACAAATCTGCTCACAACCTCTGCCAGACGCTTCCACTTCCTGAAAGTCTTCAGCGCTTCATTTTCAAACATAAGAATGCTTTCTTGTGCAACAATGTATCTTATTCTTTGCTTATTGCTGCCTGTAGGAGTAAACCGTCCTGCTTCTATTATTTTCTTAATTTTTTCTTTTTCAACCTGCTTATCCTTATAGTGCCTTACCGACCGTCTGAACTGTATTGTGTTGAGAAGAATATCTTCATCAATACCGAAGCTGTTTTTATCGTATGCTTTAACTTCATTCATATCATATCCGCTCATAGTAAAAGCTTCTTTGGGACATATGGCAACGCAATGGCCGCATTCCAAACATTTTTCAGCCAGCATTGCAGCTTTCCCGTTTTTTAGTACAAGCACATGGTGAGTACAGTCTTTACAGCATAGCCCACAGCCAATGCATTTTTCCACATCAATTTTTATGGTATTACTCATTGCTCACACCTCAATATTCTCATTTACATTCGGGTTTATTTTGCAATCCATAATGTTCACTGATAAAACTCTTTCATCAAATGTTCAATATCCAAAACCAGCTTTTTCAATAAATTTAATTTTTCAGAAACATTGATATAATAGAAGTTTTTAGCCCCCTCCTCTCTCATTCTTACAATTCCTATATCTTTTAAGATTTTCAACTGATGCGATACAGCAGGGCGGGAAAGGTGTGTTTTGGCCGTAATTTCGCCAACACGCATTCCGGTTTTGCAATCGGAGTCCATTAAAACCAAAAGAATTATCTGGCGTGTTTCATCTCCGATTGCTGTCAAAATCGATTGTGCATCTTTAAAATCTTCTTGTATCATCTTGATTTGTTCTTTTTTATCCATAATTAAAGCTTCACCTCATTCGTTCTTTGGTTCGCACTAATAAACCGCTATGTTTATAATATCCTTGAAAAAGAATAAATGCAACATTGGGAAAGCAAAACGAGACGAACTTTCTCTTCTGCTGAAAAATGCAGAAAAACAGCCCACAAATCTTGATGCTTCATCAAGTTATGTGAGCTGTTAATATATCACCAAGTCAGACTCCATTATTTCCTGTCCCGGCAATAATATTTTATTTTTATAATCATTTCAACTTTCCTCAGGAATAAATTTTAGACAATATATTGACATTTTGGAATATATTGCTTACTATATATTTAGACAATATATTGCTTATGTGCTAATGGTAAATAAGATACTTAATTATGAAAAGGAGACCCAACTATAATGCGAATTAACGTAAACGAAATAACTTCTATGGTCGATGACCAAATTCATACCGTTGTTTCAGGACTAACCCCTTACAGTCAATTAAACATACGATTGAAAACTGCTTTGCCCTGGTGCCCCAGCGTAGAATTTTCCTCTTATGCCAATTATATAGCCGATTCATCAGGCACCGTTGATTTGGATACCAATGCCCCAATCGAAGGCACTTATGAACATGCCAATCCAATGGGACTGGTTTATTCGCTGCAAGTAACCGCGCCTCCCGGCCAAAACATCGCCGCCAATATTTCCATTGATCATCCAATGGTTTTTCACTTCACCTTTGAAACCGATACGCAAAGGGAGACCTTACAGATAACAAGGTTATTCAAAACAGACGATATTATCCCAACCCCTGTCCGCGACCCGTTCAGAGGCCGGCTCTTCCACAACGGTGACCCAACACGCAAGACCATACTAATGCTGGGTGGGTCCGACGGGCAAATGGACGCGCTTAGCCTTTTGGCCGCCCCCCTTGCTTCCAGAGGATTCAATGTCCTTGCTATCCCTTATTTCGGTGCAGAAGATTTGCCGGAAAAGCTTGAGATGGTACCCCTTGAATATTTCGAAAAGGTCTTTCATTGGATTGAAACCAGCACACTGACACAAACAGGTGATATCTATCTGCATGGAACTTCTAAAGGCAGTGAACTTGCACTGTTACTTGCATCTCGCTATCCGCAGGTTAAAAAAGTAGTTGCCGTTGAAGGACACACCTACTGTTTTCAAGCCCTGGACGGTTTAATGAGCGGAAATCTCGTCTCCTCCTGGTCTTACGGCGGTGCTTCAATACCGTTTATTCAGGTCGATAATAACATTTTTTTCGAAGAATTAAAAAAGGATGTTGAAAATAATGTTCCCTTCGGATTTACCAGTACCTATAAACGCTCAATTGAGAAAGCAGCAAACCGTGAAGAAGCGCGCATTAAAATAGAAAATGCTTCTGCGGACATTCTGTTAATCTGCGGAAAATCGGATAACATATGGAATAGTTATGACGGTTGTCTGGAAGTCTTTCTTTCTGCCAAGTCCCATGGCTATGATCAAAATGTCACGCTTTTGGCTTATGAGGACATGGGGCATCCGCTGCCGATCCCCTATGTCCTCCCCATTGCATTGACACTGCGAATGCCGATGTATGGCGGTGTCTTTACTTCCGGCGGTACTGTTGAAGGCAACAGTAACGCTCAATATGATTCCTGGAAAAAGACGATTGCTTTCTTTCAGGCACCTTAACGATCCGGAACCCTGTGTGCTGTTTTCTGCTTCTTAGTCAATTCACAAAATTATCTGTCCATTGAATGATATTTATGGTATCATGAAAAAAGATAACTAATCTAGAAAGATTCAAGAGGTTGAAAACCAATGGATTTTAATAAAGAGTGGAAAATGTTATATACGATGGAGCAAGTTTTTGCCACTTTGATTGCTACTTCAAATAAAGTGCAGATGGCAGGCGATACGTACTGTAATCCGTTGACATCAAGACAATATATGACAGTTTTGGCGATTCTTCATTTACCGGAAGACGAGACCACCTTTGTCAACATTGCCAACAAACTCGGCACTTCAAAACAGAATGTCACACAGATTATTAACAGCCTGCAGAAAAAGGAATTCGTGACCATCGCTCCCAGTCCGAAAGACAAACGTGCCATCAACGTCCGCATGACTCAGGCCGGTCTTGATACAATGATTAAATGTGCAAAGAACGTCACCGTAGATTACATGGCAGATATATTTAAGGGTTTTACTCAACAAGAATTGGATGTTTTATGGAAATTGCTATTGAAACTCCATGGTTTTGACGGTGTCAAAATGGACGGCTTCGAAGAAAACGTTCAGATTCCCAACTCATATACGGAAGAAGAACTGCGTGAAGAGCTTGAAAGATTTGTAAAAAGACGACGCGGTTAACTCTGATTTTGAATTAACCGCATCGTTTTAGAGATTTCTATTGCTCAGCCCTCAGCCTTTTCCATTTTCTGATTTTGCCCCGGAAAGATTTAAATGGGGCAACTGTGTTGATGTGTATCCATTTCCATACCGGCCACCTTGACGGTGTGGATGAAGCCCATTTTCTTGCCTCCTGTCCGAACAATTCCTGTTCAGAAAAAGTCTTGATCCATACAAGCATTTCAGCAACTGTTTTTTCAAACATATCTTTCAGCTCATCCAAAGAATATGAAGCATACTCACGGTAAAAGCTGTCGTATAAGCCGCCGAGACTGTTCCACTTGTAGTCAGGGGAAGGCGTAATCACTTCCTTTCCCTCCCGCTCGTTTGCATCCCATTTCATAATTAAATGCATCCACCCAAGCTGGTATGCGATCATCTGCATGGGGGAACGGTCTGCTCCCTCCAGAATTTTGTTTTTTTCCATTTCTTCTACGCTGTCAAATTCGGCAATGAAAAGCTTTGCCGTCCTTTCTATTTCTGCGATCAGTTCCCGACCGCTTTTATATTCCTGCATGAGATACCTCCTGTTTTATCCTTTATTCACCGTATCCAAGAGCCATGCCCACTACTGTCATTTGCCCGAAGCCGTCTATGTTATCTTTAGAAAATTCCAAAATATAAAACTAAAGATTGCATTTTTCGGTCCCATTTAATAAAGATAAAAACCAACGTCCTCGCTCCTGCTTATTATTTCACTTTATAAATTGTTTTTTTGATGAGGAGTATTCTCATACCCTACAATAATCCAAACTCTGATTTGAGAGCTTCATACCTCTGTTTCTCATGCCCGGCAGCATCAAACAGAGGATTATATAAACAGTGCTGCAAAACATCGGCATCAATTAAAACTTCATCAAAGGATGAATGCTTACTTCCTTTACTGCTATGGTTATATACTGCATTGTAAATCATCTCAATTTCTTCATCAGCAAAAATTTGAAGAGAGGATAGAATTTCCCTTGCCATAACAGCTCCTTTATGTGCATGGTCTTTTGTATTCATAGCCGAATATGAGTAAATATCGTGAAGCATACCGGCTATTGCCGCCAATTCAACATTTTCACCCCTTTTTGATGCAATCAGGGCACAGGCTTGTGAAACGCCATATAAATGTATGTAGCCCCCTTTGCGTTCAGACGTATCTGACATATGTAACAGTACAGTATCTACCCATTCCCGAACTTTTTCAATCCGATTCATGTATTGTTCTCCTTTGCAAAATATAAATAATCCGTAGTTCGGTACAGTATAATAAATTAAGGATATCATTACGGAAATGTTCAAACATCAGTGCTCTGTTCTCGAAGTCCCTTAATAACATTTACTGATGAATCCCTAAATATAGCGCCTTACCTCATTCATATAATTTTTATACTCTTCCCCAAATTTCGTTATGCACCATCTTTCTTCAGACAGGATAATCCAATGGGCGGATATTTGAAAGACCATCACTATTGCAAGTAATAGCAACGACTGAGTAAGCAGTACACAGCCTAAAAAATAAATAAAGTATGCTACATACATTGGGTTACGGGAAATCCGGTATAACCCTTTAAGATTGATGCCGTTCTCCGCAGGCCTTGCAAAATTTAATATGGACGTAAGACAAAGCAAGATTCCTAATCCATATATCGCCATACCTGCATAAACCCAATATGAGGTAATCGTAATCTTAAGAAAAAATAGATAGACAAAAATCAGAACGTTTGAAATCTGGTAAAACCAATACGCTGCTTTTTCTTTTCCAGTCAACGGAGTGAAGAAAGCCGCACGTATTAACCCTTCCTTGCTTAATAAGCTCAAAAGTCCGAATCTAATCATTATAAATGGAATTAGCAAAAAAAATCCGCTCATTTTATCTCCTTATACTTAATTTGCCGGTCAGATAAACAACTCTAATTTCACACGATTCTAAAAATCGGGATTGATTAGCCAATCTTATTGAAAATAACAGTCTGTTCTTTCATAGATATTTTGCCTACTTGATAACCGTACCCCACCAATTCTTTCTTGTATGTCAAAAAGGAATGGTCTAATGGTATTCCAGCAATATCTTTAATTTCATCAAAGGTTAATTTGAATGATTGACTTCCCTTTTTCTGCACATATTCCCATAATAGATTGTATTTACTCAATTTATATCGCTCCTTTTTCCAATACTTTTCGGATCAGCTTCTCAAAGGATTCTTTAAATCTCCTGTCATCCTCTTCGGTCCGCCTGGATGGGCCTTTTAAGTGATGCTTTCCGGATGCCTGTCTCGCTTTCTTCGCCAGATGTCTTTCCATCAGCATCTGTTCGATATTCTCATCGGTGTACCATTTCCCCGATTGATGAATTCCGTAAGCCCCCTTTCCAAGTGCCATTGCCGCCACACCATAATCCTGAGTCACGACCATGTCTCCCCTTTGGCAAAGGTTGACCAGTGCAAAATCCACCGCATCCGCTCCTGCTCCGATGATCTTGATTTCACTGTATTCGGAAGACAATACATGGTTCGTATCGCAAAGCAAAATTACCTTCACATGATATTTTTGTGCCATCATTTCAACAATTCTTACTACCGGACAGGCATCCGCGTCAACCAGTATTTTCATTGAACCATCCCTTCAAGCCGCTCCATGGACAAGCCGGTTTTTCTCGAAATCTCCTCCAGCGACATCCCTGCATTTAAAAATCTTCTTGCCACAAATTCCCTGGACTCACCGATCTCAATTATGTGATCATCCGGGTCATAGATTCTTATTACCCTTTGTCCCCAGTCATGCTCCACAAGAGGATTCACATACCGGATCTGAAAAACACTCTTTTCAAGTTTCTCAAGAAACTCATCAAGATAGTTTTCTTCAAAATAAAGTTCCGCATCATGACCGCCCATGTGAGTTTCTTTTTTAATATACTTTTCCCACAATTTCTTTTCCTGCAGGACCAGTCCTTCACTCAAAATCACGTTTTCCCCAAAATCCGTAACAATCCTTAACCCGAAAAGCTCTTTGTAGAAATTCTTTGATCTCTCCATATCGCTGACCACAATCAATACATTTTTAAATTTCATTCTTCCCCTCTCCTATTACCATTTTTCGTATCTTACCATTTGCTTCCCTATGGAGCCAGCCTTGGGCTCTCTAAATACCTGCATATTTTACGCATACTCTCTTTATTATACAAACCAAACTATATTTACAATATCTCCACAGCCCCCCTTTGTCAACCTGCTTATCACCTGCCGGCAGCAGAATTTAACGAGGACTGGTATTCTATTCACAGACCGGTTGATAATAAAACATTAAAATATCAAAAGGCCTACATCATAGAAAAGTTTACATTCTCCAATATTGCCTACAAAGCGGATGAAATATCTTTCATATGCTTTGTAAGTTCAGCTGGGTCACCTTCCCATATAAAAAAGGGACATAAAAGTTTTCACTCTCATGTCCCTAATTCCAACGATTTTCTATTATTTTTTCCTATAAATTAACTTTCTTATATAACAGAATTATGGATTCCACACGCCGTGTACTTATAATTCTGATAACATTTTTCCCATGCAAGGGAAGATATCAGTCACAATTTATTTTACCGCCATCCAATCGGCAGGATGCACCGGCAGAAAGGGGGACCTCTCCTGCTTCTGCAGCATCCTGGATAGCCTGGATAATTTGCGCAAGGGGCTGTGCACCACTGATTCGATATTTTCCATCTATGATGAGGCATGGAACAACGTCAATGCCATATTGTTCTGCGAGAAGCAAATCTTTCTCCACCGCTTCTTTTGTGCTTCCGCTGTTGTAATGCTGCTCCCATTTTCCAAAGTCTATACCACTTTGCCTGATGCACTCGTCAATGATATCCGATTCCTCAATGTTGCGGTTTTGTACGAACAAGGCATTTTGGAGAGCGTCAAAAACATCCCAATATCCAGCGTCTCCTGCGGTGAAGTATGCTGCTTTACATGCAGTAAGTGCTTTCATGGAAGTAGGGAAAGGAAATTCTGCCTGATGCATTCCCGAGATGTTAAACCGGTGTAAATCATCATTTTGATTTGCATGCTCCCAATGGCCCAGAATTTCGGTCTTAGCCGCTGCTCTTGAACCAAACATCTCATCAAAATCCCGTTCCGATCTGACCAATGCGTAAGATCGATGCACGATTTGAACTTCCGGCATCATTTTTTGGAGCTGACGCATCCTATATGACATCGGGAAGCAGAAGCTGCATATTACATCATGAAAAAACTCTACGGTCACTTTATTCATAATAACACACCTCCTTTTCCTTTATTATACATGTTTCATCAAAATATTTCCACTATGTTACTTTTTTATTAGTTCTTCCTCTTCAGCTTTTCCGCTGCCCTTTCAACAGGAATTTTTCCGTCGTCCCCGACAGACTCCACATTTATATTATTATGTTCGTCTCTTTCTTTGCAGCAGAGAAGTATAACAGGCTCCAAATACCTTGAGCAGATGAAAATGATGCTGTTTAAGCCCAGTGGAGCCTTAAAGGAAAGGGGGTTCCTTGAAAAAGTTTTTTAAACCTACTGGGTTTGCTCTTTAGCGAATTCGGGATCACGGATACGGCCAACGATAATGATTGCCACGATGAAAATAGTAAATGTAAACACAAATGGCAGGCGTCGGTCAATACTCGATAACCATCCGGCAAGGTAGCCAAATGGTGAGGCAAATGCAATGGTAAAGGACATAATCAAAGCATTAATACGAGCCCGCTCCTTGGGATTTATGTTTAGCTGGAGCAAGGCATCTTTACGAGGCATTACAAGAGCGCTGGCTACTGCGGCAATAAAGACATAAATGATAATAAGCGGCATACTGCCTACCGGAGCCAGTATCAAAAGAAGAGAGCACGTAGCATACAATACCAGACCGATCCACATAGGTATCCTGAATTTCACAGACTCCAGGCGGTGCTGTATTCCAATCATGAAAATCAGCATCACAGCCGCATTCAAGATAGGGAAAAAGGCCAGATAACGATCTGCTATGCCTAGTCTTTGTGTTACATACAAGCTAAAGAAGTTGGTATTTACAAGATTCGTTATATGTAATATGACGGAGACAATAAGCACTTTCATAATCTCTTTATTCATCAGCACTTTAGGTATCAGATCCTTGTATTGATATAACATCTGCAAAACAGAGGTATCTTTCGTCTCGGCCATACGGATCTTTCCTTGCCGGGTTTCATCACAATGACGAAAGGTAATAATCACCTTAATCAGCATGTTTACAGCAAAAACAAAATACAAAACACGGACAACCGGAACCACGGTAAAAGAATTTATCAGCAATCCCGAAATTGGTGCAAAAAAGATTGCAACCAGGCCGCCTATGTTCACCCAGGTATATATTCCTAATAAATCCTTGGAATCTGCATCTTCAATTAATAAGCAATACCATGCCGTCTGGTTAACCTGCTCAAAACTGTTAAATAAAACTGCAATTAAAAAGAGCCAGAAGTTACCTGAAATGGACCATACCAGGCAAGCAACACACCAGCCAAAGAAGTCACCCATCATGGTTGTAAATTTGCGCCCCATCTTATCGGTGATTATACCGCCAAAGAAAGAGCAAAACACCTGAACAAACATAGCAACCGACAGAATCAGTCCGATTTGGACGTCCGTTATTCCCTGGGTATACATATATAGTGTGGCAAAAGGTGCGATTAAGTTATACGGAATACCCCAGAGAGGCTCCATCAAAATTAAAGTTCTTGGATTTCCTTTGTTTTGTTTTAATAATTCAATTAGTGGGTGTTTCCGCAGAGTTTTTATTTTTTGTGATGTATTCACTGGTTTCTCCATTCTACGACTGTTTCTATATCCACTGTTATGTCCACATTATAGCCTGCTTCATTTTTCAGGTTAATAAGACACAAATCCCCGCATGCCATGTTGTTGTAATTCTGATGACCACAACATCTGATACCCTCTTGGCATCAAGGTATATTTTCAATCCAGCTTGTTTTATTTGGTAAAATTGATGCTCCTCTTATTATAACATGATATCTCACATTTTTCGCTGCTTAATTAGGAAACTACCAAACTTTTCCGGATTCTTTTCGCTTCATACATTGATTTATCCGCTTTTTCAATCAAATCTTCCAGTTCGCTCCCGTCTTCGCTGAAAATAGAATAGCCGGCACTGACTTAAAAGAGGCCGCTTGAGCCTGTTGGCCTTGGCGGAAATCATCCTGCCATTGCTATTTTCACTTTTTCATCAGTTCTTCCAGTTTAATGTAAGGATTGTGGTATCTTTTTTTACCAACAGACAGCTTCATATATTCAATTGCATCGCAGGGACAATTATTGATGCAGGCAAAGCACTGCTGGCAGCGGTGATGCCATTTTGGAGCGCCGTTTTTCAGCGTGATGTTGTTCACCGGACAAACTTTGGTACAAATCCCACAGCCGATGCATGCGCTGGTTGTCTTAAATGTCGTATCCATAACTGGAATAAGGGGTGCCAGGCATCTGTTGAGAAGGTCTGTCTTCACAATGCAGTCCTTTTTGGTGCCTTTTTCTATTTCGGGCGCTGCTCCTGATTTAATGACAGAGGCAATTGCGTCGACTTTCTTTTCCGACTCTTCAAAGATACGGACAATTTCATCCTCTTCCACGGTAAACTCGACGATAAAATTCGACGGCGTTTTAACAGAAAATCCCGCAGAGAGATCCAGTCCTTTTGCTTTGAGCTGTCTTTTAAGCGATAATAAAGTTCCTGCAACTGTTCCGCCATTAACCGCGAGGGCCGCAATGTATTTATTTTTCATTTGATTTGAGAACTTTTTAATGAAATAACCAACGATACGCGGCAGACCATACATATATACAGGGAAAACGAGTACGATTGTATCCGAGCCCTCTATGGCGCCTGCCCTGATTGCGGCCGTCATCGGAATTATTTGAGCGTCGTCGAATCTGGAAGCCAGCTCTTTTGAAATTTTAAGGGAATTTCCTGTTCCTGTAAAGTAATAAATACTGATGCTCACGTTTTTTTCTCCTTTATTTTTTCGGTATCGGACATGTCAGTCCAATCCAGCTTATTAACCATTGTTGTCAATAATTGTATCAGCATCTCTCTGTCATGATCGCTGTCAAGCAGGGACAGGACCTTGCACCATATTTGCCTTTCCGCATTCTCATGTTCGGCATTGAGCTTAATTCCTTCTTCAGTAAGCTCCATTCCAAAGGAATGCCTGTTTCTTTTACTTACAGTTCGGATTATGAGTTTTTTTTGCTCCAGCCTGTCGATAACGCTGGTGAGCGTGCTGCCGGGTATGGACAAATGCTCACTGACTTCTTTAATGACGATATCGGGCTTTAAATGAACAATCTTGATAACGCTGAGCTCAGTGCTGGTAATGCCCTGGGGATATAGCGCACACATACATGTCTGATAATCTTTATAATGCTTTAATATCTCATGCATAAGGCAGTCCAATTGATCAACATACTTTTGCTTTATTTCATTCATAATAACCTCTCAGAATAATGATGGTATAGTATATATTCGATATCGAATCAATTCCATTTTATTTTATATACCGTTTCAGATTTTGTCAACATATATCTTTACATAAAAACCGGGACAAAGTGACTTTGTCCCGGTCTGATAATTTTTCACCCCATCACAACATTTTATTGCAATCTATCGTATACCTGCTTATAAAATATATTCTTTAATTAAAGCTATGTCCCCATATTTGTTCAATAAATTGTCAAGAGAAAAGCCAGAGTCAAAGCAAACCTTTATATCAGTCAGATGATAAAGTCTGGATTTTCCGGATTCATTAACATCTATACAAGCCACTTCATCCCTTCGGAACTTTTGATCATTTATAATAGAATTATTCTTGGTTATAAAAATAAGCTGCATATTTTTGTTGTTTTCCTGACGAAAGAAATCAACTATGATCTTAAGGGCAGCCGGTTGAAATTCATTAGAGTCAGTAATTAAAATCCCTCCTTTTAATGATAAGTTATATATTTCAATAAACAAGGATAAATGTTTTATTGTGTCATTAGACATCTTCCTGATTTCCATGTAGTTCTTCTCATTAACCTCCGCGGGTTGGAATTTTATGTTGTATCTTTGCATTGGCAATCCATATTCAAAAATACAGTCTTCTACTGGAATTCCAATTTTACGAAGCTGTTCCAGGCCATAATTAAGCGCATCGGGATTTTCCATAATTTTTCGAATTCTTTCCTCAATAACCATATTCCCAAGAAACTGAAATGGTTCAAGAAAATCAAAATAATAAGTAACTTGCTCATTAAAAAAGTTCTCGAATGGTTCCATAATGGCCGTAATTTCCGGAATATCCATGTTTGATAAAACAGAACAGAATAATCGGTTATCTTGAATATAGAACTCCGTATTCTTGTACATAATTTTTTCATATTCTAATCCAACGGAGCATTTTTTCGTATCCCGTGTATATACCACATGATCATTCACTATCAGGTGCTCCTCAATAATTCTTTTATTAAAAATTGTGAAGCCATATTCATAGATCTGCTGCTCACTTATGAAATTAAGTTCCATAATTGTTGGCTGCTGATTATACTCAGCTTCTTGAAATGGAATTATATTATCCATATTGCTTAATTTTAAAAGTGACATAAAATAATTATTTGAAATCGATTTCAGTGAAAAAAGCTGCCAGTAAACAAATGAATGATAACTTGCAAATGCAAGAAGCAGATTGTTTTCCCTACTGCTGTCAGCACTCAGAACAGCGAGTGTTTTTATTAGGTTATTATTTTCAGTTGTTATTAAATGACTGGAAAATTCTTTATAATTCATAGCTTTCATATCTACAGATGTCTCGTAAAAAAAAGAACGGAAATTTTTAAAACGAAAAGAAATTAACAATATTTTCTCTCCTCCCCAAGTCCCAAGGACTAAACAAATCCATTTATACAGCAAATTGGTTAAAAAAACCTGCCTATTGAGCCGGAGCCATGATGATTCCACTAATTGCCCGCCGGTATGTATCCAGGGCCTGACAGCAGGACTGCAAAGCGACCGCAGGATTCTGTTCACTTTCAAAAATACCGGCATTCTTATTCTTCATTATCTTTCTTTCCGCTCAACAAGATATACAATACCGGCAGTATCAAAAGTGATAAGAACGTAGATGATATAAGTCCACCGATATTTACAAGAGCTAATCCCTGCATCATTTTTCCATTTTCACCTCTTCCCATAGCTAACGGGATAAGGGATAGAATAGCGATAACTGCCGTCATAAGAATCGGGCGGAGACGGGTAACACCTGCCTCAATGACTGCGGTCCGTTTCTCCATACTGGAACGGTATTGGTTCGCCGTATCTACATACAGAATACCTGCGTTCAGTACGGTACCGATCAGCACCAGAAATCCCAGAAGGGATGCCATACTAATTGAAACATTGGTAAGCGCCATCAATCCAAAGGAACCGATAAAGCTGAACGGAATGGTACTCATAACCATAAGAGAAAAGACTGGCGATTCAAACTGGACTGCTAACACTACGAAAATCAGGAAAATGGCCGTTGCAATTGCCTTGAACAAGCTGGAGAACTCTTCATTCATCGATTCATCCTCGCTGTTTGTTCCTCTCATAATGGTGTGGCTTAGATATTTATTTACAATTTCCTTATCAATGGTCTCCTTGGCTGCTGCCTTATCCTTTTCTGTCTTGACCACATCGGTAAAGGAACCTGTTACGGTAACTAAAAACTGTTTATTCTTTCTGGTAATTATGGAAGGGCTGTCTTCATAACCGATAGC
>JASGGP010000095.1:0-14199 GCA_047604985.1 Lacrimispora sp.
TGAATTATGGTATTGCCCCTATCCGATCTCAACCTGGATTTCCACCAGATCCTTCCGGGCGGTGCTCTTTCTGCTCATATCCCTGGCAGTATCTTCCCTGATCTGGTATCCGTTTTACAAGGCTTATGAAGCCAGCATTCTAAAGAAAGAAGCAGAGGAAGCCGGGAAGAAAGAAAAAGCAGGCATTTAAACACACAGATGTTTTAACACAAAATGAAAGCATAAATACCCAGGCACACACCGTTGGGAGAAAGGAAAATAGCCGGTTATCTTTCACCTGGATAACCGGTTATACGAAGAAATTTGGACGAGAAAATAGTAGAACATGCCATGGAGATCATCATGTATGCAGGAGATGCCCGTCTCTGCTGTAAAAAAGCGGTGGACTGCCTTACGGCGGGAAATCCGGATGAAGCCAGAGCGAATATGAAAGAGGCAGACTTTAAAATAACCCAGGCCCACCGGATACAGACTGACTGCATCCAGAAAGCCATTGCCGGAGACGCATTTGAATACAATATCCTGTTTGCCCATGCCCAGGATACCCTGATGACTATTTACAGTGAGATCAATCTGGCAAAGCAGGTAGTAAATCTTTTTGAAACCCTGGAGGAGAGGATAAGGGCTCTGGAGAAAGGTTCCAGGCCTTAAAATAAAAGCAGCAAGTACGGTGGAAGGAGACGGATATAATGAAAAAAGCACCTAAAACATTTCCAAAGGATTTTTTATGGGGAGGAGCGTTTGCCGCCAACCAGATGGAAGGCGCATGGAAAGAAGGGGGAAAAGGGCTGTGTGTGGCAGACATCAATGAGTATGTGGACAATATTCCTGTGGATAAAAAATACAATGGGGAGATTACGACAGGATACATCAGAGAGGCCTTGGAAAGCAAAGACCGGGTTTTCCCAAAACGGTGGGGAATCGATTTTTACCATACCTACAGGGAGGATCTGGCTTTATTGAAAGAACTGGGGCTTAACACCTACAGAACCTCCATCAACTGGGCACGGATTTATCCCAATGGCGATGACTCGGAGCCCAATGAGGAAGGGCTTGAATTCTATGACGGGCTCATTGATGAAATCATTAAAAACGGAATGATACCCATGATTACCATTTCCCATTATGAAATGCCCTTAAACCTGACGCTGAAATACAAGGGCTGGTATTCCAGAGAAGTGATCGGCTGCTTTGAAAGATACTGCAAAACCCTGTTTGACCGGTATGGCGACAGGGTGAAATTGTGGATCATAGTGAATCAGATCAACCTGATTGTCCATGAATCCTTTAATCATCTGGGCGTTCCGGAGGACGCTGTGGATAATGTTCTTGAAGCAAAATATCAGGCGGTACATAATGAAATGGTTGCCTGCGCCCGGGGGACCGCTTATGCACACAGCTTAAATAAGGATATCCAGATCGGAATGATGCTCTGCGGAGGTCCCAGCTACCCGGCATCCTGCAAACCAGAGGATGTGCTGGCAGCCATGAGGCATAATCAAATGGAATACTTTTTTTCCGATGTGCTTCTGCGGGGAAAGTATCCGGGCTATGCATACCATTTCTTTGAGGAAAGAGGCATTGACATTGCATTCGGGCCGGAGGATGAGGCGGATTTGAAGAATACGGCCGACTTCTTTTCTTTCTCCTATTATTACACCCGGATGGTTGATAAGGAAAGCTTTGAGAAGGATAACAGCGCTTACCGGAATCCTGAGATTCCGGCCAACACCTGGGGCTGGTCCATTGATCCCGTGGGACTGCGGTATATGCTGAATGAGATTTACGACAGGTACCAGTGCCCTGTTTACATTACGGAAAACGGATGCGGCTATTATGACAAGCTGGAGCCCGATGGAACGGTCCACGATCCATACCGTGTGGAATATTATAAGGCCCACATAGAACAGATGAAGCTGGCTGTTGAGGACGGCGTTGATTTAAGGGGATACTATGCATGGGGACCTCTTGATATTATCAGCTGTTCCTCTTCTGAAATGAGCAAGCGTTACGGCTTTATCTATGTGGATCAGGACGACTTTGGAAAGGGGTCCGGAAAGAGAATAAAAAAGGACAGCTTTGCATGGCTTCAGAGAGTGACGGCAACCAACGGAGAAGAACTGTAAAAAGGAAATGTGATGAAAAGTTTTCAATATAAAATTCAGGACCCTCTGGGGCCTTTCTGAAAAATAAGAAGAAAGCGGCAGTATAAAGGCTGCCGCTTTTCTGCGCCTGGATCTTAGGCATTTAATATCAGGGAATCCCCATCCCTTATATAAGTCTGCCCATCAGGGACCAGGGAGCTTCCTGCTCTCCGAATGAGGAATATCAGGGTATTATCGGGGAGAGTAAGGTCGCTGATTTTTTTATTCACCCATGGATGGTAGCGCCCGATCTGCACCTCCCGAAGCTTTATGCCCGCATCGGTGTAGGCCGCGCTGTTTAAGATCACAGTATCGTCCGCCAGCATCAGGGTGTCTCCCTTGGGAATTAAAGTATTCCCCTCTCTTAAAATCATGACAACCATCATGCCGTCTGCCACCACAATGTCCTTTAATCTGTGATTTACCCAGGGATGGCCCTCCGGAAGATGGATTTCGGTTAAGTGAACCGACGGGTCTTCCCTGTAGTCATTAAAGATTTTAAAAATATTATCCGTGGACCCGATCACATCTAATTTCTTAGCCATCCATGGCAGCAGGGACCCCTGGATGGCTACGGAAAGCATACAGACGCATAATACGATGTGGAATATTTAAAGCTTTAAAGCGACAGGGTGCAGGACGGCTATAATGGCGAATACAATGGAAGCGGCGCCCCGCAGCCCTGCCCATGAAATGAGCATTTGCTGCCGCAGAGGGACCTTAAAGGGACGAAGGATGAGATATATCGCCAGAGGACGGGCCAGAAACAGCATAAATACCATGATACAGACGGAGGGAAAGATTACGGGTACGATTTTGGAAGGAAAACAAAGGCCTAAGAGGAAGAAGAGCACAATCTGCATCATTCCGGTGATTCCGTCAAAGAAGTGGCCCAGCTCTATCTTATAGTGGATCTTGCTGTTTCCGATGGTGATTCCTGCCATGTATACGCTTAAAAACCCATTTCCTCCAACCTCGTTGGAGAGGCCATAGGTTAAGAGCGCCAGGGCCATGCCCAGAATAGGCCGCATTTCCCGGGAACGGAAATGCTCCATGCGGAATATAAAGGCCCCTGCCAGTCCGGCGGCTGCGCCAAAAACCAGTCCGAACAGAATTTCTGCCCCAAAGGTAGCCGCAACAGAAGACGGAGACCCATTGCCGGTCATCATGCCCAGGACGACGATTGTCAGCGTCAGGAGACAGGATCATTGCTTCCGCTTTCTACCTCAAGGATGGAAGCCATGCCGCCCACCAGATTCAGCTTTTTTACCCGGAGTATGGAAAAGACGCTTGCTGCATCCGTGGAGCTTAAAATAGAGCCTATTAACAGGCCTTCAAGCAGGGAGGTTTTCAGAAAGAAGTGACAGAAAAAGCCGGTCAGTGCCGCGGTGAGGACCACGCCCGCGCTGGAGAGTATAATGGATTTGACGGCTACCGGCTTTGCTTCGTTCCAGTTGGTGCAAAACCCGCCGTAAAACATAATGAAGATGAGAGCGACAGAACATATAAATTCTGAAAGACCATAATCGGAAAAGTTTATTCGGAAGATTCCGTCTGTTCCAAACATCATACCCAGCAGGATAAAAAGCAGAAGTGAGGGTACGCCTATTTTATAGGACAGGTTGCTGGCTAAAATGCAGATGATACATATAACTGCTGACACAATCAGATAAAGTTCCATGGGCTGCCTCCTTAATATGTATGTCAGAATATAGTATAACACAAAATTGCAGTATAAAAAAAGGAGAAAATAAATTGTAGAAAATATTAACGCATGGTATAGTAAAAATGCTTGTTTATAGCAGGAAAGGAAGTTACAGAAGTATGAATATGAAAAAAGTTGCAGCGGTACTGGCCGGAAACACCATTTATGCCCTTGCCGTATCCTTATTCATCCTGCCGGGTGGCCTGATCACAGGAGGAACTACGGGGCTTGCCCTGGTGGCTCATTATCAGTTCGGCGTTCCGGTGGCTGTTTTCATCGGAGTCTTTAATATTCTGATGTTTGGGGCGGGGGCTCTCGTTCTGGGAAAGGCATTTGCTTTTACAACCTTAATAAGTACATTTTACTATCCCTTTATCCTTGGAGTATTTGAAAAGCTGTTCGGCCAGGTGGTCATGACCGGGGACCGGATGCTGGGCACCGTATTTTCCGGTCTGCTTGTGGGAGTTGGAATCGGCCTGGTGATACGGGTGGGAGCCTCCACCGGAGGAATGGATATCCCGCCTTTGATTATAAACAAAAAATGGAGGCTGCCCGTTTCCATGACCATGTCTGCGTTTGACTGCCTGATCCTGCTGACCCAGATGGTATTTGCCGATAAGGAGAGAATCCTTTACGGAATCCTTCTGGTAATCCTGTATACAACGGTTCTTGATAAGGTGCTTTTAATCGGCCGGAACCAGATGCAGGTCAAGATCATGAGCGAAAAATACGAGGAGATCAATCAGGCCATCCAGTCCCAGATGGACCGGGGCACAACTCTGCTTTCCAGCGAAGGCGGTTACTTGAGGAATCCCTCCTATACAGTTCTCGCCGTGGTATCAGGGCGGCAGCTTTCCCGGCTAAGCGATCTGGTCATGACCATTGACCCGGGTGCGTTCATGGTCATCAATCAGGTGAATGAAGTGCGGGGAAGGGGATTTACCCTTCACAAGGAGTATAAATAAAATAATATGGAAGAAGTTTTCCAGTTTCTTACGGAAAAGTGACTAAGATTTACGTTTTTTGAAACCCTCTTGACTTACAATCTGGACCGGTGCTATACTGTGCCCGAAGCAGTAATCGGCGCATGGAGGAACCAGGGAAATGTTCAGGAAAAAATTCATTTGCATCTGTTTTGCAATTTTATTAACGGCGCTTTTTACGGCAGGCTGCGGAAGAAAAGGGACTGCGGATGTGGAAACAGCTTCTTCTCAGGCAACAGAAGCGGAGACAGAAGCCGGACTGATGAAGAAAGCCGCAGTGGAAGAAAGCGCGGGAGAGGAAACGGAAAGCTCTGTCTCCGAAGAGGATATGGAGCAGGCAGGGCCGGGTTCGGATATTCCGGAGACCACGGAAGCTGCCGATCCGGATAAAAAGGCGGAGGCTTTTGCCGAGAAGGTCCAGGAGGCTGTGGCTGACCGGGACTTAGAGGCTCTGGCGGATATGTTAAGCTATCCCTGTGTCTTTATCACAGGGGATCAGGATACCCTGACTATTGAGAAACGGGATGATCTGGTGAAGCAGAACCCTGATATGGTGTTTGGAGATGATCTGATGGTGTCTGTAGCTAATGTGGATACGGCAGATCTGGACATAAAAGACCAGAGAGTGGTTCTGGGAGAAGGGGAGTCAAACATTACTTTTAAGGAAATGCCTGACGGAACCCTGGGAATAACGGAAATCAGAGAGTGACTTTTTGGCTGTTTTGTAAAAATGCTGAAGTTTATAAGGGCAGGAAACAATGGATTGTGAGAAATTCATCGTTTCCTGCTTTTATTATGCCAAAAAGAGCTTGAAATTTGTCAAAATTAATTATACAATTGGAATTGATATGGTTTGATGTTATTCAATATTCCTGCGAAGAATTTTTTGACAGGATTATTATAAATATTACAAAATGGAGGACTGCAAAATGAGTAATTCAACACAAACATCGGCAAGAGACAGAATTCACGCCTTGCTCGATGAAAACAGTTTTGTTGAAATCGGCGGGCATATTACCGCAAGGGCCACTGATTTCAACATGACAGCAAGGGAAACTCCGGCTGACGGTGTTGTTACCGGTTACGGTACAATCGGCGGATGCCTTGTTTATGTGTACAGCCAGGACGCGTCAGTTCTGGGCGGCTCTGTAGGCGAAATGCACGCCGGAAAGATCAAAAGACTTTACGGCTTTGCAATGAAGACAGGAGCTCCTGTCATCGGTCTGGCAGACTGCGCCGGCTTAAGGCTTCAGGAAGCTACCGATGCCTTAAACGGTTTTGGAGAGATCTATATGAGCCAGACTCTGGCTTCTGGCGTAATTCCTCAAATAACAGCAATATTCGGAACCTGCGGCGGCGGCATGGCTGTTTCTGCAGCCTTATCAGACTTTACCCTCATGGAAAGAAAGAGCGGTAAACTGTTCGTAAATTCCCCTAATGCCATTCATGAAAACTATACGGAAAAATGTAATACCGCCTCCGCCGATTTCCAGAGCAGGGAAGCCGGAATGGTGGATTTTGCAGGCGAGGAAAAGGAGGTCCTGGACAGGATCAGAGCCCTTGTTTCCATTCTCCCCGCCAATAACGAGGATGACTTATCTTACGGAGAGTGCCTCGATGACTTAAACCGGATCTGTCCGGATCTGCCCAATTATATGGGAGATACGGCCATTGCCCTGACCCGGATTTCCGACGGAGAGTTCTTTCTGGAAACCAAAAAGGAATATGCGCCCTCCATGGTCACAGGCTTTATCCGCTTAAACGGCAGGACCATAGGCTGCGTGGCAAACAGGACTGAATCCTATGGCGGAAACGGCCTTAAAACAGGCGAATATGCCCCTCTTTTAACGTCTGACGGCTGTGGGAAAGCGGCGGAATTTGTGAGCTTTTGCGATGGATTCAGCATTCCGGTGCTGACCCTTGTAAACGTGAAAGGATATGAGGCTACCACCTGCTCAGAAAAGAATATTGCCAAAGAAGCTGCAAGGCTTACCTACGCATTTGCCAATGCAACAGTTCCCAAAGTGACGGTTGTCATGGGGCAGGCTCTGGGGACGGCATATTTAACCATGAGCAGCAAATCCATCGGCGCGGACATGGTATACGCCTGGCCCGAAGCGGCTATCGGCATGATGGAGCCGGAGGAAGCGGCAAAGATCATGTATGCAGAGGAAATCAAAAAGTCAGAGGAGGGAAAGTCTCTTATAAAAGAGAAAGCGGAAACCTACCGGCTTCTCCAGGCCAGTGCCCTTTCCGCGGCAAAGAGAGGATATGTTGACGACATTATCGAAGCAGGCGAAACAAGAGCACGGGTCATTGCCGCATTCGAGATGTTATTCACAAAGAGAGAGGATCGTCCGGCAAAAAAACATGGCACGATTTAAAATGAGGTGACAGACATATGAAACTGAACGTGAAACGAATCGTATTAGGGCTTACTATGGCAGTCTGCCTCCTTTCATTATCTGCATGCGGCAAGTCCGGCACCGTGAGTGACACCACAGCCCAGACCGGCCAGGTTGACGAAAGCGTCCGCCCCCAGCTGGAACAGCTTCCGGCCGACTATTTAAAGTTTTTCGCCAATCTTCAGGATGCGGATTTTGCTGCACTTAAGGCAAGGATGGAAGGCCAGGCACAGTATGAAGCCCTTTCCACCGGGGCAGATACCTGGCAGAGCATAAAAAATGACTTGGGTTCTCTGGTATCTGTGGAGGATAAAGCCCTTGTAAAGAGCACGTCCGACGGCTATATGGCGACGGCCCATGCGGTATTTGAAAAGAGAGAGATGGATTTTTCCATTACAACCGATCCTGGGCTTACCAAGGTCATCAGTGTGGAATTTTCACCGGAGTATACAACAGGCGAGAGGCTGGGAAAGGGCGAGTATAACGGCCCCATTGGGGTTGCCGTCATACTCCTCGGGCTGATTGTCTTTGGCCTGTATAAATATATTGCCGTATCGAAAAAGGGAAATAAACCTGCTTTCATACCGGCAGCCCAGGAAGCCCGTCCTGCTCTGGATGCCCCTGTCCAGACCGGGGAAAGGGAAGAGGAAAGAAATCTTTCAGAAGATCTGGAACTTGTAGCAGTTATTACCGCTGCAATCGCAGCATCCACAGGAACCTCGCCAAATGATCTGGTCGTCCGTTCGATCAGACGCGCACCGGCCGGGAAATGGAAAAACGCTTAATCAATCAGGAGGATTATCATCATGAAAAATTATACAATTACAGTGAATGGGAATGTTTATGACGTAACCGTAGAAGAAAAGACATCATCAAGCCCGGCAGCAGCGCCGGCTCCGAGAGCAGCAGCTCCGGCAGCAGCCCCTGTTCCAGCTCCGGCAGCAGCGGCTCCAGCTCCAGCAGCGCCTGCCCCGGCAGCGGCTCCCGCACCAAAGGCCTCTTCCTCCGGAACAGAAGGCTCCGAAAGGATAGAGGCTCCCATGCCAGGCAAGATCCTCGATGTTAAGGTCAGCCCAGGGCAGGCCGTAAAGAAGGGTGATGTTCTTGTCATCCTTGAAGCCATGAAGATGGAAAATGAAATCGTAACGCCATCCGACGGAGTTGTGGCAGGCATTCACGTTGCCTCCGGTGATTCCGTAGTATCAGGCACGTTATTGGCTACATTAAATTAACATGAAACAGAGGGAAGCCGCCGGCCTGTGACGGCATTCCCGTAAAATAACGATGACCAGGAGGTAAGACAATGGCAGATATTGAAAAAAAGCCTGTTAAGATTGTGGAAACCGTTCTCCGGGACGCTCACCAGTCTTTGCTCGCTACAAGAATGACAACCGATCAGATGCTTCCCATTGTGGGGAAGATGGACCAGGTTGGTTACCACGCAGTAGAATGCTGGGGCGGCGCCACCTTTGACGCATGTCTCCGTTTCTTGAAAGAAGATCCCTGGATGAGGCTGAGAAAGTTGAGGGACGGTTTTAAAAACACAAAGCTGCAGATGCTGTTCCGCGGACAGAACATTCTGGGCTATAACCATTACGCCGATGATGTGGTAGAGTACTTTGTCCAGAAGTCTCTGGCAAACGGTATAGATATCATCCGTATTTTTGACTGCTTCAATGATATCCGCAACTTACAGACTGCCGTAACTGCATGTAATAAGGAAAAGGGCCATGCACAGGTGGCACTGTGCTACACTCTGGGAGATGCTTATACCCTGGATTACTGGAAGGACATTGCAGCCAGAATTGAGGACATGGGTGCTGACTCCCTCTGCATCAAGGATATGGCGGGGCTTTTAACGCCTTATAAGGCTGACGAGCTGGTCCGGGCCCTAAAGGAATCCACAAAGCTCCCCGTGGAGCTGCACACCCATTATACCTCAGGCGTTGCCTCCATGACTTATTTAAAGGCCGTGGAAGCGGGCTGCGATATCATTGATACCGCAATGTCGCCTCTGGCTCTGGGAACCAGCCAGCCTGCCACAGAGGTCATCGTAGAGCTTTCCGGGGAACCCCTTATGATACGGGCTTTGACCAGAATCTTCTGGCGGAAATCTGTGCATTTCCAGCCCATAAGGGAAGAGGCATTAAAGAGCGGCCTTTTAAATCCCAAGGTGCTGGGCGTGGATATCAAGACCCTTCAGTATCAGGTGCCCGGCGGAATGCTTTCCAACCTGGTGAGCCAGTTAAAGGAAGCAGGACAGGAAACAAATATATGGAGGTTCTTCAGGAGATTCCCGGGTGAGAAAAGATTTCGGCGAGCCGCCTCTGGTTACCCCTTCTTCTCAGATCGTGGGAAGTCAGGCAGTGTTGAATGTGATCAGCGGAGAACGCTATAAGATGGTGACAAAGGAAACGAAGAAGATTTTCATGGGCGAGTTCGGAGCCACGGTAAAGCCCTTTAACCCGGAGGTTCAGAAGAAGATCATCGGAGACGAGACGCCTATCACCTGCCGTCCGGCAGATTTGATTCCGCCCCAGCTTCCCCAGTTTGAAAAAGAATGCGCCCAGTGGAAGCAGCAGGATGAGGATGTGCTGTCCTACGCCCTGTTCCCGTCAGTTGCTAAAGAATTCTTCAGTACCGGGCTGCGCAGCAGACCGGCGTGGACCGCTATTGCAGATAAAGAGAATAAAGCTTATCCGGTGTAACCGAAAAAACTGAGGGCTGCCGCACTAATTAATTAGTGCGGCGGCCCCCGCATTCCTCGTTATTATGATTGCTTTACCAGTTTTTTGAATAATTACTCTAAGTTTAGCCGCTTGGACAGGATACGCTCAGTGCCGAAAAAGAAAATGGCAAGAAGAATAGCGTTGTATACAGCGGAACCAATAAAGATCAGGTGCATAACAAGGGCAATTCCCTGTGCGTCAGGCATTGTATCAATTATGTTGAAGAGTGATTTAAAATACGGTATATTTCCCATTATGATCATTGCCAAGCCGTTGATAAAGCTGAAAAACAAGGATATTCCAATAAAGGCAACAACGGACATCAAGATCCGGTGCCTGTTTGTCAGATGACCCAGGGCCATGGAAAAGTATATGTGATAAAGATTTACCAGTCCGCTGACAATGGTCAGAATAATCAGTTCAAATACAAGCAGGGGCCAGGATGGAACCAGAGAAATCCCCTGGTTGACAGCAGTCCAGATTTCAGGATCCGCAAGTGCTGTAAAAACCTTGGCAGGACCTGCTGTACCCAGTATCAGAATAAAAATGGATACCAATGCCGTCAGGAGACTGGCCACGGACATTACAAATGCCACCAGCCCTTTTGCTGCGATCAGCTGCCAGGGCTTTACCGGCAGAGTGAACATCAAATAGCCTTCATCGCATAAAAGCCCCTTGTAAAACCGTTGAATGACAATGATCAGTGTCAGTACACTCAGCGCAACCAAAAGGCCGAAATAGGCACTTACGGAAATTATCTGAATCAGGTTCAAAAGGCCGTGGCCAAAACTCAAACCAAACATCAGTCCGTCATAATAACCATTGAACAGCGAACCCATTCCCATAAATGCATTGAGAATGGAAATGGCGATAACTGCCAGATAAATCGGCACCAGCGTGCGCACAATGGATTTGAATTCGTATTTGCAAAGTTTGCCAAACATCTTATTTCCTCCTTTTTTACCTGCCGTAGGCGAAGATTTCGCGGAACAGCTGGTCCACCGACTTGTTTTCCTGTTCCCGGATGTTATCCACGGTATCGTGGCGTACAACCTTGCCGTTTTGCAGAAAAATGGCTTCATCCAATACGCGCTCAATGTCGGAAATCAGGTGGGTGGACAGCATGACAGTGCCATCCTCGTTATAATTGGTCAGAATCGTGTTCAGAATGAAGTCACGGGCTGCCGGGTCAACGCCGCCAATGGGCTCATCAAGGAGATAAAGCTGTGCCTTGCGGCTCATGATGACAGCAAGCTGCACCTTTTCCTTGGTACCCTTAGACATGGTCTTAAGCCGGTCATTTGGCTGGATGCCAAGGGCTGAAAACATTTCGTCTGCCTTTGCCCGGTCAAAATCCCCATAAAAATCATCAAAGAAACCGGTCAGGTCGCAAGCTCTCATCCAATCGGCAAAATACATGCGGTCCGGCAGATAGGAAATGATTGACTTTGTTTCCACGCCTGGTGCAATGCCGTTTATTTCCAATGTGCCGGAGGTGGGCTGTAAGAGTCCGCACAAAAGCTTGATAAAGGTAGTCTTGCCCGAGCCGTTTGGGCCCAGAAGTCCTACAATACGGCCACGGCCAACCGTCAGATCAATATGGTCAAGCGCCGGCTTTGTTCCGTAATTCTTAGTCAGGCCTTGGGCAGTGATAAGTTCCTGGTTCATACATGTTCCTCCTTTTTATTCCAACCTGCAAGCAGTTCCCGGGTTTGTTCATCGGTGTAGCCCAGGGCACGCATGGAGGCAAGAAATTCTTCCATTCGCCCATAGGCAAGTTTTTCCCTCACGCTGCGGATAAGTGACAGATCCTCTGTAACGGTCCGTCCTGCTGTGCGGCGCGTTTCTACAAGCTTTCTGTTTTCCAGCTCTGCCAGGGCACGCTGCATGGTGTTTGGGTTTACACCCGCCTCGCTGGCCAGGGCACGCACTGTTGGCACAGCCGCGCCGGATTCATACACGCCGGACACAATGTGTAAAGTCAGCTGATCAACAAGCTGAATCCAGATTGGCCGGTCATCAGTCAGTTTCCAGATCATGGTACTGCCTCCTTTTGTATTGTTGTACTAATATGTTAATACAATGATACAGTGGTATTTTCAATTTGTCAATATCCATTTTTAAAACTATAAGGATTCTTCCCAATAATGGTCCTGACTACAACAGCCGCAGATAAAATCAGCTTCTTCTGTCAGCAATTCATTATGAACGAAATCCATATGCAGCTCTGCATTTTTATGATAAAATTTCTTATGATTTAAAAAATGAACTTTATTTGGAGGCATAGAGGTGGAAGTAAAATTAGTACCGGCATACGACAGGCAGCAAGAAGTTTTGCAATTATTTACTGAATATACGGATATGATTCTCAAACAAGGTGATGATGTGAAACGCTGTCTTGACTCACAGCATTACAGCAACGAGGTGCTGGATTTAAAAGAAAAGTACGGTTTGCCCTATGGCCGCTTATATCTTGCTTATTGGGGAAATCGCGCCGCCGGCTGCGTTGCATTGAAGCAAACAAACAATATCTACTGTGAAATAAAACGTCTGTATGTCAGGCCCGGCCATCGGGGAAAGGGCGTTGGCAGGATCTTGATTGACCAAGTCATTAATGATGCAAAGTTAATAGGATATAAGCACATACGGCTGGATACCTTTCCTTTTATGGACAGCGCAATCAGGATTTACCGGCAATACGGATTTTATGATATTGAACGCTATAATGACAATCCTGCTTTTACGGCAGTATATATGCAACTGGATTTATAAGGGATGAACTCCATTTAAAAAATATATAAAAGGAGCTGCGCACAGATGACTTTAATTATCTGGTGCGACAGCCCCTTTTTTATGGTATCGGAAAGTTTGTCTTTTACCATAAAAACCCTCCGGGGGACCGCACTGCGGCAGCAGCAGGCAGGAGACTTTCTTGTATATCAGGGATCCTGCCTGTAAAGAAGTTTAAAGATTTTCTTACAAATATTTCCATTTACCTGAACTTTACCTGATTCGGTTGACACATGGTATCATTTGTCATTATAATAAATAAATGTATGATTTACATATAACTGGAAATTTAAAATACAAGAGTCAATGTGGGAGAGACAGATGAAAAAATACAGTAAGGCTCGTAAGATGGCCGCCATCCTGGCCAGCGTCCTGGTCATGGATTCTTACATGGGAGCCGTTTCACCATACATAAATGCATATGCGTATACGGAAAAGTCTGCGACGGTGAATGCTACTTCGCTGAATGTGAGAAGCGGTCCGGGTACTACCTATTCTGCTGTTACAAAATTAACAAATGGGGCCTCCGTCACAGTCATTGACGAGAAAAATGCGTCGGACGGGGCTTTGTGGTACCAGATCCGTTTTTCCAATTCCAACGGACAGACGGTGACCGGCTATGTTTCCAAGAGCTATATAAAATTTCCTGCATCCTATACCAATGATGCGGATTTTGAGACAAAGCTCCAGGCGGAAGGCTTTCCGGAGAGCTATAAGATCAGGCTCCGGGCTCTTCACGCTCAGTATCCTAAGTGGGTGTTCCGCGCCCAGAATACGAACCTGGACTGGAATACGGCAGTGAAAGAGGAGAGCCAGGTTGGAAAGACCCTGGTGGCAGCCAGCAGCATGTCTTCCTGGAAATCCACGGAAGAGGGAGCTTTTAACTGGGATACCAGTACCTGGGTCGGATATGATGGAAGCTCCTGGGTAACTGCTTCCCCGGAAATCGTTAAATACTATATGGACCCAAGAAACTTTTTGGATGAAACAAATGTATTCCAGTTTCTGACCCATACATATGACAGCACAAAACAGACCGTGGAAGGGCTTCAGACCATGGTAAACGGAACGTTCTTATCCGGTCAGACCATAAAAGACAGCTCTTCAGGAAGCAGTTCTTCCGAAAACGGTTCTTCCGGAAGCGGAGCTCCGGACAGCTCCGGCGGCGGAACGGTCATCGGGCCGGGAGCGGCAATAAGCCCTACTACCGGGGCTTCCTCTACGGAAGGCGCCTCCTCAGACGGAAATGCTCCGGACGGGGCGGGTTCCGGCAATGTGAGCCTGGAAAGCCCTCATGCTTCCATTACGCCTAAAAATCCTCAGGTGCTCATGGAATACGGGCCGGGAGCCAATCTTTCGGGTCCGTCTTCTTCCGGCTCTTCCTCGGGATCTTCCACAGGGACGGTGACAGGCAGCGGTGCCTATGCAACCATGATTATGAAT
>JASGGP010000096.1:0-14096 GCA_047604985.1 Lacrimispora sp.
CATGAAGCCGCTGTAGAAATAAACACCTTCCAGGATGAAATTAGCCACAACTGTCTTCATAAATGCAAATGCGCTTTTATCTGTTTGGAATTCATTATACAGATTCCCGATAAAGGTATTTCTCGCCAGAAGGTAGGGGTCGCTCTTCCACTGGTACAGCACCTCATTCCTGGTCTGGGGCTCGCAGATGGTATCTAACATATAACTGTAGCTCTGACTGTGAACCGCTTCCTGAAAGGTCTGGATGGACAGGCAGAGGTTGATCTCATTGGCAGTCACATATTCCCCGATGGCAGGCAGATTTGCCGTCTGGATGCTGTCTAAAAATACCAGAAATGACAGAATCTTATCAAAGGCTCTCCGTTCCGGAGGGCTTAAAAGGGGATAATCCTTCTGGTCCCTGCCCAGGTTGATTTCCTCCGGTATCCAGAAATTATTCATGGCCTGGCGGTACCAGTCACTGACCCAGGTGTATTTCATATGGTTAAAATCGTTGAGATTGGTCGTATTTCCATTAATCATCCGCCGTTCTCTCACCTCAATTGCCCCGTCCGGGTTAAAAAGAGGTCTTTTTTTCAGTTGCTCCATGGTTTCCTCCATCCTTCTTATTATCATCTCACACCAACCGGATTCTCAGCTGGAACATGCCTCGCACTCATCCACTTCCAGGCTTTTGGAACGGACATAATAAATGGTTTTCACGCCCTGTTCCCAGGCCAGTATATAGAGCTCCAGCACCTGGCGCAGGGTGTAGTCATTGGTTATATAAAGATTCATGCTCTGGGCCTGGTCAATATGGCGCTGGCGGATGCCTGCCGCACGGACAGACCACCTTTGATCGATATAATGGGCGTTTTTATATTTCCAGAGGTTTCCGGCGATAAGTCCGGGGCCACCCGGGGCACCAGGCCGTTCTTCTTTTCTTCCAGATAATACCGGTTCATGACGGGGTCCAGCCCGGCAGTGGTCCCGGCGATCATGCTGGTGCTGCTGGTGGGCGCTATGGCAAGGAGCCAGCCGTTTCTCATACCAGCGGATGCCACCTTTTCACGGAGGCGCTTCCATTCCTTGGAATCATATCCCCTTTTTTCAAAATACGATCCCGTCTGCCAGCCGCTTCCCTCATATAGCTCATAGCAGCCCTTTTCCTGTGCAAAATCACAGCTGGCCTCTATGGCAGCATAATTGATCGCTTCAAATACGCGGTCCGCAAATTCCAGATGCTCTTCTGATTCCCAGGTAATACCGTTCTTCGCAAGCATATGATGGTAGCCGCTCACTCCAAGCCCCACCGGGCGGTAACGGAAATTGGTGATTTCCGCATAGGGGACCGGGAAGAAATTTAAATCAATCACATTGTCCAGCGCCCGTATGGCACTTCGGGTAAGGTCCCTTAGCTCATTTGGATCCCTTAAGTCTATTTTCCCCAGGGAAAGGCTGGCAAGGTTGCAGACCACAAAATCACCTGGCCTTGTGACCGTGACCACCACAGTTTCCCCGTCCACTGTTTTAATCTGCTGCTCCACCTGTTCCACAGAGCTCATGTTCTGGGCGATTTCCGTGCAGAGGTTGCTGCAGTAGATGACGCCTCTGTGGCTGTTGGGATTCGCTTCATTTACAATATCCCGGTTAAAGGCGAAAGGAGTTCCTGTCTCCACCGCGCTTTTTAAGATCAGGCGGATGAGCTCCTTAATGGGAACAATCCGCTTGGAAATCCGGCTGTCATTTACACAGTCCTTATAACGGGTTTCCCACAAAGCGCCGTAGGAATCTTCCAGAGCCCAGCCCTTAACGGACTGGATTTCATGAGGACACATGAGATACCAGTCTCCTTCTATGTTTTCCCTTGCCTGCTTCCAGAATAGATCGGGATAGCAGACCGAGGAAATACATCGTGGGCCTTCATCCGGTCATCTCCATTATTGGTCTTAAGTGCCAGAAATTCCGGCAGATCCTTATGCCAGACATCTAAATAAACCGCCACAGCTCCCTGGCGCACTCCCAGCTGGTCTACAGCCACAGCCGTATCATTGGCCAGCTTGATCCAGCGGATAACACCTCCTGCCGCTCCCTTAAAGCCCCGGATGGGACTTCCTGCCGCACGGACCTTTCCAAAATAAAGCCCCATTCCGCCGCCGAATTTACTGACCTTTGCAAAGCTGTCAATGCTGCGGTAAATTCCATCCAGGCTATCCGGCACAGTGTCAATGAAACAGGAAGAAAGCTGGTGATAGGGTTTTCTTGCATTGGAAAGGGTGGGTGTAGCCATGGTTACTTTTAAGGTGCTTAGCATATCGTAAAAGCGCTTCACCCAGCCATCCCTGTCCGACCGTTCCAGCATAGCCAGGTGCATGGCAATTCCCAAAAACATTTCCTGGGGCGTTTCCAAGGGCACACCTTTGCGGCTGCGGATAACGTACCGGCTCAGAAGCAGTTCCAGGCCTGAATAATTGAAAAGGTGGTTTCTTGTCCGGTCTATATAGGCCTCGTATCCGTCGATTTCCTCTTTTGTATAATTCTCCAGGATGTAATCTCCGTAGAGCTTTTCCTCTGTCAGAAAACGGACCTTTTCATAGAAGCTTCCGATCTGCTGCCGGGCAAGCTCTTCTCTCAGGCTTGTTTCAAAGCGCAGCATCAAAAGCCTTGCTCCGATATATTCCCAGCCGGGCGCCTCCTGGGTGGTCAGCTCCACCGCCGCCTGGATGAGCGCTCCAAACCGCTGCCCAAGGCTCATTTCCTTTTTACAAAATGACGCAAACTTAATGGAAAGCCTGTCCAGATGATATGGCTCAGAATTCCACTCTTTCCGGATTCCCTTTAAGACCGCTTCCATCTCCGGCACTTCTTCAAAATATTTTAAAATGATCTGGTAATTATTCTTCTTGTCCATGGTTGATTACCGCCGTTTCACTGTTTATATACTAATATCAATAACTGTTATTAAATCTTACAAGTGAAAATATACCACAACATATGGTAAATTACAACCATATAAATACTATATTTACGTAAAATCCTTTAAAAGTGGCTGCTAAAAAGAAGAACAAACGCTCCATTCAGAAAGAGATATCATCATATTCCCCTTTTAAATCCACCTCCCGGAACAGGCTGTCCACGGCGCAGCGGTAGTCGGTTAAATGCTGGGATTTTCGTATCTTTTTTACCTGCTTTTCCCCGCAGTCAAAGAGCTGAACCATATAGGCCCACAATTCTTTCATCTTAAAAAGCACGTTGCGGTCCCCTGATATAGTCTGTTCATATCCTGCAAGGATCTCGTCATGGAATGCCTTTAACCTCTGCTTTTCCAGCCTCTCTCCTGTCTTTATCTCCTCTGCCAGGCCGGGATTTGCCACCAGCCCTCTTCCCATCATCACCTGGTCCACAGACGGGAATGCAACAGCAAAGCTTCTGGAAGCTTCTGCGGAAAACAGATTCCCATTATAGCACAGGGGATTCTTACTTAAGGAAACCGCCTTTTCAAACATTTCCAGATTAGGCTTATTTTTATAAAAGTCTTTCTGAACCCGCGGATGAATGATAAGCTCCTTCATTGGGTATTTATTATAAATCTCCATAAGCCGGTAAAATTCCTCGGGGTTGTCCTTCCCAAGCCTGGTCTTTACCGAAACTTCCATGTCCAGAGACGAAAAAACCTGTTCAAAAAAATGATCCAGCATGTCAGGCTCTCCAAGAAAACCTGACCCTTTCCCCTTGGATACAACGGTGGCGGAAGGGCAGCCCAGATTTAAATTGACCGTATCATATCCGTATTCCTTCAGCTCCTTTGCCGCCCATATAAAATCCTCGGCCTTATTGGTGAGGATCTGGGGAACCAAGGAAAGGCTCTCATTATGTTCGGGAAGAAAATCATTTTTTTCCCTGGAAGAAAACTTCCGGTTCTGGGTCGGTACGATAAAAGGGGTAAAATACATATCCACCTGCTTAAAGTACTTTCGGTGGGCGTTTCTGTAAATATAGCCGGTAATTCCCTCCATGGGGGCGAAATAGTATTTCATAAATGACGTCTCCTCTTTTGCTTTTCTTCATCCGTTTGTTTTATTATAAAACCATTTGCAGGTCCTGTCAAAAAATGATATAATATGGGACAAAATGCCATTACTCAGGAGGATTCATCATGACAAAAATCAAGAAGCTTTTACCGGCCGCAGCCAGGGCTGTTTTGCTGGCTTCCCTTATTTCCGCAGCAGCCGTTTCTGCCGCATGGGCAGAGGAGGAAAGCGGGCCCGCCTTTGCCCCGCCGGTTACAAAAACCGCTGCTCCAGAGATCGGACCGGGTATGGGGAAAAGTTCCAGCTGCGTCGTGGTTTTAGACCCGGGCCACGGGAAAGTGGACGGTCATTATTCCGGCTGCAGCTTTGAATACAACGGAACCACCTATTATGAAGATGAGATTACCATGAAAATCGCCTCCTATACAAAGCAGTATCTGGAACAGAACTCTAAATATACAGTTTATTTAACAAAGAACAGCCCGGAGGAAAACCTTTCCCTGGAACAGCGGGCCTCTTTTGCAGCTTCTGTTCATGCGGACTTATTCGTAAGCCAGCACGTAGATTCCGCCCCAGGCAACGGAACCCTTACAAATGCCTACGGCGTAAGTGCCTTGCCTCCCAGAATCGGCCGGTATAACAACAGCCTTGCCCTCCAGTCCCAGGAAGCCGCCAATGCAATTTTAAACCAGCTGAATTCCCTGGGAATCTATAACCGGGGGCTGCTGCTCCGTGACTCTCAGGCAGGAACCTTGTATCCTGACGGAAGCCAGGCCGATTATTACGCAATTCCCCGATATTCCCAGATGTACGGTCTGCGCGGCTTCATCGTTGAGCACGGCTTTCTAAATGATTTAAGCGACTTAACCCTGTTTTTATCCACAGAGGAGCAATATAAGGCCCTGGGAGAGGCCGATGCCAGAGGCATTATAGAATATCTGCAGAAAGCAGGTAAATGCACAGGCACAAACGTCAACTGAAACTCATAACAGAGACCCTGGAGCATAAAATATATTGTATGCTTTGTTCAAAACAAACAGGGAGGGTTGATTTTGTTAAAAATACTGGATAATGGATATTACGATCTGATCATCAACAATATTTTAGTTCCGTCCTATGATACCGGCGACAACATCACTTATTTAAGCAGAAGGCAGTCCCTGCTTCATGTCCCGGTTACAACCACAAATCCCTGTGATTTAGGCCGTTTTATTTACAGCAGCTTTCCTTCCCTCTATACCCCTACCTCCACCGTTGCCCTGGAAAAATCCGGCGTTACGACTGTCCAGCAAAATCCCGCTCTGGCCCTGGCCGGGCAGGGGGTCCTGGTGGCTGTCATGGATACAGGCATTGATTATCAGCATCCTGCATTCCGTTACAGTGACGGATCAACCCGGATTCTTACCATCTGGGATCAGACAGAACAAAGCGGAACCATACCCACTGATTTTACTTTTGGCTCGGAATACAGCAAGGAACAGATCAATGAAGCTTTAAATGCGGAAAACCCTCTTTCCGTCGTCCCCACCACCGATACGGTAGGCCACGGGACCGCCATAGCCAGCATTATGGCAGGTACCCCCAACGAAGACGGATCTTTCAGCGGCGTCGTCCCCCAGGCCGAGCTGGTGGTAATCAAGCTGAAAGAGGCAAAGCCAATCCTAAAGGATATCCATTTCGCTCCGCCAAATGCCCTATGCTATCAGGAGTCCGATTTTATACTCGCTGTCCGCTATGCCATCACGGTGGCCGCCAACTTTAACCGCCCCCTTTCCATATGCTTTGCCATGGCAAGCAACCAGGGCGGCCATGACGGAAAAGGCGCCTTAAGCAATTATTTGGACTACTTATCCCTGCTGCCGGGAACCGCTGTTTCCGTATCGGCTGGCAATGAGGGCAACCGGCAGAGGCATTATTTTAACTCCACCCTTCTTGCTCCTTATTACAATGATGTGGAACTGAGGGTAGGGAATCAGGACAGCCGTTTCTCCATGGAAATCTGGTCTTATTCTCCGGCAAGACTTTCCATTGATATCTCTTCTCCAAACCGTGAATCCACCCAGCCGATTTTCTCCGCCCTTGGACAGTGCAGAAGGTTTAATTTCATTTTCAACCAGACCACCATTTACGTGAACAACACTATTTTTGAGGAGGAAAGCGGGGATCAGCTGATTTTGCTGCGTTTTAACAATCCCCTTCCCGGTGTCTGGTATCTGCGTCTCCAGAACCCGGAAAATGAACCTTTTTCTTTCCATGCCTGGCTTCCTGCCGGAGATCTGCTTTCCAATGAAACATTTTTTCTCAATTCGAATCCGGATACCACCATTACCTCTCCGGGAAACGGAAGACATCAGCTGACCGTCACCGCCTATAACCAGCTCAACGACAGCATTATGACGGAATCCAGCAGAGGCTATACAAGAACCGGCGAGATAAAGCCCGATATTGCAGCTCCCGGTTTCCAGATCCCCTGTGCAGTCCCCGGAGGTCTGTACGGGACTGCCACCGGCACCGGAGCCGCCGCGGCCCAGGCCGCAGGTATTGTTGCCATGGTCTTTGAATGGGCTGTTGTCAAGGGAAATTATCCGCGGATGACCGGAAACGACGTCAACCGTCTTTTAATCAGCGGTGCTACCCGAAGCAGCTCCTTTACATATCCCAACAACGTATGGGGGTACGGCCAGATCGAGGTCAACAGACTTTTTGAGCGGTTTACCAGCCTGTAACGAGACAAAACACGCTCTGCGGGTTTTGCCCCTTATGGCGGCAGCCGCCAAATGAACATACAAGCATTTATGCCCGGCTCGTCACCCGCGCAAATTAAAAAACCTTCAAACCGGGCAATTACTTGCCAACGGCTTGAAGGTTTTCGCACTACGCTTCTTCAAATAAATCCTTACCGGCTCCGCAAAGGGGGCAGACCCAATCCTCCGGAAGATCCTCAAATGCAGTTCCCGGCTCAACGCCGGAATCCGGATCACCCAGTTCCGGGTCATATACATATCCGCATGCTTGACACACATATTTTGCCATTCCTCTTACCTCCTGTTTATCTGTATTTATATCTGTATTTATTTTATAGCATATTCTGCTGTCTTTATCAACAGATTTATGAAACACATTTTTATTGGCCTAAAACCTTTCTGACCGTATCTGCAAGGTCTTCATCACGGCAATCCTTAAAGAAATATTCCTCAAAGCCCCTTGTGGAAAGAGCTCCCCTTACAAGCTCCTGATCCAGAGAAGGCAGAATGGTTCCTAAGTCGCGGTAGGTCTCCTTTTTCACCTCGTCAAGAATCTGCTTGTTCCTCTTTTCGGGAACCGCTCTCTCCCTGGGATAACCCTGGCCGCTTTCTTCCACAAACAGCTTTTCGAATATGTATTCCAGGTTCAAGTCACCGCCCCAGCCAAATCCCTTGGCAAATGGAATGGCAATGGCGTTTCCGTCATTGATCTGGGCAAAGGTATAGGCATCTAAGGCATCCTCTACATGTCCGCAGATCACGCCGGGGAAAGAGTTGCATGCCAGCATGGCACCTTCTCCTGTACCGCATCCCGTAATCACATAATCGGCCGCCTTGGAATTTAACAGAACTGCCGCCAGGATGCCGATCTGCACATAGGTGAGCTGTTCCTCATCCTCGGCGCTGTACATCCCGTAATTGACCACCTCATGGCCCATGGGCTCTACCACCTTTTTCAGTGCATTGTAAATCATCCCGTTCTTTGCCGCCTGGCTGTTTTCATTTATTAATGCGATTCTCATTCTTTATCCTCCTTATATGTTTTATCAATATTTATAGAAAATCTTCTCTCATAGGCGTAAAGAAGTCAACCAAAATCCCTTTTTCCAGACACAGGCAGCCGTGGATGACGCCATCCTGTTTTAAAAGGGTGTCTCCCGTTTCCACGATCTTTTTCTCATCCCCGATGGTGAATTCAAATTTTCCGCCTGCAACGTAAGTAATCTGGGTGTGGGGATGGCTGTGAAGCGCTCCCACTGCCCCTTTTTCAAAATGGTTTTCCACACACATCAGCCCATCGCAGTAAGCAAGAAGCTTTCTTACTACTCCGTCTGCCGTCTGTTCTCCTTCTATTTCCTCATTAAATACCCATCTCTGGCCTTTTTCCGGTTTCCTCACCACATCATCTCCTTATCTAATTATTTATTTAATTCTAAGTAATTTTTCTGTCAATGTCAAGAGCATCGGGATAAGCTATGAAAAAGGTAAAGTGTGTAATCCGCCGGTATCGGTGGTTTACACACTTTATTGAAGCCTTTTCCGGCTAATTCCATTCTTTCCATATCTCAGGCCGGTATCCTACCGTGGCCTGCTTCCCGTTCCTGACAATAGGGGTTTTCAGCACTCTCTGATTCTCTAAGACCTTTTCGTCCCTGTCCTCTTTTGCGATATACTTAATCAGGGCCAGGGCATCCTGGTCGCGGCAGCTTTCATCCAGCATGGCGTCCAAGCCGCCCACTGCCTGCTTCACTCCATTGTACTCACCCTTGCTCATTCCCTTTTCTTTCATGTCAATGAACTGGTATTTTACGCCCCGTTCCTTGAAGTAGCGTTCCGCCTTTTTTGTATCAAAGCATTTTTTCGTTCCGAAAATCTGTATATTCATGGCTGCTTCCGCCTTTCTGTCCTTTTGTTTTTCCTATGCTTTATTTTAACATGACAGACAGGGGATTTCAATAAAGAAGGTCTCAGCTTACATACTTGTGCAGGGTTTTCTCCACCGCTCCCGGGCCTTCCAGCATTTCGCAGAACATTTCCTCAATCTTATGGGCCAAACCGGCTGTCACCAGATCTGTTCCAAAAAGCACAGGATTGGACAGAATCTCCGTCAGCGCTTCCCTTTCCTCAAGGGCTTCTCCAAACCGGATTCCTTTCAGCTGCTTCTTTAACTCTTCCAGCATAGGATCGCTGCTGATTTCCATTGCTTCTCCTTTATCATCCACGCCCAGCAGATAACGGAGCCAGCCTGCAATTGCCAGGGGTATGGCGGTCAGGCTGTTCACATCCAGCTTTTCATCGGTTAAGTAGGACTTTATGGTCTCTCCGAAACGGATGGGGATCTTCTGGCTGGTATCTGTGGCAATTCTCTGGGGTGTATCCGGTATAAAGGGATTGGGCAGCCTGTATTCAATGACTTCCCGGATAAAATCCATAGGGCTTAAGATTCCCGGATCTGTAACCACCGGCAGGCCTTCCCTGTAGCCGATCTGCTCCACAAGGGCTTTTAAATCCCCGTTTTTCATTTCAGCTGCAATGCTGTCATAACCCAGAAGGCAGCCAAACACTGCAAGAGCCGTATGAAGAGGATTTAAACAGGTGGTCACCTTCATTCTCTCCGTCCGGTTCACCGTATCCCGGTCCGTCATGTATACACCGGCTTTTTCAAGAGCCGGCCGTCCATTGGGGAAACGGTCCTCGACCACCAGATACTGGGGAACCTCCGCATTGACAAAGGGGGCTATATACGTATTTTTGCCGGTTATAATGGGAGCCATATCCTCGATGCCGGCTTCTTCCAGAGCCTTTTGCACCACCTGGGCTGGCCTTGGGGTGATCTTGTCGATCATGGACCATGGGAAAGAAACCTTTTCCTCATCCTCTACCCAGGCAAGAAAGGCCTCAGGCGCAAAGCCCTTTTCCTTCCACGCCCTGGCAATGGCCACCACGCTTTCTCTCAGCTTTTCCCCGTTATGGCTGCAGTTATCCATGCTCACCAGAGCAATAGGGAAAGCCCCTGCTCCGTACCGCTTCAGCAGGAGAGCCGTTACAACGCTCATGGCATGGGAAGCCTTCTCCGGGCCCTGGGCCATATCCTTTTCAACCACAGGAAGTAAGTCTCCCCGGAAATCAGTCAGAGCATAGCCCTTTTCCGTAATCGTAAAGCTTGCCATCTGAAGAGACGGATTTTCAAATGCAGCTGCCAGGCTTCCGAAATCCGCTTCATCGTCCACCTTTGCTTTCACGCCTTTTGCCACACTGGCCACCACTTCCTTTTCCAGGGCTCCGTCGGGCTTTAGGCTGACCATCATGGTCATGTTGTCATAAGGGGTATATATTTTATCAATAATATCAAAATCAAAGGTATCGGCGGCAATAATTGCACTTTCTCAAGTCCCTGTTCCAGAAGCCGCTGCTGCAGCACGGCAATAAACCCTCTGAAAATATTTCCCGCGCCGAAATGGACCCATACCGGCGTCTGCTCTGCAGCTGACCTCATTTATCCCAGTAAACTCCGGCAGCCTTACCGAAGCCTGGCTCCAGGCATCTCTGTTTGTCAAACAAGACCGATTCAACTTCATAAATCCATTCCTCCTATTTTCCTCTTTTATGTGTTTTATCAATGGCTTCCCAAAGACCTAACAGATAATTTGCCCCAATGGCGCGGTCATACAGGCCGTATCCGGGCCGGGCCTGCTCTCCCCAGATCATCCTGCCGTGGTCCGGACGGATATAGCCTTCAAACCCGGATTCATATAGGGCTTCCACAATGGCAAACATATCTAAGTCTCCACAGGAGGAAAGATGGGCCGCTTCGTCAAAATCTTTTTCCGATACGTGGCGCACATTTCTGATATGGGCGAAATGAATGCGCTTCATGGCGCCGAATTCCCGCATCATGGCTGGAATATCATTGCTTAAATCGCTTCCCAGGCTTCCTGAGCACAGGGTCAGTCCGTTGTAGGGGCTGTTGTTTAAAGCCAGGAAAGTACGGATATTTTCCGCATTGGTAATGACCTTGGGAAGTCCGTAAAGAGGCCACGGCGGATCGTCCGGATGAATGGCCATCTTGATATCGTATTTTTCCGCATAGGGAACGACCGCATCCAGAAAATACTTCATATTGTCCCAATACTGCTCTTTTGTCATACTCTGGTAAAACTCAATGTCCTGGGCCATGGCGTGAAGGCGCTCCGGCTCCCAGCCCGGCAGGGAATATCCTCTGGCCTTTCCCTCCATGGCCTTTGCCATCTTCTCCGGGTTCATGTTAAGCACTTCCTCGTGCCGGTAGGCCATGACAAAGCTTCCGTCCTCTGTTAAATGGGAGAGATCGCTTCTGGCCCAGTCCATGACCGGCATGAAATTGTAGCAGAGACATTTAACGCCCACCTGGCCCAAATGCTCCAAAGTCCTGATATAGGCATCAATATACTTGTCTCTGGTGGAAAGCCCTTTCTTAATGTCCTCGTGAATGTTTACGCTTTCAATCACTTCCATCTCAAGGCCGGCCGCTCCGATTTCCTCTTTCAGGGCCTTTAAGGTTTCCAGGGGCCAGACCTCTCCCACAGGCACCTTCGGCAGACAGGTCGCCACGCCGGACACTCCCGGAGTCTGGCGGATCTGACTCAGTGTCACGCTGTCATCCCCAAAAGGGAACCAACGCATAATCATTTTCATGTTCTGGTACCTCCATCTGTGATTTATTTTTTTGTACTCTTCTTTATAAGTATATATCTAGTATACTAGTAGTTCAATTAACGTTTTCTATAAATATTTGGAAATTTTTTATATATTCTGCACAAACTTTTCATTTTATAGAGAACCACTGAAATAAAGGAAGCGTCAATGAAAAATGCCTGTCGCATTCCTTCATTGACGCTTCCTTTTCTTTATAGCTTCTTTTACTGCTGCCGGCAAAGCCCGCTATTTAAAATATCCCGGATACTCATTCCGCAGCGCTTCCTCATCTATTTTATATCTGGACAGATGCTTCTCCATCTCCCGTTTTGCCCCATCCCCGTCTTTTGCAGCAATGGCTTCCACAATGGCCTGATGGTCTGAAACCGTCTTTAAATCCTTTACCGCAGCAAGAGACATGCTTCGTATCCGGTCAAAATGGATGGTGAAGCTGTCCATGAGCTGATAAATCTGATCCTTGCCGGTTATATGAAACAGCAGACGGTGAAATTCATTATCCAGCTCCAGAAGCTTCTGGGGTGAGCGGTTTTCCAGATAAAATTCCTGCAGCTTCACATTTTCCTTTAGCTCCCCAACCGCTTCTTCCTCCGCGGCCTTGCAGGCTAAGTCAACCACTGCACATTCTAAGACGCTCCGCATAAAACGGGCCTCCTCCACCAGCTTGTAATCAATAAAAGACACTACGCTGCCCTTTTGGGGATAGATTTCCACAATGCCGACCTTCGACAGCTCAATCAGGGCTTCCCGTACCGGAGTCCGGGACAGGTGCATCTCCGACGAAAGCTCATTTTCACTCAGCATGCTTCCGGGAGCCAGATCAAGATGGATGATATTGTCCTTTAACATCCGAAGGGCATATTCCCGCCCTGTCTCTTTGGAAAACCGTTCTGTCAGCCGCATACCATGACCTCTTTTCACTTATTCTATCAATATTTTATACATAAAGAATAAGCGAAATCAGACTCTCTGTCAAGTACTAGTATACAAGACCTGTTATACTCCGTCCCAGGCTCCGTCGCTGCCTACGTAATATCCGTCCGGTGTGGTGCTGCCGGAGTACATGGCTCCGTCATCTCCGCAGTAATACCATTTTGCATTCCAGTAAATCCAGCCTGTTACCATATATCCCTTTTCATTAAAATAATACCATTCATTGCTAATGTACTGCCAGTTGCTGACCGTATAGCTTCTGTCCGCATTACAGTACCACCAGCCAATGCTGTCTTTCAGCCATGCTCCTGTGCTGCTGCCCCCAGGGCCGGAAGAAGTATTTGAGGTACTGTTTGAGCTGATATCATCTGCTTCGCTGGAGGTCACATCCCAGGTATCGGACTCTTCCCAGCTCCCTTTATTGGACGAGTTATATACGCCCCGTACCATGAATGTATAATCGCCGCTTTTTGTTATATAGCCGGAAAAGTCATAGCTGGTATCCGTGGTGGTAAATGTGGAGGTCACTGCACTGTCATTGCGGTACAGCTTCACCTCATATTTATTGGCATCCTCACTTTCATTCCAGCTGGCCTCGCCGTCTGACTCATCCCATTCCAGGCCGTCTACATCCAGATCATAATCCCCATCGTCATCCAGGGCATCCAGGGTGATATAAACAAGCAGCTCATAGCTGTCGCTGCGGCTTACAGAGGTGACCGTGCCGTCAGAGCCGCTGATGCTCACGCTGCTTTTGGAAAATCCGCTGGCGAAATAATAACCGTCTGCGGCCTCTACAGTAACCTTAAGCTTTGGTTTATCCCCGTCATCCCACTCATCGCTGGGCTCATTTGTTACAGATACGTCCTCTACGCTGTATTTGCCGGAGCTGGTGGTGACATCCACGTCACTTTCGCTGCTTCCTGCCTCGATATCTGAATCAATTGAAAGAGAGACGCTGCTGATTTTTGTCTCTGCTGCCATCGAGGAAAAGGGAAGCGCCGTAACTAAAATTGCTGCGCCTAATACAGCCATGATTTTATTGCGGTTAAACATATAGATCCCTCCTGTTTCACTTTTATAGAACATAATCCTTTGGTTCCCTGGTAACTTTATCATGTCTTAGTATATTTTAACACATCCATCTGAAAAAAACCTTAAATTCTCAAAAAAACAGGGGAATGGATAAATTTTCCACCAACGAAAGACTTTCAGGAAATTGTGATATGATATAGTTTAAAACTATATCATTTTATGGTAGAATACAAGAACGAAGAAAATATCAGGGAGGAATGATTCTATGACCTTGCAGCAGCTGCGCTATATTGTTACCATTGTCCAATGGGGCTCCATATCCGAAGCGGCAAAACAGCTCTACATTACCCAGCCCAGCCTGTCCAATGCGGTCAGGGACTTAGAGCAGGAATTCGGAATTTCCATCTTTAACAGGACCTCAAGGGGCATCTCCCTTTCTCAGGACGGAAGTGAATTCCTCTCCTATGCCAGACAGGTGCTGGAGCAGACAGACTTAATGGAACAGCATTATTTTGACAAAAAACCGGTGAAACGGATCTGCTCCATATCCACCCAGCACTACGCCTTTGCAGTCAATGCCTTTGTCAATCTGGTATCCAGACAGGAAAATGACGAATATGAATTTACCCTGCGGGAAACCAGGACCCATGAAATCATAGAGGATGTTAAAAATTTCAGAAGT
>JASGGP010000097.1:0-14087 GCA_047604985.1 Lacrimispora sp.
TCTCCCGGAGCCGGAGTGGGAAAATCATGAAGCGCAGATAGAACGTGCTCTCCGCTTTATGGAAAAAGGTGAAATACATCCGGAAGACAGCGCAGAGGGCCGTCTGGCTCTTGAAGTTATTACGGCGATCTATCAATCCGGATTTACGAAATCGACGGTCCGTCTGCCTTTGGGTAAGGACAGTCTTTTATATGATAAAAAAGGGATAAATGAAAACGGAAAGAATTTCCACGCAGCCGCTCAAAGGGCTGAAGGCGGAAATCAGGAGGAACTTAAGTGATGTCAAAAGCAAGGGATCTGTGCTGGCTGAAAAAGAAAGTGCATCAGCCGGATATATCCGCTTATCATATCAAAAATAAAAGAGACAGTGCTATAATGAAGACCATAGAGAGGGAGCTGCCCCTGCTGTTTGAAAACGTGGAGCAATCGGATGATCCGGGATCTTCTTTGGTACTGTCAATGACAGGTGAGGATGGCAGCGACGGATATGAGATAAGGAGGACGGAGACAGGCTATGAAATAACTGCTTCTGCTGAGAAAGGGCTTCTCTATGGAGTATTCGGTCTGCACCGCATTTTGATCACAAAAGAGGCGCTTCCCATGAAGAGCCAACCGGACCAGAGCATCCGCATGATAAACCATTGGGACAATTTCGACGGTTCCATTGAGAGAGGCTATGCGGGAGATTCCATCTATTATGACAGCAACCGCTTCAGAGGAGATATGGAGATCATCCGCTCCTATGGGAGAATGCTTGCAAGTACGGGCATTAATGCCGTATCCATCAATAATGTAAATGTGCATAAGAAAGAGACATTCTTTATAAAGAGCGAAAGTTTAAAAGAAATCAAAAAAATAGCGGATGTGTTCAGCGAATATGGGATCGGGACTTTTCTTGCTGTTAACTTCGCAGCACCCATAATGGTAGGCGGGCTTGACACGGCAGATCCTCTTGCGCCGGAAGTCGCCGCATGGTGGGAGAAAGCGGCAGCTGACATATACAAAGAGATCCCCGGGTTTGGCGGTCTCATCGTAAAAGCGGACTCCGAGGGAGAGCCGGGACCATTTACATATAACAGGACCCATGAAGATGGTGCCAATATGCTGGCACGGGCGGTCAGCCCTTTTGGGGGTATCGTTATCTGGAGATGTTTTGTATATAATTGCGGACAGGACTGGAGAGACAGATCCCTTGACCGCGCCAGGGCCGCTTATGATATATTTATGGCACACGACGGAAAATTCCAGGACAATGTCATTCTCCAGATCAAAAACGGCCCCATAGATTTTCAGATCAGAGAGCCCAATTCCCCGCTTTTCGGGGCCCTTAAAAAGACAAACCAGATACTGGAATTTCAGATCACCCAGGAGTATACAGGGCATCAGATTGATATCTGCTATCTGATTCCCATGTGGAAGGAAACCCTGGATTTCGACACCCGCTACGAAAAGGATGCTTTTATTAAGAGGGAGATTAAAAAGAACTCTCCGGATCCCAGGCGGTCAGGAATAGCGGCGGTGGTAGGCGTAGGCATGGATTCCAACTGGATGGGCAGCAAGCTGGCTCAGGCAAATCTCTACGGATACGGCAGGCTTGTATGGGATAATTCCTTAAGCTCCGAAGCCATAGCCGGGGAATGGGTAAATCTCACCTTTGACCTTCCCGGAGAAGAGGCGGAAAAGATCGTGGAGATTCTTACCACTTCCCGGGGCGTTTATGAGGACTATACCTGCCCTCTGGCAGTGGGATTTATGTGCAAGCCCAATTTTCACTACGGGGTGGATGTAGACGGATATGAATACGACCGATGGGGTACCTATCATTATGCAGACCGCAACGGCGTAGGCAGAGAACGCTCGGCTGCCTGGGGCACGGGATATACGAGGCAGTATTCAGATGAAAGATTCATGGAATACGAAGATTTATCTTCCTGTCCCGATGAGCTTCTTCTGTTTTTCCATCATGTGCCCTATACCCACATCCTACGCTCTGGAAAGACTGTCATACAGCATATATATGACACGCATTTTGCAGGAGTGGAAAAAGTGGAGCAGTACGAAAGAGTGTGGGAGAGTCTGGAACCTTTCTTAGATGAAGAAAGCTACGGGAATGTGAAAGACCGTCTTAAGAAACAAAAAGAAAATGCAATTAACTGGAGGGATCAGATCAATACTTATTTTTACCGCAAGTCAGGAATCCCTGATGCCCATGGCAGAAAGATCTATGATTAAAAGCTGCCGGCTGTAAATGGTATTGACTGCCCATATGGCGGCATGGGGTCTTGCAGGCCCTGAAAATAAAAAAGAATAAGGAAGGAAAAAGTATTATGAAAAAGTGGAAGAGAAGTTCAGCTGTATTTGCAGCAGTTTTAGCGGCAACAGTCAGTTTCACCGGATGCGGAAGCAGCGGAGGAGGTTCAACACAGGCTGATGCTGTAACATCGGGGAACGCCGGAGAATCAAAGACCGACGGAGCACCGTCCGGTGAACTGGCCAAGATCAGCTTTTCCTGGTGGGGCAATGACGACCGCCATCAGGCGACACAGGAAGCCATTGACGCATTCAATGCGGCACATGCGGGTTCAATTGAAGTGACAGGAGAGCCTTCCGGCTTCGGTAACCTGGAAGAGACCTTTGCCACCCGTTACGCTGGCGGTACGGAAGCCGATATCATGACTGTCAATTATCCGTGGCTCATCAAATACAGTCCGGACGGCACCGGCTTCTATGATTTGGACCAGGTTTCAGATATCATTGATTTCTCCCAGTATGATACGGGATTTTTAGAGACAGGAAAGACCGGCGGCGTGATGCAGGCCATCCCCTACGGACAGAACACTCTGGGCGTTTATTTGAATAAATCTGCATTCGAGAGGGCGGGCATCAAGGAAATCCCGTCTACATTTGAAGCTTACAAGGAAGCGGCCAAGGCCGTTACGGCACAGAATCCCAATGCTTATTTAATCGTAAGCCCGACTTTCCGCTTTGCCGCTGTTTATTATCTCCAGCAGAAAACCGGTAAGGGTGAATTTGATGAAAACTTAAATATGAATTATACGGTGGAAAACTACAAAGAAGCCATGACCTGGTATAAGGAGCTGGCAGACCTTCATGTATTCTGCTCCAGACAGGTTTATCTTGAAAATGTAGGAAATGATCCCGTATCCATCGCCCAGAACGCCAAATATATTGACGGAGGATATTTGGGAGTGCTTGAGTGGACAGGCGGCATCGCTTCCAATGCACAGACACTTTCAGATAAAGGAGACGAGCTTGTGGTAGCGCCTCTTCCTGTTATAGACGGAGCGGTATTTAAAGGAACCATGGCAAAACCGTCACTGACATTTGCCATTTCCAAAAACTCCAAGCACCCCAAAGAGGCGGCAGAATTTTTGCAGTACATCTTAAACGATCCGGAAGGCACCAAGCTCATGGGATCAACGAGAGGTATGGTAGCATCAAAAGCTGCGAAAGCTGCCCTTGAAGCCAACGGGCAGATTACGGGAGCCGTAAAGCAGGCTTATGATTTCACAGATCAGGCAGAGGTTATCAATAACTCCCCTATTTTTGAGGATGCCGTATTTACAAGCTCCTATGAGAGCAACTACGAAAAGTATGAATTAGGTGCAAGCACTGTAGACGAAGCCGCACAGGCATTCTTTGAAGAAGCATCTGCACAGGTTGCAAAGCTGAAAGCTGAATATGGGAAATAAGAAGAAATAATAACTGCCGGTCGGGAAATCAGCCGCTGTCTCATTTGTTCTTGCGGGCCTCTTCGCTGTCTGCAGAGGTCCGCAATGACAAACCGGAAGGTTTTAGGTAAATTCCTATATGGCTTTTAGCGGCTGTATCATTATTATGCAAGGAGGAATTCTTTTGAAAAACAGCAAGATCGGGCTTTTGTATATTCTCCCATGGATAATCGGAATGATTTTTCTCACATTGTACCCGTTTATCAATGCGCTTTTTATCAGCTTCACGGATGATAACCTGGTTCGGGAACCGAACTTCATAGGACTTGCCAATTATGCCAAGCTGATTAAGGACAAGGACTTTTTAGGCACGCTGAGGCAGACACTTAAATATACAGTAATCACAGTGCCTTTGCAGCTTGCATTTGCACTTTTTATTGCTTTTATTCTGAATTTTAAACTGAAAGCCATAAATTTCTACCGGACGGCGTATTATATTCCCTCGCTTCTGGGCGGAAATGTGGCGGTGGCCGTATTATGGCGTTTTTTGTTCCAGCAGGATGGCTTTGTCAACCATTTCCTCGGATTATTCGGTATGGAGCCTGTAAAATGGCTGTCCTCCGGGTCCGGCGCTATGTCTGTCATAGTCCTTTTAAAGGTCTGGCAGTTTGGCTCCGCCATGCTCATATTTCTGGCGGCCCTTAAGGATGTGCCTCAGGATTTATACGAAGCCGCAAGCGTGGACGGAGCCACTAAGTCCTATTCGTTTTTCAAAATCACAATTCCTTTGATCACACCGACGATTTTCTTCAATTTGGTCATGCAGCTGGTCAATGCTTTCCAGGAATTCAACGGGCCTTATCTTATCACGAAAAAGGGGCCTTTAAATTCTACCTATCTGACCTCAATGTTTATATATGACAATGCGTTCCAGCTTTTCAATATGGGTTATGCAAGCGCCGCCAGCTGGGTATTGTTTCTCATCATAGTATCTGTTACGGTAGTGTTATTTGCTACCCAGGACCGCTGGGTATTTTATTCGGATAAGGGGGAGTAATATGGCACGGACAACTTTGAACAGTGAAGTGGAAAGACGCAGAAGAAAAAAGTTCATAATAAATACTGTGATCAGATATACCGTACTTACGGCAGTGGCTCTGGTCATGATTTATCCCATCATCTGGCTTGTGGGCGCTACCTTTAAGACCAACAATGAGATATTTACATCAATAAATTTCATACCGAAAAGAATAGACTTTACGCCTTATATAGATGGATGGAAGACCAGAACGAAATTTACTTTCACCACGTTTTTTATAAACACATTCAGCTTTGTAATACCTAAGATACTGTTTTGCCTGATAACCAGCTCTCTGGTGGCATATGGATTTGCCCGGTTCAATTTTCCTCTTAAGAAGGTGCTTTTTTCCATACTCATGGCGACCATGTTTTTACCGTCAGTGGTGACCAGAATTCCTCTCTATATTTTGTGGAAAAACCTGGGACTGTTAAATACGTATGTGCCTTTAGTTGCGCCCACCTTATTTGCAAATGAGCCGTTTTTTGTGTTTATGCTGATCCAGTTTATGCGTTCCATACCGACCTACCTGGATGAGGCGGCGACCATAGACGGCTGTAACTCCTTTGGGATTTTGACGAAGATACTGCTCCCTTCCTTGAAACCGGCGCTCATAAGCTGCACCATCTTTCAGTTCGTATGGAGCTTCAATGATTTCTTAGGCCCCTTAATCTATGTAACCAGCCTCTCGAAATATCCGGTGTCGCTGGCTCTTAAGATGTCCATAGACCAGAGCAGCGGTATCGTGGCATGGAACCAGATTCTGGCCATGTCATTTCTGGCTCTTCTTCCTGCCCTGATTCTGTTCTTTTGCTGTCAGAAGTATTTTGTAGAAGGAGTGACCAGCTCGGGAGTGAAAGGGTGAGCAGCTTTGGAGTGACCCCATATATATCCGATCACGGAGTTCTGCAGAGGGATGAATTGATACCCGTAAGAGGCACCGCAGATGTGGGAAAACGGGTAGAGGTCATACTTTCTAAAGAAGATGGAAGTGCTGAGTTCAGAGGAGAGACCTTGACGAAAGAGGATGGGACCTGGAAGCTTGTGCTTCTGCCTGTGAAAGCAGGAGGACCCTACTCTTTTTCCGTCACATGCGCAGGTGAGAGAAAAGTATTTTCCGATATTTATATGGGAGATGTCTGGCTCATGTCCGGTCAGTCCAACATGCAGCTGCCCATGAACAGGGTAAGGTACCGTTTCCCCAGAGAATACGGCGAAGACGGGGATCCTTTTATCCGCCAGTTCACCGTCCCCATCGGGTGGGATTTCAAAGGGCCTGCAGACGAACTGTCAGGCGGAAATTGGGAGAGCTATTCCCTGGCGTGTGCTTCTTATTTTTCCGCTGCAGGATATTTCTTTGGGAGAAAACTGCGGGAAAAATATGATGTGGCCATAGGCCTTATGCTTACCGCAGTAGGGGGCACGCCCATAGAGGCCTGGATGAGCAGAGAGGCCCTTATGGATTTTCCGGACAAAATAAAGGCAGCCGACGAATGTAAATCAGATGAATTTGTCAGAAAAATCCAGAAAGAGGATGAAGAGAGAAGCTTGTGGTGGTATAATGGGCTGGATGAGACGGATTTGGGAATTTCAGAAGATTGGATAAAGGCTGGCCCCGGAGATACATGGAAAGCGGTCAGTCTTACCGATGATTTCCATAGAAATAAAGATTTTGAAAGCCCCGGCTCTGTCTGGTTTAAAAAGACTGTGACCATCCCACCGGAACGTTCCGGCAAGCCCTTTCGTCTCTCCCTGGGGACCATCAAAGATGCAGACTCCACTTATGTGGATGGACGGTGCATCGGCGTCACCACATACAGATACCCGCCCAGAGAATATCAGCTGGAGGGCCTGGCGGAAGGGGATCACGAGATTACCATACGGGTGACCGCTTTATCCGGGGGGATTGATTTTACCAGGGGCAAGTCTCATCAGATGATTTTTGAGACGGGTGAGCCCTTGTCCATCTCCGAGGGCTGGAAGTATAAGAGAGGCGCATATGCAAAGGAGCTTGTTCCTCCTACCTTTTTTGAGAGAAAGCCCATGGGGATGTACCAGTCGATGATAGCGCCTCTTCATGATTTTCCAATCTGCGGAATGTGCTGGTATCAGGGAGAGAGCAGTGCAGACGACCATCTTTCTTATCCCCGGTATTTTATGAGTATGATCAGGGACTACCGGTTAAAATGGAATATGAGAAAAATTCCCCTTGTTTACGTGCAGCTGCCGAATTATGATCTTGAAGATGCAGCAAACTGGGTGCAGTTTCGAAATATGCAGCAGAGCCTGGCAAAGCTGCCGGACAGTGCCATGGTGGTAACCATCGACTGCGGCGAATACAATGACCTGCATCCAACGGATAAAAAGACAGTAGGGGAGAGGATGGCTATGGCGGCCTGTGGGCTTGCATATCATGAGCCTGTGGGATGGCTGTCCCCGACGTTTTCCCATGTTGAGAGAATGGGCGACGAGATAATTCTTCACTTTAATCATGGGGAGGACGGAATCTTTGCGTTGGGCAATAAGCCCGCCGGGCTTGAAGTCTGCATATCAGAAAAGTGGGTAGCGGATAGAATTCATATCCGGGTCCAGGGCAGTACGGTGATTTTGAATGTCCCAAAAGGAGAATCAGTCACCGGAGTACGCTATGCCTGGTCAAACAATCCGGAGAATGCAAATCTTTATGCGGGACCGGGCTTGCCGGTGTCGCCGTTTGAGGCAGTAATCGAATGACTGATTGGAGGAAAGAAACGTGAGACGAAAGGAAGCAAGAGAAAAGGCGGAACAGCTGGTTTCCCGAATGACATTGGAAGAAAGGGCAAGCCAGCTGCGTTACGATGCGCCGCCCATACGCCGGCTGGAGATTCCGGCCTATAACTGGTGGAATGAGGCGCTTCACGGGGTGGCAAGGGCCGGTACGGCAACCAGCTTTCCCCAGGCCATTGGCATGGCGTCATCCTTTGATGATGAGCTGGTATTTCAGATTGCAGAGGCCATCGCAGAGGAGGGAAGGGCAAAATATAACGCCTATTCAAATCAGGAAGACAGGGATATTTATAAAGGGCTCACGTTCTGGTCCCCCAATGTGAATATATTCAGGGATCCCCGCTGGGGCAGGGGACAGGAGACCTATGGTGAAGACCCCTATTTGAGCGGCAGGCTTGGAGTGGCTTATGTCAAGGGTCTTCAGGGGGACGACGAAACCATGAAAGCGGCGGCTTGCGTAAAGCATTTTGCCGTGCATTCCGGCCCGGAGGAGCTTCGTCATGAATTCAACGCAGAGGTTTCCTTAAAGGATTTGCGGGAAACCTATCTCCCGGCGTTTGAGGCGGTAGTAAAGGAAGGGGAAGTGGAAGCGGTAATGGGCGCTTACAACCGGACAAACGGTGAACCCTGCTGCGGAAGCAAAACCCTGATTCAGGATATTTTAAGGGAGGAATGGGGCTTTGAAGGCCATTTTGTTTCCGATTGCTGGGCCCTTCGTGACTTCCATGAAAGGCATATGGTAACCCCGGATGCAAAAACCTCGGTGGCCATGGCCTTCAAACGCAGGCTGTGATTTGAACTGCGGAAATACATACCTTCATATTTTAAAGGCCTACGACAGCGGTCTGGTAACAGAGGAGGCCATTACAAAAGCCTGCATCCGTTTGTTTACCACCAGGTATCTTCTGGGCCTGTTTGACGGCAGCAAATATGACGGAATCCCCTATGAACAGGTGGAATGTAGAGAGCACCTGGAACTGTCTGAACGCGCGGCAAGAGAGGGCATGGTTCTATTAAAGAACAATGGAATCCTGCCTCTGGACAGACAGAAGATCAAGACAATCGGGGTGATTGGACCGAATGCGGACAGCAGGGCAGCCCTCATCGGAAATTATCACGGCACCTCCTCGGAATATATTACAATTCTGGAAGGAATAAGGGCGCTTGCAGGAGAGGACATCAGAGTCCTGTATTCGGAAGGCTCTGACCTTGTAAAAAATAAAACGGAAAATCTGGCACAGGAATATGACCGGATTTCTGAGGCCAGGATTGTGGCAGACCACAGCGACGTGGTTGTATTGTGCCTTGGACTCAATGAGCTGCTGGAAGGAGAGGAAGGGGATGCCGGGAACCAGTATGCCTCCGGGGATAAGGAAGGCCTTCTGCTTCCGGAACCTCAGAGAAAATTAATGGAGGCTCTTTCCCAGACAGGAACCCCGGTCATTCTCTGTATGATGGCGGGAAGCGATATTGATTTAAGCTATGGAATAAAGAACTTCGATGCCATGATACAGGCCTGGTATCCGGGCGCCAGAGGCGGAAAGGCCTTTGCCCAGCTTCTTTTCGGTGTAAATTCTCCTTCCGGAAAGCTATGCGTGACCTTTTATGAGCCGGAAAACGGACTTCCCGAGTTTACCGACTATTCCATGAAGAACAGAACCTACCGCTATATGGAAAAACGGGCCCAATTCCCCTTTGGTTTTGGCCTGACTTATGGACAGGCGGAAATTCTCCAGGCAAGGGTGGAAGCAGGGGATATGGGCCCGGAGGCCCCGGCAGCAGAGGCAGTGTTGTTGAATACGGGAGACGTTGCCATTGAAGAAGTGGTTCAGGTATATGTGAAGGCTGCAGATTCTTCCTTTTCCGCTCCTAACCCAAGGCTGTGCGGCTTTCAGAGAGTAAAGCTGCTCCCCGGAGAAAAAAAGGAAGTGAGAATCGCCCTGGATAAGCGGACTTTCCTTGTTGTGAATGAGGAAGGAGAGTACGTGAGGGATGGAAAGCAGTTTGATTTTTATATAGGCTTCAGCCAGCCGGATGAAAGAAGCGTTGAGCTCATGGGGAAAGCGCCGGTTGCGGTGAGGGTTGAGATATAATATAAGAATAGGATAAAAACAGGAAAAGAGCTTATGGGAATGTGGCATCAGGGACATTCTGAATAAGCTCTTTTTTTTATTATATTACGATTGCAGGGAAACCAACCCCAGGAATATACAGGGAAAATCCGGCTTCAGGCCTTTTCTGAGCCTGAAGTTTTTCTGGCATAATTTATCCCTCTTCACATATATTGAGGTAAGAGGAGGGATGAAGGTGGAGAAAAAAGACGAGCTTATCAATATATTTTCCAGAAACATAAGAGAGATATTAAACAGGATGACGATTGACTTTACGGAGGTCCAGGAAATCAGGCTCCGGGTGGGAGCACCCCTTTTCATGGTCTACCGCAACGAGGAGTATTATATAACCCCCACAGGGACTTTAAGCAGGGAAGGGAAGGATGCCTATACCGCTTCCAAGACCGAGCTTAAGGAAACCATGGAATACTTAAGCAGCTATTCCCTGTATGCCTTTGAAGAGGAAATGAAGCAGGGATTCATCACCATACAGGGCGGCCACCGGATCGGCATCGCGGGAAAAACCATATTGGATGAATACGGGATCAAAACCATGAAGTACATATCCTTTATTAATGTAAGACTGTCCCATCAGGTCAGGGGCTGCGCGTCCCCGGTTCTGCCTTATATTTACGGAGAAGACGGGGACATCTGCCATACCCTGATTATCTCTCCCCCAAGATGCGGGAAGACCACGCTTCTGCGTGATGTGATCCGGCAGATTTCCAATGGCTCCGACGGTCGTCAGGGGCTGACTGTTGGCGTGGTGGATGAACGGTCTGAAATAGGGGCCTGCTGCCAGGGCATTCCTCAGAATGAGCTGGGAATCCGTACCGACGTCCTGGACTGCTGCCCAAAGGCCAAGGGCATGATGATGTTAATCCGCACCATGTCTCCCAGGGTGATTGCCGTGGATGAAATCGGAAGCCGGGAGGACATGGATGCCATGGAATACGTGATGAACTGCGGCTGTAAGCTGATTGCCACGGTTCACGGCAGCTCCATCGACGATTTAAAGCAGAAGCCTGTTTTAAGAAGGCTTGTGGAGGAACGGATTTTTGAGCGGTACATTGTTTTAAACAACATTGGAAGGATCGGAAACATCGACCAGATCTATGATTCCAGAGGAACCCAGCTTTATAAATCACAGGTTCATCAGATGGAGCAGCGGTGGGACAGGCAGGAGTGTAAGGCCTATGGATAAAATGATATTGCGGATTTTGGGATCGATCCTGGTCATCCTGTCCTGTTCCGGTCTGGGATTTTATATGGCATCCCAATGGAATGAGCATTTAAGGACCGTGGAAAAGCTTCGGAAAATGATTTTTCTATTAAAGGGGGAAATCGTTTATGCCAAATCCCCGCTGACAGAGGCCTTTGAACGAACCGGCAGGAAGGGCGGAGGCGAAATGGGCGCGTTGTTTGAAGGCGTGTCAGCCAGGCTTTCCGGGCAGCAGGGGGAGCCCTTTTATACCATCTGGCAGGAAGAAATAGACAGGCTTCCAAAAGAGGTCTGCCTGTCTAAGGAGGACAAACAGAATTTAAAGGGGCTGGGGGAGCATCTGGGGTATCTGGACATGGATATGCAGGAGAGGAACATCCTTTTGTACCTGGAACAGCTTGACTTAACCATTGATTATTTAAGACAGCATAAGCAGGAGAAAAGCCGTCTTTACACCAGTCTGGGCATTATGGGCGGCCTGTTCCTGACGGTTATCATGTATTAAGGAGGATAGCATGGGGGTCAATTTGATTTTTAAAATTGCAGCAGTTGGAATCCTGGTTTCCGTCATCTGCCAGGTATTAAAACACAGCGGGCGGGAAGAACAGGCATTCTTAACAAGCCTTGCGGGGCTGATCCTGGTGCTGTTCTGGCTGGTGCCTTACATTTACCAGTTGTTTGAATCCATTAAAAATCTGTTTGCATTGTAGGTGAGCACATGACAGTTGTGACCATAGCCGTAGCAGGGATCGTAGCGGTGCTCCTGGCGGTTTCTTTAAAGGGAATGAAAGGGGAATACGGGACCTATCTGGTCATGGCGGCCGGCTTTTTTATCTTTTTTTACGGAATGGGAAAGCTTACGGCCATTCTGGATACCATGAAGGAGATCCAGTCCTACATCAAGATCAACAACGTGTATTTGTCCACTCTGGTGAAAATGATAGGAATTACCTATATTGCGGAGTTTGCCGCAGGAATCTGCAAGGATGCCGGGTATGGGGCTATGGGGACACAGATTGAGATTTTCGGAAAGCTGTCGGTGCTGGCGGTCAGCATGCCTATTTTGCTGGCTTTGATCAAAACGTTGCAGGTATTTCTGTCATGACGGGAGGGGAGAGGATGAAACGGATTGCCTTTATCCTGTTGTGCCTGGCAGCCGGGCTGCTTTTGGGTATAAGGTCTTACGGAGCGGAAACCCTTCCTGCCCAGAGCCCTTATGGAGCGGGATCCGCTTCTGCACAGGCTTCTTCCGGCAGCACCTCCGGGGGATTGGACTTAGACCAGTATGATTTAACAGACATCCAGAATTTCCTGGATCATATGAAAGGAAAACAGGGAATGGACCTTTCCTTTAAGAGCCTGATGAAGGACTTAATGGCCGGAAATCTGGACAAGGTTATGGGACAAGTAGGGAAAGCAATTAAGGATCTTCTCATCGGTGAAGTGAGAAGCAGCGGCTATATGATGAGCCAGATCATTGTCCTTGGGATCATCGGAGCAGTATTCACCAATTTTTCCAGCATATTTACGGGGAGCCAGATTTCAGAAACAGGATTTTTCGTCACCTATCTGCTGATGTTTGCCTATCTGGCTGCCAGCTTTTTTACAAGTGTCACCATTGCGGCGGATGTGGTGGGCCAGATTCTTGATTTCACCCGCGTCTTAATGCCCGCCTATTTTCTCGCAGCGGCATTTGCGGGAAGCAGTGCATCGGCGGCTGCCTCCTATGAATTCACCCTGCTTATCATTGTCGCCGCCCAGTGGCTTTTGGGGCAGGTGCTCCTATCCCTGGTGAGGGTTTACGCTCTTCTGGTTATGGCAGGCCACATTGCAAAAGAGGATATGCTGTCAAAGCTGACGGAGCTTTTGGAGCAGGTGGTTTCCTGGAGCTTAAAGACTCTGGTTGGGGTTGTGCTGGGGTTTCACATCATCCAGTCCATGGTGCTCCCCTATGTGGACTCCATGAAAACGGGAGCAGTACAAAAGCTGATCGGAGCCATTCCCGGAATCGGCCAGGGCGTAAGCTCTGTGGCCCAGATGGTGCTGGGGTCCGGGGTGCTGATTAAAAATACCATCGGAGCAGCCGGCATTGTGGTGCTTCTGGTCATCTCCGTCATCCCTCTTTTAAAGCTGGCGGTGCTGATGTTCCTGTACCAGTGCGTGGCTGCCCTTTTGCAGCCAGTCTGTGACAAACGGATCGTTTCCTGCATTTCCGACATGGCAAAGGGACACAAAAATGCTTCTTTCCATAGCCGCCTCCGGAGTGCTGCTGTTTGTAATTACCATAGCCCTGGTGTGTTCCTCCACCAACGTGACCTATTATACCGGGTGAAAGACATGGAAAAATTGTTTGATTGGATTCGCAATATAACCTATTACCTGATTTTCATAACCGTAGTAATCAACCTTCTGCCAGATAAGAAATATGAGAAATATATCAGGCTTTTCGCAGGCATGGTGCTCATTCTTCTGGTTCTAAAGCCCATTACGGGCGGTTTGAGGCTTGACGATGCCCTGGCCCGTTATTTTGAAGAAATCAGCCTGCAAAAAGAGGCGGGAGAGCTGACGGGAAAAATTTCGGAAATGGATGAAAAAAGACTGGAAACCATGATCTCCGGATATGAGGATGCGGTGGCGGTGGATTTAAAATCCATGGCGGAAACAGCAGGCTTTGACTGCAGGCAGGCAACAGCCCAAATTGATAAAGACCAGAACAGCCCCACCTTTGGCCGGGTCATGAGCGTATCCTTGATTCTGATCCCCAGGGAAGCCGGAGAGGAAACGAAAAGCGGCATCTCCATAGAAAAAGAAGCGGAACCCATCAAGAAGGTGGAGGATGTGGAAGGGGTAAAAATAGGGGAAACAAAAGCAAAAAAGAGCGAAAACAGGAGACAGGAAGAAAATTCACAGCTTTCTGGTCTTAGACGGAGAATTATAGAATATTATGATTTGGAGGAACAGGAAATTGAAATTCAAGTGGAAGATGGGAAAGGATAAATGGCTGATCCTGCTGGCGGTTGGAATGATTATCCTGATCCTTACATTTCCCTCCGGTTCAGGCAAAGCGGAGAGCAAAAGCCAGACGCAGCTGCAGCAGGGCCTTGTGACAGAAACGGGGACCTCTGAACCTGATACAATGGTGGCAGCATCGGCGGACCGTACCAATGAGGAACAGCTGGAAGCCAGGGTGAAGAAAATTTTAAAAACCGTGGATGGGG
>JASGGP010000098.1:0-14061 GCA_047604985.1 Lacrimispora sp.
ATATAAATTTTCCCTGTCTATCCACTTTAGGTTCAAAGTTTCAGGAACACAGGGATTCGGCTGAAAAGCTCCAGAAAGAGCACCTGGCCCCTGTGTTCCAGCTGCCGAGTAATGCAGGTAAAATAAGCCGTTATAATAAAATTCGGGATGAAATGCCAGTCCCAGCAGTCCCCGTTCATCATATCCGCCATTGGAGACGCCCAGTTCTATTATTTGCTGGCTGATATCCAAAAGGGTCCATATATTTCCGTTTGCTATATAAAAAATTTCTCCTGTCTGGGTTGCAATAAATAAACTTTTCATCTGGAAGTATTGTTGTTTTCAAAACAGTGGGTAAATTTATATTGCTGATAATGGGGCGTAAATTAACCTTAACATTTATCAATTACTTATCTTCCTTTTTTATCGCTATCTATAATTCATATGATTAATTTTGCTCTAATAGTACCAGGTTTCGAAAAGGGGAACTGAGATACCAATTGCTTACACCCATGATTCCAGTTCCATCAAACCTTTTCTTTCGCTGTCCTATGTGTTATAATTGTTCTAGGAGTTATCATTATAAATAAATGAATAGGAGATGATGGGTTCAATGAAAGTTATTGCAGTAAATGGCAGCCCAAGAAAACAAGGGAATACCTCTACGTTATTGAACAAGGCCCTGGAAGGGGCAAAGTCGGAGGGGGCTCAAACCGAGCTCTTCCACTTGTATGATTTAAATTTCAAAGGCTGCATCAGCTGTTTTGCCTGCAAACGCAAAAGTTCCAGATCAATCGGCCACTGTGCTATGCGGGACGGCCTGACCCCTGTCCTGGAAAAAATTCTGGAATGCGATGTTCTTCTATTAGGGTCGCCCATCTATTTCGGCAATGTTACCGGGGAAATGCGGTCTTTCCTGGAGCGCCTGCTTTTTTCCAACCTTACATATAATCAGGGAGAACGCTCGGTCTTTAGGGGAAAAATATCTTCCGGCTTTATCTATACCATGAATGTTCCGGAAACCTTTATCAAGGAAATAGGATATGATGCCCTGTTTCATTCTACTACCAGAAGTCTCCAGCTCCTTAATGGACCCTCGGAATTTATTCTGGCTGCCGATACTTATCAGTTTGATGACTATTCCCGCTATGAAGCATCCGGCTTTGATGAAAAACACAAAGCCCAGGTCCGGGCAGAGCAATTCCCCCTTGACTGTCAAAAAGCCTTTGATTTAGGAGCCGGATTGGTCCGAAACCAGGGATTATAAGAGCATAAAAAAAATCCTGCATCCCTTTGGCCTGCAGGATTTTTTTCTGTGAATATCTTACGCTTTATAAAAATAACTTCAAATGATGACTCAAAGCTTCTTTCTGATATTTTTCATGATAAACCCGCTTTGGGGCAAAGTGGGAATTCTTGAAAGACTATAGCTTAAGTCTTGTTCCGGGACTTCAAAATCAATTTTCTTAACTAGGAAATCTAAGCTTGCTTTCATGATTTCAATCGTAATGCCCTCCCCCGGACAGCGATGTCCCTTTCGTGGATCGCCGCCGCCCTGGGGGATAAAGCTAAATGTCCTGTCTTTTTCTCCTTAAAGCGTTCCGGCCGAAACTTATCAGGATTATTCCATATTTGTGAATCATGGTTCATCCCATAAACATCAAGCAACACAAGCATTCCTTTTTCAAACTTATACTGGTTCCAAACAAAATCTTTGTGTGCCCTTGCTCCTAAGAATGGGGTAAACGGATAGTAACGGCGGACCTCCTGTACAAACATTTCAAAATAACTGTCACCGCCCCGCATCAGCTCTTCATTGCACTCAGGATGCTCATATATTGCCAAGGCTGTAAAAGTAATATATGTTGAAATCGCCACAATTGGCCTTATTATGTTTATAAGTTCTTTTGCGGCCATTTGCAACTCCATCAGATTGCCGTTAAGTTCCTCGTGAAAAGCCATTAAATGAAGCACCGAGTCATCCTTTACTATCATCTTCCCTTGTCTCACATCCTCGATGATTCCTTCTATCCATTCCTCGGTTCTGCTTCGTGCCGTCTTTCCTTTCCAGTATCTGGGCCCCACTCCTCCTAATCCATCAACCATTGAACAAAGATCATCTGCCCTGTTTTCTATATCAGACTCCGGCAACGGAACTCCGGTCCAAAGGCATACAACCTTGCATAAAATATTTTTAACCTCATGAAAAAGTATAACTTCTCTCATATTTATCCATTTATAAGAGAATCTTCCATTTCTTTCTCAAAGCTCTCCAAGTTTCTTTTGATGGGCCTCAGTCATTAATGACATAAAAAGCTTTCGCTGAATATGTGGATGATTATCCATGCCCTGAATCGCATTAACTCCAAACAGAGTTTTTTGTATTCTCTTTGGTATTGCACCCTTTCGCTGAAATAACTCTTCATCGTAAAAAATCCTGCAGGCCTCTTCCCCGCTTATACAAACTACCTTTTCTCCCATTATATGAGTTTCAAACATATTACATTTATATAGATCCATTCTATTTTTGATAAAAGGATATCCCTCTTCCAATAATTTAAGAGTATGGTCCAACCCCTTATCATACCCAATTCTCTCTTTAACTTCCATTCCTTTTCTTCTTTCTGTTTCCACTATGATTTTATTTTTCATTGAAAATTTCTTTTCAAATTATTATCTCTCTATTATAAATAGTTATACACAGACCAATTGTCCTCGATGGGCAGCTGCTTTGATATTAGTTTATAAGTTCTGCTAATTCCCAGGGGAATCTGCCAAAGGCTGTCAAATTGCTGTTACCGATAGCTTAACCGGCGGGTCCAAACCGGATGCCGCCTGTTTTTCTTATTATTTACAGGCATTGGCCTGCAATTAAAAAAGCCCGGGATTTTCCCAGGCCTAAATAATTATGATGCTGCAACCGCCGCCGCAGATTATCTCCTTACCTCGGCAAACCGGCACTTCTTTCCTATTGGTGTTTCCACTTCCTATCTGACTCTGAATCCTTTTTCTTCTACAACAGGAATTCTTTCCTCCTCATATTCATCGATTGCAATGTAACGGTCCTGCCGCAAATAGGAAAACAGACGGTTCATTTCCTCTTCTGTTCCCTGCAGCTCCATCTCCACCCGGCCGTCATCTAAATTCCTCACCCAGCCCGTAAGGCCAAGACCTGCGGCATAATGCTGGGTACGGAAGCGGAAGCCCACCCCCTGCACCCTGCCGTCGACAAAAATATGCTTTCTGATCTTATCCCACTTCATCATAGAATCACCTGCACTCCCCCATCCATAGGCTCCATGGGCTCTCCTTTTTTCTTAAGCAGCAGCTCGTCAAAAGCTTCCACCGGCATGGGCCTGGCAAATACATATCCCTGAATCATGTCGCAGCCGGAGGAAGTCAGGAAATCCACTGTTTCCACATTCTCCACGCCTTCTGCAATGGTCCTGATCTGCAGCTCTTTCGCCATGTTTACAATATTGGACAGAACGATCCTTTCTCTTTTTATATCCTCACTCTTTTTAAAAAACATAATATCCAGCTTAAGGGCGTCAATAGGAAGATTCTTTAACAGATTGAGAGAGGAGTATCCCGAACCGAAATCATCCAGAGAACAGACAAACCCTCTTTTATGCAGCTGGCTCACCATGTCGCTGAAAACAACCACATCATTGAACATGACCGATTCTGTAAACTCCAGTTCCAGAATATCATCCGGTATCTTGTATTTCTCCTTTACTCCTCCGTAAAAGTCGATGAAATCTTCGCTCAGCATTCCGATTTTTGAAACATTGACTGCCAGATTTATGGGATCTCTCCCCGCCGCCAGATAGCCGTGAAGCCACTGGCAGATTACCTCAAACATATACCGGTCCAGCCTTACGATTTTTCCGTTCCGCTCCATAAGAGGGATAAATTGGTTCGGAGGTATGGTGCCCCTTTGGGGGCTTTCCCATCTCACCAGGGCTTCGCCTCCTACAATCCTGTTTCCTTCCTGAATAGAAACCTGAGGCTGTATAAATATCTTGAACTCCTGATTTCTCAAAGCTCTGTCAATTTCTGATTCCAGCTCGGATTCATCCACCATTTTGTTATGTATCTCTTCATTATAAAAACCGAACTGATTGCCCGGCTGATTCTTTACGTACTTCTGTGCGATATTGGCCCGGTCTACAATCCGGTCAATGGAAACTTCCCGGTCCTCATCTTCCAGGCAATAGACCCCCATGCATAGTTCCAGAGAAATCCTTTTGTTGGAATATAATTCCTCATCAGGAAAGAATTCAACCAGCCTGTCAAACCAGCTGCGCATCTCCTCCTTTGATTCGTATTTATGTATTCCTGCAAAATTGTCCGCTGAAACCCTGCAAAATAACGCCTCCGGTTCTTCATAATCCCGGAACCGCGTTGCGATGGAGGTCAGAATTTTGTCCCCCTTCTCATAACCCAGAACATCATTAATGAACCGAAATCCCTTGACATCGCAATACCAGACCGCATATGAGGTTAGGTTTTCCGCCTTAAGAAGCCGTTCCGCTTCCTTTTTAAATGAATAAAAATTTCTGCAGCCTGTCAGACTGTCCGTATAAGCCATGTGACGAAAAATTTCCTGATTCCTGTTTATTACCTTACGCTGCATGGAAAAGAAATAAAGGAACAGGCCAGAGGACAGCATGATGATGATTTCGATTCCAATGGCAGTTTCCAAATAGCTGGTCCTGAGCTGTGTTTCGGGAAAAATGCTGAGCACATACCAGCCATTGGTTTCCAAAGGTAATAAAACGACCCTATGGCGCTGATGAGTCAGTGAATTGGCAGAAAAGGAAATTTCATCTCCTTTTTCCATTTCCTTAGAAATTATGTTCTTTATGGTTTCTCCAAAGGGAGCTTCCATGAGAAGTCCACCGTTTTTCAGTCCATAGCCCGCCTCATCTCCAACCTCCTTAAGGACTTTCCCCTGGCGGTCCAGGACCGCAGAATAACCGGCTCCGGTCAGGGAAGCTGTATCAAGCAGGCGGCTTAACATATCATCTGCATTTGTGATGTAAAGGTATCCTGCCGGCTGCCCATTCTTATCCAGTAGGGGGACTTCATAATAATTATCATGACCAGCCGTTTCCTTATAATTGTTCCCATCCGCAAAGCCGATTTTCATAAACCGGCTGTTTTCATTTATTTTATTTATAAGTTGGTTTAACTGATCCCCATTATTCAGGCCTGCTGCCTCAATATATACGGCCAGCTCTTCAAGAGCCTGAAGATCTGTTTCCATCTGTTTTTTTAGAGTAATTTGATTCTGCTTGGCCGCACTGTAAAAATATGCCGTATTCTCCTTTTCATTCTTCTGTATCATATACAGCAAAAATGCAAAGCAACAGGAAATCAAGAGAACACAGAAAAGCGCAGGAATCAGCGCTTCGCTCTTTTTATTCTTTGCATCTTCCATTATTTGCATAAAGGTTTTACTCCTTAGGAATAATTTTTACTTTTAAAACGTCTAATTTATTATAACTTTTTATGGAAGATTTGGCAATGATTACGTAATTTAAGTTTTTTTATTTTTTGAGATTTTCCAAAATATTTTCTATGTAAGGGTTGATTTTTTGCCTTTTAACTGTTATACTATCAAAGGTTTGGTCTGGGCCGGTAACCGGAATGCTTCCGTAGCGCAGTTGGTAGCGCAACGCATTCGTAATGCGTGGGTCGGGGTTCGAGTCCCCCGGGAGCTGATTAAAAACCTCGTGTTTACGGGGTTTTTTTATTTTTAAAAAATGAATTTGAATAATAAATCCAAGGTTGTAATCCGGCCATTCCCCATTTCGATCACGGCACCGGCAGATGGACATCAATATGCCGGCGTACTAATACCAATTCCAATACCTATTTCAATTCCAACAGGACACGCAATTACTTTTTTTCAGAGCAGCTGACCCCCGGTTACTTCTTTAGCCCTTAAGAAGTAATGATATAGCAAAAATAACTTCGTTATGGTATTATAATATTATAAGCTGATTTGAATTTATTAATAAGGAGGTTTGTGAAGGGTGGCTATTTTAAGTGCTGTAAATTTAATCCTCTTGCTCTTATACATTGCTGGCATAGGAGTAGGTATATACGTGTTATACTTGGTTATAAAAGCATTAAAGATATACATTAAAAAGAATTCCTGATATTTTCGGAGAGATCATATTTTAAATAGGAAATAAGAGTACCGGCTGTCCGTATTTAGCCGGTACTTTTTATTTGTACTTAAAACTTGCCTATCTATTATAACTTATTAATCAAGAGCAGCCGGCTCTTGTTTTTTTCCCTTGGCGGCGGAACTGTGACCTTCCAGAAAGGAATCTATGCTTTTGACTCTATCGAAGCAGTCCCCAAAGCCAAGATCTCTGATTACAGCAGAATCCTGCCTTTCTATTGACATAATTAAGGGGGCTGGCCGGAAATCCATTATAGAAAAAGGAGTCAATATTCATTAATACTTCAAATATCGACTCCCTTTACTTCATATGTAATTGTTAGCCTCGGCCCTTTCAGACGCCCTGACACCTCAGCACCACACTAAGAATAATTTTTCAGATCTTTCACCCGGTACATCTTCTCATCTGCAGAACGCAGCATTTCCCTGGCAGTCATCGGAGTTTCCCTCATGGTTTCTATGCCATAAGAAATATTCAGACGGGGACCTGCTTTCTTCCTTTTTATCGCGATCCCTGCCACCTCTCTCTGTATGCGTTCCAGAATCAGACGGGCCTGCTTTTCATCGGTATCCGGGAAAATAAGGATAAACTCGTCTCCTCCATACCTTGCTGCCCAGGCGTTTCCAAACTGGACATTCCGCCGTATCACCTCACTTATGGAGCGGATAGAGGAATCTCCCGTTTCATGTCCATAAAGGTCATTGATTAATTTAAAATTATCCAGGTCGATAAAGCACACTGATAAAGGCAAATGGGACATGGTAGCCGTTATAATATCAACAGGCAGACGTTCTTCCAAAAAGCGGCGGTTATAAAGGGAAGTAAGAGGGTCCCTTATTACCGCGTCATTCAGTTCCTGGACAAATTGATACATCATTTCTCCATTATTATAATCTCCGGAACCTATGAGCATTGTATCGGTAGCATTTTTCAGCAATTCAAGCACCGCCGGGCGGCCGGCATTTTCAATGGGCATTGCAGTGATCAGAAGAACAGAATTCTGCTTTTTTTCCATCTTTACAAAGCTTCTGTTTTCAAGATGGGCCCTTATGGAAATACAGTTGTCACAGATTCTTCCGTTTTCCCAGTAACTATAGCAAGGGTCTGCCCCGTCTATGGCGGTCAAAGCGGAATTCCGGTACTCCAGCACCTTTTTTTCCAAGGGATCGATCAGCCGCACGACATCATACATTTTGTTAAAAAAGTCTAATTTATCTTTTATTTCATCCAGTGAAATATAATCCATATTTTCCCCGCAATCTAAACTTGATTCAATTAGCAACGTTTTCTGTTGACCTCAACTGCTTCCCCGCCTTACCTAACACAAAAACCCTCAGGCAACGCCTGAAGGTTTTTATTATGACCTATCCGAGAATCGAACTCGGGTTTCCGCCGTGAGAGGGCGGCGTCTTGACCGCTTGACCAATAGGCCGGAATCGAGGCGACAAGATTCGAACTTGCGGCCTCTGCGTCCCGAACGCAGCGCTCTACCAAACTGAGCCACGCCTCGATTACGTTAAGTAGTATAATATAAACCCTGCTGAATGTCAACTGTCTTTCAAAATTATTTTATTTTTATAAAATACTGGAAAAATTGCTGCAAATTTTGCTGCATTTTCCAAGTGGATCCGGACATCCTGGTCCGGACCCGGAGAGGCTGTATCACCACAGCCTACCCCAGATCAAAAAGCGACAGCTGATTGGATTCCGGAAGCTCTCCAAAGAGTCCCATGTCTCCCATCAGATCGCAGACCGTCTTACTGACCTTGGTGCGGTTTCTGAAATCTTCCTTTGATAAAAAGATTCCGTCCTTCACCGCATCCACCACGGCATCTGCCGCCTTTTCTCCCAGGCCGTCAATGCTGCTTAAGGAAGGCATAAGCTTCCCATCGATGATCTGAAAATGCCTGGCCTTTGCCCGGTAAATGTCAATGGGCATAAAGTCATAGCCTCTGGCATACATCTCCTGCACGATCCTCATATCCCGTAACGTATCCAGTTCTTTCTTGGATAATGTATCCATCCGTTTCCTGTAATCTGCCAGATAATACTCCAGCTTATCTCTTCCCTGGCACATCAGTTCATAGCTGAAGCCATTTGCCCGAATGCTGAAAAACGCCGCATAATAGGCCAATGGATAGAACACCTTACAGTAGGCAATTCGCCAGGCCATCATAACATAGGCGGCTGCATGGGCTTTGGGGAACATATACTTGATCTTTTTACAGGACCAGATATACCAATCGGGAACACCGTGAGCCGTCATTTCCTCTTCCCACTCTTCCTTCAGGCCCTTTCCCTTACGGACGCTCTCCATGATGGAAAAGGAGGTTCCTTCCTCAATTCCCTTGGAAATTAAGTATACCATAATGTCGTCACGGGTACAGATGGCTGTCTGAATGGTGGCCTTCCCCTCCTGAATGAGGGTCTGGGCATTTCCCAGCCACAGCCATCCGTTCCATGGGCCAGACCGGCGATACGGACAAGATCGGAGAAATACTTGGGCTGGGTGTCAATCAACATCTGCATGGCAAAATCCGTACCGAACTCCGGCACTCCCAATGCCCCCAGCTTACAGCCTCCGATGTCCTCCGGCATAATACCCAGGGCTGATGTGTTTTGAAACAGGGACATAACCTCCCTGCTGTCCAGAGGGATATCCTTAACCGGATCAAAGCCGATCAAATCCTGAAGCATTCTGATCATGGTAGGATCATCGTGTCCCAGAATATCAAGCTTCAATAAATTATGGTCAATGGAATGGTAATCAAAATGGGTGGTAACCGTCATGGTGGTCATATCATTGGCGGCCGCTGTACCGGTGTGAAAGAATAAATCTCTTCCCCGTGGGGAAGCACGATGATGCCACCGGGATGCTGGCCGGTGGTCCTTCTCACCCCGACGCAGCCCTGAACAATCCGGTTGATCTCGCAGTTGCGCTTTCTCACCCCGTGTTCCTCATAATAATTTTTCACATAGCCGAAAGCCGTCTTATCCGCCAGGGTGCCGATGGTTCCCGCCCGGAAAGTCTGCCCCTTACCGAAGATTACCTCCGTATAATCGTGAGCCTTACTTTGGTACTCTCCGGAAAAGTTTAAGTCAATATCCGGCTCCTTATCTCCCTTAAAGCCCAGGAAAGTCTCAAAGGGAATATCAAATCCGTCTTTCGACAGAGGATGGCCGCACACCGGGCAGACCTTATCCGGCATATCGCAGCCGGCCATTCCTGAAAACTGCTTCACTTCCTCCGAATCAAAATCATAATAATGGCAGGACGTGCAGTAATAGTGGGGGCTTAGAGAGTTTACCTCCGTAATTCCCGCCATGTAAGCCACAAAGGATGAGCCTACAGAACCACGGGAGCCCACCAGATATCCATCCTCGTTGGACTTCCACACCAGCTTCTGAGCGATTATGTACATGACGGCAAAGCCGTTGGAGATGATGGAATTAAGCTCCCGCTCCAGCCGCTCCGTAACAATGGTGGGAAGCTGTTCCCCGTAAATGGCATAGGCCTTGTCATAGCAGATCTTTCTCAAATCCTCATCGGAATTTTCAATTACGGGCGCGCACTTGTCGGGACGTACCGGAGAGATTTTTTCGCACATGTCCGCAATCTTCCTGGTATTTTTTATGACCACCTCTTCCGCCTTATTGGGACCTAAATACTCAAATTCTTTCAGCATTTCTTCGTAGTCCGCAAGTACAAGGGGGCCTGATCGTCAGAATCCTTAAAGCCCTGGCCGGCCATGATGATCCTTCGGTATACCTCATCCTCAGGATCCAGGAAATGAACGTCGCAGGTGGCGCAGACCGGCTTCCCGAACTGCTCACCAAGGCTTACGATCCTTTTGTTGATATCAATAAGATCCTGCTCTGATTTTACCACGCTTTTTTCATCCCTCAGCATAAACGCATTGTTTCCCAGAGGCTGGATTTCCAGATAATCGTAAAAATTCACAAGCTTTGCCAGCTCTGCGTCAGAAACGCCCCGAAGCAGAGCCTGGTACAGCTCTCCCGCCTCACAGGCGGAGCCGATAATCAGTCCTTCCCTGTTTTGCTCCAGCACGCTTTTAGGAATCCTGGGCCTTCGGGCATAAAAATCAATATGGGAATAGGAAACAAGGCGGTATAAGTTCACCCGCCCCACATCGTTGGCTGCCAGAATGATTACATGATGTGTGGGCAGCTTTTTTATCATATCCGCTGTCATGGTGCTTAAACCATTGAGCTGGTCAAGAGTTTCCACTCCCCGCTCTCTAAGCTTTTTTATAAACGATAAAAATATTTCAGCCGTACAGCCTGCATCATCCACTGCTCTGTGGTGGTTTTCCAGGGAAATGTTCAGGGCCTTTGCCACCGTATCCAGCTTATAGCGGTTTAAGTTCGGAAGCAGAAGCCTTGCCAGGGCCACCGTATCAATGACCGTGGGTTTAAAATCCAGGTGAAGCTGGGCCGCATTGTATGCGATGAAGCCCACGTCAAAGGAGGCGTTATGAGCCACAAGCACCGCATCTGCGCAAAACTCCAAAAACTGAGGCAGTATCACCGGTATCTTTGGATGGGGCAGGACCATATTGTCATTGATTCCCGTAAGCTGCTCGATTTCAAAGGGAATCGGCACATCAGGATTTACAAAGCTGCTGAATTTGTCCACAATGACCCCGTTTTTCACCTTCACCGCGCCGATCTCAATAATCCTGTTTCTGGAAGAGCTGAATCCGGTAGTCTCAATATCAAATACCACATAGGTATCGGAGAGACTCTGATTTCTGGAATTGTCCACCAGCTGTTTCAAATCATCCACCAGGTATCCTTCCACCCCGTAAATCAGCTTAAAGGTATCTCCCTTGTCCAAGGCGTGATTGGCGTCGGGAAAGGCCTGGACGCAGCCGTGGTCTGTTATTGCAATGGCCGGCATCCCCCATTTCTTGGCCCGCTTTACAATGTCCTTTACCTCTGAAACCCCATCCATATCGCTCATTTTCGTATGGCAGTGAAGCTCCACCCGCTTTTCCAAGCTGCCGTCGCTTCTCTTTCCGGTAAAAACCTCTGATTTATTAAATCCGACTACAGAACCCAGGGTCAGCTCTCCGTCAAACTTATCGATGGTGGTGACGCCTTTGATCCGTATAAAAGACCCCTGGACCACCGCCGCCTTTAAATCGTCAAGCTGTTCCTCCTTGGCAAACATTTTGACAGTGATGGTGTCCGTAAAATCCGTCACGTCAAAGATCATGATAGTCTTTCCGCTTCTCAATTCCCTGCTGTCAACGGTTAAAATCTTACCGCGGACCGTAATCTCACCGATTTCTCCGTCAACTTTCTCTATCTCAATGGTTTCCCCGTCAAAATCCCTGCCAAAGAGTACGTCCGGATTATCGGAGCGCTTAGAATAAAAGCCTCCGCCTTTTTTATAGTCCTTCCACTCCTTTTTCCCGCTTTCAGAATCGCCTGTTTTTGAAGCTTCCTTTTTTCCTCCTGTGCGCAGGACCGGCGCCGGTGCCTGGGCATCCTGAACAAAAGGAGCCTCCTCGGCATATCCGGCCGCCAGGGCTTCCAGGGAAACACCATCCAGCATAGAGGGGGCAGAAAATCCGGCTCCGGCTTCTTCTCCGTTTTTCCTGTTTCTTTTCATGGTTCCAAAAGCGGTGCGGCTAACAATTTCCTCCACCTCCTGCTGCATCTGGAGCTCTTTCTGCTTTGCCAGGACATTTTCTTTCGGAGGAACATACTCATACCTCACCTCTATAGGCAGACTGCACCGTTCATGGAAGATCTTTTCCAGGACCCGCTTTAACTCTCCCGCCTTTTCATGGGTGACTATGGTATCCTCCACCGTCATCTGCAAAAGGTCTTGCTCCGGAAAATGGAATTCCGCCTTGCGGAACATGTTGTACTCAATGATGCTGTAATTTTTAAGCTCCAATAAAAGACTTTCCCGGTAAACCTTTAAAAGCTTCTGGGGCGTATACTGCCCGGATAAGCGGAACTTCTCTATGATTTTTACCGTGAGCTGTTTGGAGGGAAAAAGCTGGTCCTTGATTCCCTTTTCCAGGCTGTAGATATTCTGCTTATGGATCAGCCTTGGACTGATGAGATAAACACGAATAGAGCTTCTATCCCTGTTTGAAGTGACCTTTTCCACTTCCACCAGATTTAAAAGCTCCCGGAGTTCGTCCGTAATATGTAAGCCTGGAAAAACTTCTAAAAATCCTTTCGCCATTCTATCACCTGTTACATTTTCATAAGTTCATCCTCAAGAGCGCGCAAAAGCTGGTCCTCCGGGACTTTTCGGATGACCTGGCCCTTTTTTATAAGAAGTCCCTCTCCCATGCCTCCGGCAATTCCGATATCCGCTTCTCTGGCTTCCCCTGGCCCGTTGACTACGCAGCCCATGACCGCCACCTTAACATCCAGATGGTCATAGCGGGAAACCATTTCCTCCACCTGGTTTGCCAGGGATATGAGGTCGATTCTGGTTCTGCCGCAGGTGGGACAGGATACCACCTCCACGCCGCCGCGCCTTAGCCCCAGGGTCTTTAAAATAATCCTGGCTGTCTTCACTTCCTCCACCGGATCTCCAGTTAAGGAAACACGGATCGTATCCCCTATTCCCTGGTGGAGAATGATCCCTAAGCCCACCGATGATTTGATGGTACCGGAGGTCAGAGTACCGGACTCCGTAATGCCCACATGAAGGGGATAATCTGTCTGCCTGGCAATCAGTTCATGGGCCTTGACACACATGAGCACGTCTGAGGACTTAATGCTGATAACAAGGTTTTCATAACCCAGTTCTTCAATCATGGAGACCTTGTGAAGGGCGCTCTCTACGATTCCCTCTGCAGTCACTCCTCCGTATTTTTCCAGAAGCTCTTTTTCCAGGGAACCGCTGTTTACCCCTACCCGGATGGGGATATCATATTCTTTTGCCTTTTCCACCACTGCGCGGACCCGGTCCGCCGATCCGATATTTCCGGGATTGATGCGGATTTTATCCGCTCCCGACTGAATGGCGGCAATGGCCAGCCTGTAATCAAAATGAATATCAGCTACCAGCGGAATGGTGGTTTTTTTCTTTATTTCTTTTATAGCTTCAGCCGCTTCCATATCAGGCACGGCGACGCGGATGATATCGCATCCCGCCGCTGTCAGCGCGCTGATCTGGTTTACGGTAGCTTCCACATCCTGAGTTCTCGTATTGCACATGGACTGGATCAGAACCGGATTCCCGCCTCCAATGACCCTGTCTCCTATGCGGATTACTCTTGTATGCTCTCTGCTCATGTTTCCTCCATTCTCTTCCCTTACGTAAACCTGCTGATATCGTTAAATACCACAAAGATCATCAGGGCCATAAGGGCTGCCATGCCGATTAAGTTTACCAGCCCCTCCTTTTCAGGGTCCATAGGCTTACCTCTGACAGCTTCAATGATCAGGAACAGAGTTTTCCTCCGTCCAAAGCAGGAATGGGAAGCAGGTTCATGACTCCCAGGTTTGCACTCAGCAAAATACACATGCTCAGCACATTCATAAGGGCTGCCATGAAGCTGACCGAAAGCCCGGCCTTTACCGAATCATCGATCATGACCACAATCCCTACGGGACCGCTTAAATCTTTGACACTGGCCCTGCCCGTAAAGAGCATTCCAAGGCTTTTGACCGTAAGCTTCACATCGTATTCCATTTCCTTATAGCCGTATTTTATCAGCTCCATGGGGGAAGCGACACGCATATTCTGAGGTGCTATGGTGATGCCGATCAGATATTTTCCGCTTTCCTCCGAATACTTGGGTGTAACCGAGGTCTTCTGGATTTCACTGATCCCTGTATCAGGATTTACTCTGGAAAACTCCACCTGATTCATCTTATCATCGGG
>JASGGP010000099.1:0-14059 GCA_047604985.1 Lacrimispora sp.
TTTTCAGTCCATGTGCTGTCCCTGGTAATTCATTTTGAGATCTACGCTAAGGCATGGACCAATTCCAATGTGTCCTCTATTTTCTTCAATTCCCTGATGTATTCCGTTATTTCATGCACGCTTCTCATTCTGATCTGTGCGCCTGCCGCATATGTGCTGTCCCGTTTTAGCTTTGCGGGCAACAAGATGATCCAGACCAGCCTTGTATCTGCCATGGGAGTGCCTGTGGTTATGATCGTTCTTCCGCTGTTCAGCCTCATTGCCAGCATGAACGTGCTGAATCACTACGCTGCCAACAAGGCGGTGCTGATATTTCTATACGTTGGAATCAATGTTCCTTACACCACCATTTTCCTCCTGACGTTTTTTGCAAATATTTCCAGGGCTTACGAGGAAGCGGCTGCCATTGACGGTTGTCCTCCCATGCGGGCTTTCTGGCTGATCATGTTTCCCATGGCCCAGTCCGGGATCATAACGGTCACCATTTTTAACTTTATCAATATCTGGAATGAGTATTTCATTTCCCTGATTTTTGCCAACTCCGACAGAGTGCGGCCGGTTGCGGTGGGACTGTATTCCATGATTAATTCCATGAAGTATACGGGAGACTGGTCAGGCATGTTTGCTTCCGTCATCATCGTATTTCTTCCTACTTTTGTTCTTTATATTTTCCTGTCGGAGAAAATCATTGCCGGTATTACCGGAGGCGGAGTGAAAGGATGAGAATTTCTTATCAAGAGGGGGAAAAAGGTAAAAAATTTCTTGACAGCTGTTTTTGAATGCGCTAAAATACATATGCAATATGGTACACCCTACAATTGAATAACAAATGGAAAGTACGTAATATCCCTTATTCAGAGTGATGGAGATACAAAGGATCTGTGAAGTCACGGCAACCCCGACCGGAAAATGGCGATTCGCCATAAAAGAGCGGCTGGAAGGTGCCAACCTGAGCGAGAAATCGAGCAATAAGAGGATTTGATACATTGTTGAATCAAGTCCGCGTTTTGCTGCGGGCTTTTCTTTTTGTTATTCCCCCATGTATATTAAGGAGGAAATGACAACATGGAAAAATTATTATTTACTTCCGAGTCTGTGACAGAGGGACATCCGGATAAAATGTGCGACCAGATTTCCGACGCGATTCTGGACGAGCTGTTAAAGCAGGACCCCATGAGCCGTGTGGCCTGTGAGACCTGCACCACCACCGGCCTTGTTCTGGTTATGGGTGAGATCACCACCCATGCCTATGTGGACATTCAGAAGATCGTCCGTGAAACCGTAAGAGAAATCGGCTATGACCGTGCCAAATACGGCTTTGACTGTGATACCTGCGGCGTTATCGTGGCTCTTGACGAGCAGTCAAAGGACATCGCCTTAGGCGTTGACCGGGCTCTGGAAGCAAAGGAAAACAAGATGTCAGACCAGGAGATCGATGCCATTGGGGCAGGAGACCAGGGAATGATGTTCGGCTTTGCAAGCAATGAAACCGAAGAATATATGCCATATCCCATCGCCCTTGCCCACAAGCTGGCTCTCCAGCTTACCAAGGTCCGCAAGGATGGGACTCTTACCTACCTGCGTCCCGACGGAAAGACCCAGGTAACCGTGGAATACGGCGAGGATGGAAAGCCTTTCCGCCTGGATGCGGTGGTTTTATCCACACAGCACGATGAGAATGTAAGCCAGGAGCAGATCCACGCGGATATTAAAAAATATGTATTTGACGAAATTCTTCCGGCAGAGCTGGTGGATGAGAACACCAAATTTTTTGTCAATCCTACCGGACGTTTTGTCATCGGCGGACCAAACGGTGACAGCGGCCTGACCGGACGGAAGATCATCGTGGATACCTACGGCGGATATGCCCGTCACGGCGGCGGTGCATTTTCCGGCAAGGACTGCACCAAGGTGGACCGTTCCGCCGCTTATGCAGCCCGCTACGTTGCAAAGAACATCGTGGCAGCAGGACTGGCCGACAAGTGCGAGATTCAGCTTTCCTATGCCATCGGCGTGGCTCACCCCACCTCCATCATGGTAGATACCTTTGAAACGGGAAAATTGAGCAATGAAAAGCTGGTGGAAATCATCCGCGAGAACTTTGACTTGCGTCCGGCAGGAATCATAAAGATGCTGGATTTACGCCGCCCCATCTACAAGCAGACAGCTGCATACGGCCACTTCGGCAGACATGATTTAGACCTGCCCTGGGAAAAGCTTGACAAGGTAGAGCTTTTAAAGAAGTATTTATAATGGAAAAGCATTGATAACAGCTATAAATATAGAAGACTTTGTACTTTTTTCTTAAATGAAAAATGTGTTTTAAGTTTCCTGCTGCCTTATGAAAAAACACAAACAGCCATTACTTTTGAAGATAAAAGTGATGGCTGTTAATCTTTTCCTATTCTATCACATGATAAACATATAAAGATATAAGACTATTAATGCACAAAATAAAAAATAAATAAAGTTATTGACAAGGGCAAACAATGAAACTATAATTAGAATGAACATTCGGTTTAATAATGTGGTTTATTTACCTTGGAGGAAGCTTATGTTTGATGATTATAACAATGTACAGAAAGCTGTATTGGAGACTACCCTGCGGCTAATTAATAAAAAAGAACTGCAGGCAACTTCAATGGCATTAATATCAAAAGAATCGGGCATATCCACCGGAAGTATTTATTATTATTTTAAGAGCAAAGAAGAAATCGTTAATGAATTATATATAGCTGTTGTCAAAGAAAGCACTAAGGCTGTTTTAAAAGATTTCTATACAGATGCCTCTATCAGGAATCGCTTTGAACAAGCATGGGATCATTTGATTCGCATCAGCATGGAACAACCTGAAGGATTTCAATTTATGGAGCAATACTCTTTTTCTCCATATATAGAATATGAAACCAAAAAAACAGCGACAGAAGCCAATTGGTGCGGGCCTCTTGCTATACTTTATAAAGAAGCAATCCAAAATAATATATTTATAAGTTTAGATCCTCAACTCATGGTTCAAATGCACTACGGTTCTATCGTTTACCTGCTAAAAGCACATTTTCAAAATTCAATCTTGCTTACTGATGATTTGATTAAGATAGTTATTGATTCTTGTTGGAATTCTGTCAGTAAGAAGAGTAATGGATTTTCTTAAATCTGGAAAGAAAGGAGTATTATTTTTTGCTCATTTTAGAATGAACATTCACTCTAAAAATAAAATAAATAAAAACACAGCATAATAAAAAACTATTTTATTGAGCCAGATAATGAGATGAGGTAATAAAAATTAGAAGTTTTGATAGGGAAAGGAGAATCAGGTTAAATGGAAAACAGTAATTGCAGCTGCCCGCATATGGCATGCCCTATGCATAGTGACTGTAAACAATGTATTGAATTTCACAAAGGTAAGCCATATTGTAAGGCTGGTAAATTTAAGAAAGCCCAAATGCGTATTATCTTCAATGTATATGATACTGTAACAGGAATTAAAAAAGCAAATGGCCACCCTAAAAATTAAGCAAAAAAATTTTAGCCCTATTAAAATGAACGTTCAGTCGAGAGGAGAAATTTATATGAAAGACAAAATTGTATTAGTAACCGGAGCTACAAGTGGTATTGGTAAGGCAACAGCAGAATTATTATCCAGTCGGGGAGCTAAAGTAATTATCGCTGCAAGACGTGAAAACCAAGGAAAGAAGGTTGTTGATGAGATTATTGCTGCACAGGGATTTGCTGAGTATATGAAACTTGATGTAACGGACGAAAATAATGTTCGGGATGTTATCAATAAGATTGTAGAGAAATATGGGAGAATTGATTTCGCAGTAAACAACGCCGGAATTGCACAATATCCTGCACCAATTATAAATACGGATACAGAAAGCTTTCAGAAATTGCTTCAGGTTAATGTAATCGGTGTATTCCTCTGCCTGAAATATGAAATACAGGCCATGTTAAATAGCGGCGGTGGATCTATTGTCAATACCTCCTCCATAAACGGACTTAAGACAGGTGCCGGTTCGGCACCTTACAGCTCAACAAAATATGCTGTGCAGGCACTTACGCAATCCGCAGCTTTAGAGTCTGCCGGTTACAATATCAGAGTCAATGCAGTTGCCCCAGGGCCGACACATTCGGAAATTACTGCGCAAATAGATGATGTAAATCGTAAAATCCTTACAGATATGATTCCAATAAAACGGATGGGAGAAGCAGATGAAATAGCAAACGGAATAGCCTGGCTTTTATCAGATGAGGCCTCGTTTGTAACGGGCTCCACACTGATTATGGACGGCGGATTGCATCTAAGTATTTAAAGCGGCAGATGAATGCTGAAAAGGAGCTGATTATGGATATCAAAGAATGGCATCAGGAAACAAACGGGAAGAAAGTTGTTGAGGCTTTGATAAAAAATAATTTTGACGCAGTCTATGTCTCAACGGAAATGGAAGCCACAGATATTATCATGAAATATGTAAATCCAGACTTTACTGTAGGCTTTGGCGGTTCAATGACTATTAAAAATATGGGTTTACAAGATAAAATCCGGGCTACTGGAGCAAAGGTCCTCGATCACGGCGAAGCGCAAAGCCATGACGAGGTAATAGCAATTGCAAGAGAAGAGATGTTAAGCGATCTTTATCTATGCAGCAGCAATGCGATTACGTTAGACGGTGCTTTTATCAATGTGGATGCTATGGGAAACAGAGTGGCCGCGATGAACTTTGGGCCTAAAAAAGTTATCATAGTAGTAAGCGTTGATAAGATTTGCAAGGATGAAGCCGCTGCATTTGAAAGGCTAAAAAGTATAGCCGGACCTATGAATAATAAAAGGCTGGAACGGCCTGAAATTTCAAATCCCTGCATGAAGACGGGAGTATGCGTAAATTGCCAATCAAAGACCAGGTTATGCAGAACGTATTCAATAATGAGAAGAAAACCCAGCGCTACTGATATATTGGCAATTGTCATAGGAAAATCCTGGGGCTTTTAGTTTTGTTTTGTAAATTAACAATAGTAGTTGAACGGTATTATTTCCTGTTTTGCTGCAAAGCTTAAATAGTATTGGTGGGTAAAAAATGTACGCCTTTAAAGGCCTTCCAATGGCAGTAATGCGATTGGAAGGCTTTTATGCGTAAAAGACCTGCTTATAGGCCGATGGAGGGGCCGTCACATAATCGTGGCGGCTGGCTTTAGCGGAGATTTTCTTTCAGTTCAATTTCAAAAAATTATATCAATTTGTGCACCCTGGGCTAATGAAACATGCGCTTCTGCCATAAGGTTAAAAGTGGGAAACTCAATTCAAGGAGCACGTAAATAAAATAAACAGCCGATGGTATTCCGCAAGTTAAGATGGAAATTAAGCGCCCCATTCCTCCTAAGAAGAAAAATATAGCTATAACCCGAAGCAGTGTTTTTTCACGTTCGACCCGTGGAATCAGCCACAGCAATATTATACCGATTCCCAACCACAAGCCACTGTAAAACCGGATATTACTGTCTAACATAAGAAGACCTTTCGAATATTCCTGCCCATCAGCAAATCCGTAGTACCAGTTGACCGCACCATAAGCAAATCCTAAATAAGCTGTATATATTGCCAGAACTCCTATTAAGCCAAGCAACGACTGCAAGATTCGTCTGGAAATAATCTTTTTATTGGTATTATTGGTATTAATGTTCATTGCACTATTTTCTTTCACAATAATTCACGCTTCCTTTCATATGTAATGATGAGACGTAATTTCAAGGTTTCATTCTCTCTGCCTGAAGTATAGAAAGAACATCATCGGCAAGTTTATTTGCGGCAGCTTTCGCCCTGCTTTCAAAGTCTTCTGCACTGCTGTTTGAAACAACATAGGTTCCGGCAAATTTTGTTTTAAATATACTTTTTTGTGATGAATCGAACATTCTTTGGAAAGCTTGTGCTACAAGGTCGGCATTTCCATTTTCTTCCCCCATACAGGTAATTAAACCTGCAAAAGTTTTGTCATCAAGTAATTGGGTGTACATAAGTGCAAAGCTTCTGTCTAACAAAGGCTTGATTTGTGAAGTTAATTCAAAACAATAGATAGGGGAAGCGATTATTATTGCATCTGCTGAAATCATTTTTGAATAAACATCATTCATATCATCTTGAAAAACACAACCGGGTGCATCTTGTACCCGCATACATGCATAACAGCCACGGCAGCCACTGATTTGTTTTTCTGCAGCGTTTACACGAATAATCTCATGGCCCTGTGTTGCGATTTTTTCTTCGGCAAATTTCAATGCCGCCGCCGTTTTTCCTGCTTTTTGGGGACTTCCTAAGATGGTTAATATTTTCATATTGATTTCTCCTTATTTTAATTTATGTTATATCGTTATTTTATATATCGATTCGATATAATTGGCAATAAAAAACCACGCATTGAATTATTCTTCCAATTGAACAATTAAATCGTTGCACCAAGTAATTATTGCCTGAAAATAATGAATGCCGCAGGTGAGAGTGGAATACATAAAATTGTATTTTAAATTATAATTATTTTCCGCAGATATTTTTTGATTGTTCAATTGATTTAAATGCTGTTCTAAAACTATAACAAATTCTTTCAAATTTTTAATTGCCACATCAACAGGTAAATACTTATAGAAATAAACATTCACTAAATAGTTATGGTTTGCTTTTTCAAACTCAATAGGCTGCTCAAGCCAGCGGAGAAAGTACTCTCTGCCTAAATCAGAAATAGAATATAGTTTTTTGAATTTACCGTCTTCCACTGATTCGCGATAAATAACATAACCTTTTTGCTCCATTCTTTTTAGAGCAGGGTATATGCTGCCGAAGCTTGCATCAAAAAAGTAAGATGTACATTCGGCCATCCATTGCTTCAAATCATATCCACTCATTTCTTTCTGCATAAGCATCCCTAAAATTATGTATTCTAACATAAGCAGCTCCATAACGTTTATTTATATATCGAATTGATATATGTTTATGGTAGCAATAATACTCTTATTTGTCAATCAAAATGTAATCCTTATTTTTCTATATACCTGTCGGCCGGGTTTCAGCATGATCCACCTGCAAATTCCATCAGGCCGTTTTTCTGTAAATATCTGTCAATATAAGCTATAATATAAAAATTACAAGATTCTTATGGAATTTCTAAAGCGCGAAAATTTTTTTTCAGCTTATAGGAAGCTTGTGGAATAAAAGGAAAAATCTGAAAACAGGCCATTTCAGGCCAAAAAGTCCCGGAAATCAGCCTTTTTCTTTTTACAGATAAATTTTAGAATTGTTTTATAAATTCTTCTGCCCATGTGTGTTATAATACCCTTACGAAATATAAATTTTTTCTTAAAATAAAGTTTAGAAGCAAGGGAGAGACAAACACAAAGTGAAATTAAAATTGAAAACCCGTCTGGTTGTCGCCTTTGTAATTATAACGGTGATTCCCCTGACCCTGATGTTTGCAGTTGTCGCCGGGCTCAGCAATTACCAGATGAGGGCGTTTCGGAAAAATTATAATTTAACAGAGCAGATCGATCTTTTGTCAAGCAATTCTCTTCAGATTTTCAACCGTCTGACCCAGGAAACCCAGAAAGAAATCAGCAGCCTCCTGGAAAGCGACCCCGGTCAGTTTAACGATACCCAGTATTTGGAAAAGCTTAACGGAAGTCTGGCATCGAAATATGCCTATATCATCGTCCGAAAAGAAGATACCCTGGTTTTTGACGGAAATAACCATGTCACCCAGGGCCTTTACACCCAGCTTCCCAAATATGAGGATGGGGACAGCGGAATTGACGGCGCCATTTATCTGGATGGAGAAACCCAGCATCTGGTAAAGCAGATGGACTTCCTTTACCCGGACGGGGAAAAGGGCAGCGTGTTCATCGTTTCCAATGTGGACGGACTTCTTCCTGAGTTTAAGGCCATGATGGCGGAAATGCTTATGGCCATCATCCTGATTATCGTATTTACGGACGCCATTCTCATGATGTGGGTGTACCGCTCCGTAGTAAGCCCCTTGGGGCGGCTTCAGGTGGCAACCAAGAAGATCCGGGATGGAAATCTGGATTTTTCCCTTGAAGTGGAAAGCGATGACGAGGTGGGTCAGCTGTGCCTGGATTTTGAAGAAATGAGAATCCGCTTAAAGGAATCTGCAGAGGAAAAGGTTGAGTATGACAAGGAGAACAAGGAGCTGATCAGCAATATTTCCCATGATTTAAAGACTCCCATCACAGCCATCAAGGGCTATGTGGAAGGGATCATGGATGGGGTGGCTTCTTCCCCGGAGAAGCTGGACCGCTATATCCGGACCATTTACAATAAGGCCAATGATATGGATAAGCTGATCGACGAGCTGACATTCTATTCAAAGATCGATACCAATAAGATCCCATATACCTTTTCAAAGATCAATGTGGCAGGCTATTTCAGGGATTGCATTGACGAAGTAGGGCTGGAGATGGAAGCCCGGAATATTGAGCTGGGATATTTTAACTATGTGGACGAAGACGTGGTGGTAATCGCGGACGCGGAGCAGATGCGCCGGGTCATCAATAATATTATCAGCAATTCTGTAAAATATATGGATAAGAAGAATGGGATCATCAACATCCGGATCAAGGATGTGGGAGATTTCATCCAGGTGGAAATTGAGGATAACGGGAAAGGGATTCCTGCAAAGGATCTGCCCAGCATCTTTGACCGCTTTTACCGCACTGATTCCTCCAGGAATTCTTCCCAGGGAGGAAGCGGGATCGGCTTATCCATCGTGAAAAAGATCATTGAGGATCACGGAGGCCGGATTTGGGCCACCAGCAAGGAAGGCATCGGCACGGAGATCCATTTCGTTTTGAGAAAATACCAGGAGGTCATACAGGAATGAGCAGAATATTGATCGTGGAGGATGAAGTGAGCATCGCGGAGCTGGAAAAGGATTATTTAGAGCTCAGCGGATTTGAGGTTGAAATTGAAAATAACGGGGAGGCCGGACTTTCCAAAGCTCTTTATGAAGACTTTGATCTGGTCATCCTGGATTTGATGCTTCCGGGAATGGACGGCTTTGAGATATGCCGGAAGGTCCGGGAGGTAAAGAATACCCCTATCATCATGGTTTCCGCAAAAAAAGAGGACATCGACAAGATCCGGGGCTTAGGTCTGGGAGCAGATGATTATATGACAAAGCCTTTCAGTCCCAGTGAAATGGTGGCCAGGGTGAAAGCCCATCTGGCCCGTTATGAAAGGCTGATCGGAAGCGGCGTGCCGGACAATGAAATTATCGAAATCCGGGGCCTTAAGATCGACAAGACTGCAAGGCGGGTGTGGATCAGCGGGGAAGAGAAGAATTTTACCACCAAGGAATTTGACCTTTTGACCTTTCTGGCTCAGAATCCTAACCATGTCTTTACGAAAGAAGAGCTGTTCAATAAAATATGGGATATGGAATCCATCGGCGACATTGCCACAGTCACCGTTCATATTAAGAAGATCAGGGAGAAAATCGAGTTCAACACGGCAAAGCCTCAGTATATTGAGACCATATGGGGCGTGGGGTACCGGTTTAAGGTGTAAGAAAAGCCATGAAAGAAAAATTATATGAGATACCGTTAAATGACGCCATGGACGAGGCGGACGAATGCCCCTTTTGCTTCCTGGAAAGAAAAGCGGAGCAGGAGCTTATGGACTTTGTGCTGGGCTCCTGCGCCTCTTACATGGAAAGCGATACCCGGGACATCACGGATAAGACGGGCTTTTGCCGGATGCACCAGAAGAAAATGCTGGATTACGGCAATGCCCTGGGAAATGGCTGGATACTGAAGACCTATTATAAAAAGCTGATAAAGGAAATGGGGGAGGAATTCAAGAACTTTTCCCCGGGAAAAACCTCCTTAAAGGACCGGATTACAGGAAGGGCAGGGAAAGGAGAGAACTCCAATTCCATCACCGCCTGGGTGGCCGAAAAGGAGAAAACCTGTTATATCTGCGACCGGTTTTCAGAAAGCTTTCAGCGCTATGTGGCCACTTTTTTTCATCTTTACAAAAAGGATGAGGCCTTTCGCCGCAAGGTTGAATCTGGCAAGGGCTTTTGCCTCCACCATTTCGGTGATCTGTGCAGCGGAGCGGACCGGTATTTGAACGACGAAGAACGGAAAAAATTCTATCCTTTTCTGTTTGGCATCATGGAACAGAATCTGGAGCGGGTTTCCGGCGACATCGACTGGTTCATTGAAAAATTTGATTATATAAATAAGGATGCGGACTGGAAGCAATCAAAGGATGCTCTCCAGCGGGGGATGCAGAAGATCCGGGGCGGATACCCTGCTGACCCGGCTTATAAATCCCGGTAGGGGAGAATACCACCGGCGGTCGCCGGTTCCAGACTGGCTTGGCCCTATATCGTCCCGGCTCCATATCGTCTCGGTTTCGTATCGTCCCGGCTCCAATACCGGCTTAACCCTTTACCGGCTCAGCCGCTTAAACTGTCCCGGCGTATTCCCGGTCGTCTGCCGGAAAGTCCGTATAAAATTAGAGTAATCATTAAACCCTGATAAATGGCAGGCCTCTGAAACCGTGTGGCCCTGAGACAGCAGCTCTTTCGCCAGAGACACCCGCTTTACCACAATATACTGAAAGATGCTGCTTTCTGTTTCCGATTTAAACAAATGACTTAAATAATACTTGTCCAGAGAAAGCGCCTGTGAAATGGAATCCAGAGTAAGGGGAGACGTTAAGTTTTCATCAATATAGCTCATGATGGCCTGGGCCCTGTGAGGCCTGGGAGCCGTCCGTGCAGCGCTTGTTTTCTGCCAGCTCCGGTTGATGAGTATTAAAATCTGAATCAATATGGTGACTGCTGTCAGATCGCTGCCGTAAGAGCAGCGGTTTTTTATTGCCTTTTTCAGGGTGCGGGCAAGGTTTACCAGCTCCCCATATTCCTCTTTCGTGAGAAGCACAAGATTTCCCATAGCCGGTTCCCGGTGAAAACAGTCTAATAAGTTGGTGTTGGGGGTGCAGTAAGGCCGGATAAAGGCGGGATTCACGTGGATGACCAGCCGCGTGAACGCCTCATTTGTGGCGTTGATTGCTTTGTGGATCTCCCGGTTGGAAAACAGGATCAAGCTGCCCGGCTGCAAAGGATAGCAGACATTCTCCACAAAATACTGGACATGGCCGTCTAAAAGCAGATAAATTTCATGGCTGTTGTGCATGTGAAAATCCACATTTCCCGCCATCTGGCTGGTGGAAAAGTCACAGCTGAAAGGCTCCGTAAATTCGCTGTAATCGTACTTGCTCTCCTTTTTCATAAAGGCCTCCTGAAATAGACAATCTGTGCATGCTTCTAGTCAATCTACGCAAACAAACTGCGTTAAAAACAGTATATAATTAATCTATCACAGAAACACAAAAAAGAAAAGAGGGGTACCATGATTCAAGTTGGGGTAATCGGCTGCGGAAACATTGGAAACGTCCACGCCAAGGTTCTGAAAGAAATGAAAGGGGTTGAGATTTGCGCTCTGGCAGACATCCGCCGGGAACGGGCGGAGGAATATTCGTCCCATTATACAGGAGGAAGCGGAGCGGTTTACGAAACCCTGGAGGAAATGCTTGAAAAGGAAAAACTGGATGCGCTCCATATCTGCACTCCCCATGGCTGTCACGTGCCAATGGCTGTGGCTGCATTGAAAAAGGGGCTTCATGTATTCATGGAAAAGCCGCCGGCTATCAACAGGGCCCAGTTTGAAGAACTGAAAGCAGCATCAGAAGAATCCGGCGGCCGTTTGGGCATCTGTTTCCAGAACCGTTATAATGAAGCAACCGAAAAGGTAAGTGAGCTTTTAAAAGAGGGAAAACTGGGCAGAATTTTAGGCGGCAGGGCGTTTGTAACCTGGCACAGGGATGCACCCTATTACACGGAAAGCGGCTGGAGGGGCAAGCTGGAAACAGAAGGCGGCGGAGCTCTGATCAACCAGTCCATTCACACCCTGGACTTACTGCTGAATTGGATGGGAAAGCCTATAAGGACAGAAGCTTCCATGTGCAACCATCATTTGAAAGGGGTCATGGAGGTGGAGGACACTCTGGAAGCCTATATGGTCTTTTCAGAAGGTGAGCCGCCGGTAAGCGCAAGCTTTTATGCAACCACCGCTTATGCCACAGACGCCCCGGTATTTATAGAGCTGGCCTGCGAAAAGGGCTTTGTGCGTCTGGAAGGGACTGCTGTTACCTATCAGACAGAGGAAGAAAAAGAGCCGGTATACTGGCAGGCGCCAAAGGCATTGGCCCTGGGAAAGGCCTATTGGGGCATGGGCCACGAAGCCTGTATCCGGGATTTTTATGATTGCCTGGAATCTGGGAAAGCCTATGGTAATGATCTGGCTTCCACAGAAAATATATTTAACACAGTAATGGATATTTATGAATCTGCAAGAAATGAGGGGAGATAAAACATGGACAAGGTAAGACTTGGTATTATTGGAATCGGAAACATGGGAACCAACCACTGCAAGAGCATTATAGAAAACAAGGTGCCGGAGATGGAGCTGACCGTAGTTGCGGACCGGCAGGAGAACCGGAGAGCCTGGGCCCGGGAGAATCTGCCGGAGCAGGTAGTGATTTTTGAAGAAGGAAAAGACTTAATCGCTTCCGGCTTATGCGATGCGGTTCTGGTTGCAGTACCTCATTACCAGCATCCGGAGCTGTCTATGGAAGCCATGGCCCGGGGACTTCACGTCCTTTGCGAAAAGCCGGCAGGCGTTTATACACAGCAGGTCCGGGAAATGAATGAGGCAGCCCAAAAGAGCGGCTGCGTCTTTGCCATGATGTTTAACCAGAGGACCAACTGCATTTACCGGAAAATGCACGAGCTTGTAACCGGCGGAGAGCTGGGAGCCATCAAGCGGGTCAACTGGATTGTCACCGACTGGTACCGCACTCAGGCTTATTATGATTCAGGAAGCTGGAGAGCCACCTGGGATGGAGAGGGCGGCGGCGTGCTTTTAAACCAGTGCCCCCACAACATGGATTTGATCCAGTGGATCTGCGGAATGCCAAACAAGGTACAGGCGTTCTGCCACAACGGAAAATGGCATGATATTGAGGTAGAGGACGATGTGACGGCTTATCTGGAATATCCAAACGGAGCCACCGGTGTATTCGTCACCACTACGGCGGATGCCCCGGGAACCAACCGTTTTGAAGTGACCCTGGAAATGGGCAAGCTGGTCTGTGAAAATGATAAGCTGATGCTTCATAAGCTGGCAGTCAATGAGCGCACTTTCTGCAAAACAGCAAAGGGCGGCTTTGACACGCCGGAATGCACGGTAACGGAAGTGGAAACCGATGGTCTGAATGAGCAGCATGTGGGCGTTATGAAAGCATTTGCCGGAAAGATTCTCCACGGCACCCCTCTGGTTGCCGAAGGCGAGGAAGGAATCCACGGGCTTACCCTGTCAAATGCCATGCACTTATCAAGCTGGTTAAAGAAAGAAATCGAACTGCCCTTTGATGAAGATTTGTTCCTTTCCGAGCTGGATAAACGCCGGGTGGCCTCACGGAAAAAAGAGGGGACAGGTGTGGTATTTAATACGGAAGGAAGTTATTAGAGACGAGAGGAGATACGACAATGTGGGATGGAATTCATTTATCCGGTTTTGCGGATGAAATCGATATGGATTTAGGAAAACAGATTGAGGTATTAAAGAAACTGAATATGCAGTACGTGGAAATGAGAGGCGTAAACGGAAAAGGCCTGGTGGAATATTCCATGGACGAGGTAAAGGAAATCAAACGGCAGCTGGATGGGTCCGGCATCCGTTTATCCTCCGTAGGCTCTCCCATCGGAAAGATACAGATCACCGATGATTTCGCACCTCATATGGAGCTTTATAAGCATACGGTGGAGATCGCCCATGAGATGGAGACTCCTTACATCCGCATGTTCAGCTTCTTCATGCCAAAGGATGAAAGCTATGAGCCCTACCGGGGAAAGGTCATGGAACAGCTTGGCCAGCTTGCGGATTATGCAAAGGCCAATAAGGTAATTCTTCTTCATGAGAATGAAAAAGA
>JASGGP010000100.1:0-14015 GCA_047604985.1 Lacrimispora sp.
CAGAATATCTGCACCAGCATAGTGATGATAATGGTAAAGCCCAGATTGTCCACAGCCGTTAGGGAGGGAGAAATCGCATGGTAAATAAGCTTCGGCAAGGTGGTCCCCAGCTTGTTCATGGCCGCAAATATGAGGATATAAAGCCCCATGAGAATTGCTCCCGGTACAATGGATGCAAAAATGTCTGACAGGGATGCCGGAACCGTATCAGGAAGGTTGATCTTTCCCAATTCCCTTTTCCGCATATAGCAGTAAAGGTCAGCCGTCGCAATGGAAATCACCATGGCTGCAACAAGACCCTTGCCATCCATAAAGGAAATCTCCGCCGTCTTTCCATCCCAGCCCAAAGAAATAGGCTCCATAATCAGCATCATAAATCCAAATACTCCAAGGAGAATTGGAATAAATGACTCCACCTTTCTGGATTTGCAAAGGAAATGGATGATCCCGATGCAGATATAAAACGACATGGCTCCCAGGGTGAGGGCGTTGATCCAGGAAAAGATGGTGGAGTTATTTGCCACAAATTTTGCCCATCCAAGAGTAAGTCCGCCCCCCGCAGTCTCCACAGATGGGGCAGAGCTTATGACGGCTGCGATTCCCCCGATGAATGTGATGGGAAGCAGAGACATAAACGCATCCCGGATGGCCCGTAAGTGGCATTCATTCCCCATTTTATCCGCCACCGGCATTACATATTTTTCCATTGTTGCACTAATTGATTGTATTCCCATAAGATACCTCCTCATATTCTTCTCTACTGATTGAATTCCCCTCTGATTCAATCACCTCTTTGTACCACTCATAGCTCTTCTTCGGCTTGCGGGCCAGGCCGTTTTTATAATCCACCGCTACCAGTCCATACCGCTTCTCTGTCCCATTTTTCCAGGAATATAAGTCAAAGGGTGACCATGCGTAATATCCCCTCACGTCACAGCCCTCTTCCTTTGCATTGAGAACGGCATTGATATGCAGGTTCATAAATTCGATCCTTTCCCTGTCGTCGATCTGCTCCCCACTTTCATCCTCATAAAGGCCTATGCCATTTTCCGTGATATAAATGGGCAAATGGTATTTTTTCCAGCAGCGGCGGATTCCTTCGTAAAGACCCTGGGGAAATATCTCCGTATCCCATTCGGTGTAACGGCTTTCCTTTGGCCTTACCTGCTCGAACCAGCCCTTTATAATGGTCTGGGATGTACCCTTTTCCCGGCTTCCCTTGTTGTTGACGATCAATGTCGTCTCTCCGGCTTCGTAGGGCTTGATCACCACTCTGGCGTAATAGTTCAGCCCCAGAAAGTCTACGGTATACCTTTGCATAAGCTCTAAATCCGACGGAAGAATCATGGACAAATCGCAGCTTTCAGACAGCTTTTCCAACAGATCCCCCGGAATCTGTCCCATGGCGGCCACATCTAAAATCCAGTTGTTATAGAAATTCTCGGCATACCGCATGGCAATCTGAGTTTTTACGGTCATATCCACTCCATAGACCGGGGAAAAGGAATGGACGATTCCGATCTGCCCGTCATAAGCTCCTTCCCGGTAAGCTTTTACCGTCATGGCGGATGCCAGCATCATGTAGTAGGAGGCAGTCACCGTCTCCTGAAGATTTTGATGGCCGGGCGGATAGTTGCCGATCAGATAACCGCTGAAGGTGTAATAGCGCGGTTCATTGAAGGTGGTCCACAGCTTTACCCTGTCCCCAAACCGTTCAAAGCATACCTTGGCAAAATGGGTATAGGCCCCGCAGGTTTCCCGGTTCAGCCATCCGCCCTCGTCCTCCAGATATTGGGGCAGATCCCAATGAAAAATCGTCACCATGGGAATAATTCCGTAAGAAAGGCAGGTATCAATCAGCCGGTTATAAAAGTCTACCCCCTCCTCGTTGATCTCCCCTGACCTGCCGGAAATAATCCTGGGCCAGGCAATGGAAAAGCGGTAGCTGTTCTGCCCTCCCTCTTTCATCATCCGGATGTCTTCCTCATACCGGTGGTAATGGTCGCAGGCCACATCCCCGTTTTCAAGGCCGTTTTCATGTAAGTACTTGTCCCAGTTGGACGGAACCCTGTTTCCCTCTTTAAAACCACCCTCACATTGATAGGAAGCCGTTGCTCCTCCCCATAAAAATTCTTTCACATTTTTCTCCTCCTGTATTTTGTTGTCCCCATTATAGCAATCGCACAAAATAAAATAAAATCTGATTTTTCCGCTGTGTAACGGAAAAATCAGACTTTCAGGATTTGAAGAGTTATGACCGGCCAATGAGGCCTTTCTAAATGAGCAGATCCATGAATTTCCTGCAGTCATTGATCTTTGCCAGCTTATGAATGGTATTGGCCTTAAACAGGTTATCAATCATCACATTGTATACAGGAATGATGGTATGGTTCCAGGTGGGAGCCATGGCAAAAAGAAAGATTATCTTTACGTTATATTCCCCCCATGGCAGCTTGTTTTTCAAAATACAGGTACAGACCGCTGTCCGCTCCGCATTGTTTTCCATGGCATGGGCAAAGGCAAAACCAGGCTCAAAGGCAGTAGGGGCGATGGCCTCCCGCTGCATCACGCTGTCATAGAAGCCCTCCCCAACATACCCCTGCCCCTTAAGGCTTCTGCACATGAAAGCGATGGCATCCTCCCTTGAGTTAAATTCCATATCCGTAAAAAATAAGGATGGCTTGAATAAGGTCTTAAAATATGTTTTAATGCTGCTCACCTGATTTTCCCGCACCACGGTCAAAAGCTTTTCTTTCTCATGATAATCAAGGAAATTCCTGCACAGGATCACCGCGGCTCCATCCGGCCAGGAGGGCAGAGGAACGGTTGTCAGCACTGCGATGATATCCTTGGGCATGTCCTGGGGGTATTGAAAGATGGAATAGCTGTAGGCAATCCTCAGCCTGCACTCCCCTATCCCGGAAAGCCTCTTAGACACCAGTTCCCCTATCTGTTTTCCAAAAGGATTGATGAGAGCGACCTTTTTTTCCATTCTGCCCAGATTGGATTCCATTGTGCGGATGAAGTGAACGGTGATCATCCCAATTTCATACTCGCTGATCTCCACCCCTGTAATCCGTTTAAAACGGTCTGCAAAATAAATGCTGATATCGTATTCCAAAGGGTATTGGGACTTGACACGGGCCAGCACGGGATTGATCAAATATTGTTCATTCCTGCTTCGCTGCAAGATTCCATCCAGCTGGGCCTCCAGCTCCTTATGGAACTCCTGGTCCCCGGTGAAATCAAAGCCGTATTCCACATTGATTTCAATGAGAATCCTGGAAAGAATGGCTCCTGCCTGGCTTCCCTCTTCTTTCGTGTAATAGAAATCATTTCGGAACAGCTTGCGGAAATACCGGATTTCACAGGGAGGCAGGGGCAGGCCGAGCATATTCTCCAGACCTGCCAGGATTTCCTCTATGCCGTCACGGCCGTCAACGGGAAGTTCTTCCTCAAAGCATCCTGCCTCAAAGCTTTCCGCCTCCAGGCCGCAGCCGGCCGCAATTCTTTCCGCCATCACCGCCGTACCGATCATCAGACGCACAATTGTTATATCGTAAAACTGCTTTTCTTTCCGAAGACAGCCTCTCAGAATCAAATCCTTCCATTCCGGCATGTTCACATATTCAAAAAACGGCTGATAGCTTCCCAAATCAAAATACTGGCTTAAATTGCTGATAATCATATATTGGCTGTAATAATCACGCTTTTCACTCTCGGAAAGCTCCAGCACCAAAAGGCCGTTTTTCTTGCATATTCTTTTTCCGCTGCATATGCGCTCCATGGTCCGGTTGATCTGTCCTACCAGCTTTGCAAGCATGGAATCGCTGATGTAAAGCTCATCTGCCAGCTCCAGATAAGGACCTCATGTTCAAATAAAACCCTTCGGACAATTTCCCGTTTAAGGTTCTCCTCTGATTCCAGACCGGAAGCCGCTTCTCCGCTCTCCATACTATGGTCCTTTAAATAATAGCCCTGCCCCATCCTGGACAGAACTTTTTCCGCACCCAGCTCTGCATTAATCTCCCTGATATCGTTTCTGACTGTCCTGTCACTGACATGAAGCAGTCTGGCAATTCTCTGGGACGTGAGGAATTCGTGTTCCGTCAATAAATCCCAGATTTTCTTTTGTCTCGATGTCATTGGTACCCCTCCATGAACACATAAAACAGCCGTTTGAATAATTTCGTTTCATTATATCATGTGTTGGGGAATTAATGAACACTTAAATAATTCCATGTTTACTCCGCCAAAGCCTTAACCTCCTGATACTTCTTATGATCCGTATACAATTCTCCCATATATGGATTTCTCTTTGTTTTATACATTCTGTGAATCATATAGACAAATACTCCCATATTTGCAAGGAGAGCCAGCAAACTCATAACAAATAAAAAGGTAGTATCCGGTGATGCATCGGCCACCGGTTGGATTCCTGTTCCGGTCAATACCGTATACCCATCAGGGGAAAGCATTCCTTCCCGTATAGCTGCTTCTGCAATTGCCTTACTGGATCGGGAATGCACCAGAAAGCGGCTGGCATCCTGAAATGCCGGAAACGTCTGGGCAAACATACACCACAGAGCCAGCGTCTGGGCACGATGCTGCAGCCATGCTCCCTTACCGACTGTAAATGCACAGATTGTGGGGGCCAGTAAAAGTGCGAAACCGCAATACCATGCGTGAGAGGGAAGGCAGTTGTATGTATAAGCAAAATTCCACAAATCATAGGCGATAATCCAGAACCACATCATATCAGGCCAGAGCATATCCTGGCTTTTATCCTTACTGGTTTTTTTTCGGATACAGATTCCAAACCAGCCTGTAATAGTCACAATATTCAAAAGACCTGCAATCCCATTCATAACATTCCATGGACCGCCAATATAGAACTGAACCTGATTGTTCATATACTCCATAACCGGTGTCACATACTGGCTTACTTCAAAATCCCGGAAACAGGCTTCCAGGATATTTACAGCCAGAATTAACGGCGGGAAACACAACGCAATTTTATTATGCTGCAGCTTTTTAATATGACGGATACACCAAAAACCGATACAACCCGCCGTAGAAGAGTAAACCTTTGCCAGATGAAACCAATCCATATAAGAAGTGTCCTTTAACGTCGTCATCCATAAAACTGTTAAAACAACCGGAAGCACAACAAAACAGCCAAATCCCACCCATTTAAAACGACGGCTCAATTCATTTGCGGCAAACAGCGATAAAAACACCCCAAGCCATACCAATAAAACCAATATTGTTGGAACACTTTCTGAAAATACAAACATACCCATCCCTCTTTCTTAAACACGGTTCCATTTCTGAAGCAGTCTCCGCCGCTTCATTGTCAGAATCCTTTAGTTGCACACAATTTCCTTAATTATCATGTCATCCCCCTCCAGGATTTCCATATCCTTGCTGCCGCAGTCAGGGCAATTTAAATCACTGTAAACAGCATTAAATACCCTGCCGCAGCCTTTGCATTTCACAATACCGGGAATGACGATAAGCTCCAGCTCTGTTTTTTCCATAAAAGTCTTATAGGAGGCAGCGGGCCAGCTTTGCTCTAAGTATCTGGGCACGATACCGGAAAGCTCGCCAACTTCGATGACAAGCTTGTGGACCTCTGTTACATTCTGCTCCTTTACGATACGCTCAATGGTGTGGACCATAGAGTTCAATACACCAAGCTCATGCATTGTTGCCTCTCCTTTTCCCGTCAGCTTCTTCTGCTGACGCTTTCTTTGAAGGTGGTCGCAGCAATTTTTCCGGTACGTACAATTGCGTTGGCGGCAATCTTGACAGGAAGTTTTTCATAGGTATTGGGAACCGTGTTATAAGTGCGCTCCAGATTAATTGCATCAAATTTACATTTGGTAGTGCACATGCCGCAGCCAATACACATATAACTGTCGATTTCTACCGCACCGCAGCCAAGGCAGCGTTCCGTCTCTTTCTTTAACTGTTCCTCAGTGAAGGTCATACGTTCATCATAGAAGCTGCCTTTTTTCTCAGGAGAATGGCCTGGTCTCTGTCGGGGAGCGGTATCAAAATCCTGTAAACCGACGGCAACGTTATTTTTATCAAAAGCATGGTATTCCCGGCGGTCACGGCCATATACAAGAGACTGTCCCGGCTGTACATAACGGTGAATAGAGACAGCTCCTTCTTTTCCGGCTGCAATGGCATGGATCGCAAATTGGGGTCCGGTAAAACAGTCACCGCCGACAAAAATGTCCGGTTCCGAAGTCTGTAAGGTCAGACTGTCCGCTCTTGCAGTGCCGCCGCGTCCCAGCTCAACCTTACTTTCCGAGAGAAGTCCGCCCCACTGGATGGACTGGCCAATGGAAAGCAGTACGGTATCGGCTTTTACAGTAACCGTATCGTTTTCTTCGTACTTTGGAGCGAAATGATGGTCTGTATCGAATACACTGATGCAGCGCTTAAATTCTACACCGGTCACCTTTCCATCTTCTGTCAGGATGCGCTTAGGACCCCAGCCATTGTGAAAGGAAACCTTATCTTCCTCAGCTTCTGCAATCTCATCCGGTAATGCCGGCATTTCACCGGGACTTTCCAGACAGTAAAGATTAACAGCGGCAGCCCCCTGTCTTACCCCCGTACGGGCTACGTCAATTGCTACATTTCCGCCTCCGATAACGACTACATTACCGGAAAGCTCTGCCTTTCTTCCAAGGTTTACATTGCGAAGAAAATCAACGCCGGAGATAACACCCTTAGCTTCCTCCCCTTCAATGCCAAGGCTTCTGCCCCCCTGTGCTCCTATTGCCAGATAAAAGGCTTCATAGCCTTCTTTCCGAAGTTCATTAAGAGTAATATCTTTTCCGACTTCAATTCCGGTTTTAAAGGCAACACCCATTTCACGCAGAACGTCTATTTCAGCATTAAGAACCTCTTTTTCCAGGCGGAAGGAGGGAATACCAAGAGTAAGCATACCGCCAAGTTTTTCTTCCTTTTCAAATACAGTTACCTGATAACCATCAATCGCCAGGTAATATGCACAGGAAAGACCGGAAGGACCGGAGCCGACTACCGCGATTTTATTTCCGAGGTGATAACGCATAGGCGGGATATAGCGGATAGAACCATCCAGCTCTTTATCCGCAATAAACTTTTTAATTTCGTCAATGGAAACCGGTTCATCAATATCTCCCCGGGTGCATTCGCTTTCACAGCCATGAGGGCAGATACGTCCGCAGACAGCAGGGAAAGGATTTTCTTTCTTTATCAGCTCTAATGCCTCATGGTAGCGGCCGGAAGCAGCAAGCTTTATGTAACCTTGTACGGAGATATGAGCAGGACAGGCAGTTTTACAAGGAGATGTCCCTTCTTCTGTAACATCTTTACGGTTCTCGCGGTAATCCACATTCCAGTTGCTTTCTTTCCAGACATGGTCACGTGCGGTAGGTTCTGCCTTTATGGCAGCAGGTGTTTTGGAACAGAGTTTTTGGCCAAGTTTTAAAGCATTAACAGGACAATTTTCCACACACTGTCCGCAGGCTACACAGTTTTCCTTTTTTACCTTGGCAGTGAAGTTGGAACGGATGGAATCCGGTGTATTAAAAAGTGTTGCAAGACGCAGGGAGAAACAGGAGCAGCCACAGCAGTTGCAGATTGCCGCTGATTCACCGAGTCCGTCAGTATGGGGCATTTCATGCATCAGGCCGTTATTTTCTGCAAATTTAATAATTTCTCTTGCTTCTTCCCGTGTGATCTGGCGGCCTCTGCCTGTTTTTATGTAATATTCGGCACCTTCGCCCATCTGGATGCAGATGTCTTTTTCCAAATGGCCGCAGCCCTCATCCAGTACACGGCGTGACTGGCGGCAGGAGCAGTCAGAAACTGAGAACGTATCATATTTGTCCAGATAATAGGAGAGACGTTCCCAAGGCTTTGTACCTGGGATATCCTTGATGGCCTCTTCGACTGGAATGACACGCATCATTGCCATGCCCTGAGGAAATTTTGCAGCCATGGGCGCAAGACGAAGTCTGGTATATTCTTCAAAGGCTTTACCGATTTCAGGATGTTCGTTAAGCTGTTCACGGTTATTTACCATCATTTCCAACATACCGGGGGCAAATATATTCACAAAAAACCGTTCTTTCTGATCCTCCTTATCCTTCCATACTTTGGCCACACCTGTATAGGCCAACTGCTCTAAGAGAGCCCTTGTCTCTTCTTTACTCTTTCCGGAGCGCTTAGCGACATACTCGAAGGTACGAGGCTTACGCAGCCCGATAATCATTGCAATATCAGCCATGTCATCTGTCACAACACAGTTCAGAGCGTAGTATTCGGGAGAATTTTCATCGATTTTATTCATGACTCCGGCAATACCGCCTACCATTTTTGCCAGTCTTACAATTTTAGGTCTTAATTCACTCATAATTTCCTTTCCCGCGCTTGCTTTGCACATTTGAAGTTTATGAATATCTTTTTATTATATTTATACTTTTGTTATTCACACCAGGATTTTACTGCATTGCCTAACCAATCGGTCCATTCCTTTATACCTTCATCTTTCAGAGCACTGATGGGAATGATAACAGCGTTGGGATTACGAAGCCTGATATTCGCTTTGCATTTTTCCATATCAAAATTAAAATAGGGCATTACGTCCATCTTGTTTATCAATATCACATCGCAAATAGAGAACATCAGGGGATATTTAAGAGGTTTGTCGTCTCCTTCCGGTACGGAGAGGATCATTGCATTTTTTACCGCGCCGGTGTCAAATTCTGCAGGACAGACCAGGTTGCCCACATTTTCTAATATTACAAGATCAAGACCTTCTGTATCAAGACCCTCTAATCCCTGGCGGGTCATTTCCGCATCCAGATGGCACATACCTCCGGTATGCAGCTGGATCGCCTTTACACCGGTCTGCTGAATGATACGGGCATCCACGTCAGAATCAATATCCGCTTCCATAACACCAATATTCAGGCCGTTCTTCAGGGCATTAATCGTGCGGGTCAGGGTAGTAGTTTTTCCGGCACCGGGACTGGACATCAGATTAAGAAGAAAGACCTTCTTATCCTTTAATTCTTCACGAAGCTTTCCGGCCTGTATGCTGTTGTCAGCAAAGACACTTGTTTTTATCTCAAGAACTTTAAAATCTTCCATGTGTCACGCTCCTTTCTTTACATTTCCTTTTCTGTCATCTGTTGCTTAAAAATCACTTTTTGACATTTCCCTTTTCTTCAAAGGTCTTTTAACCTGCAGGAGGAGGGAATATTTTTCATAAGTGTTCTGGTTCAGCCAAGCGAATAGTCTGGTTTATTTTTTAACAATATTATTATAAAATATTCCATGAAAACTAGCAATAATGTAAAAAATAATCGTCATTTTCACATATTTATTTGTTGAATTTTTGTAAGAATGTATGATAAAATGGTATTGATTTCTGGTATGACCAGAGCCAGAACGAGGGGGGAAAAGATGGAATTTCAGAAACTTAGCGCTTTGAGCTTAAAAGAAATGTTTATTTGTCAGATTCGGGACATGATTTTATCGGGGCATATCCCGGTTGGAAGCAAATTACCTCCTGAAAGGGAGATTGCGAGGCAGATGCAGGTCAGCCGCGCAGTGGTTAACAGTGGGTTCACAGAACTTGAAAAACAGGGTTTTTTGGAAGTGCATCCAAGGCAGGGGGTATTTGTTGCAGATTATGGCAAGAACGGAAATATCAATACCTTAAATGCCATTATGGAATATCACGGAGATACACTTGGGCAAGCAGAGATTTACTCAATACTTGAAGTGCGCCGGGCATTGGAACATCTGGCGACGGATTCGATTATAAAGAATTCAACAAATGAGGATATTCTTGGATTGGAAGGATTATTAGAGGAAGTTGCAGATGCAGCTTCGATTGAAGAAACGGTCTCAGCCACCTTTTCTTTTCATCACAGACTTTCCGTTATCAGCGGAAACAGTATTATACCTTTAATTTACATATCTTTTAAGCCTGTCGTAACACAGCTTTGGAAACGTTTTTGTCTGCGTTACGGGAAAGAGGCACTATACGACAGTGTACTTTGTTTATATAAATGCATCAAGGAGCGTGATGCAGAGGCGGCAAGAAGATGTACCGACAAACAGCTGGATGAGGCCCTGGAAGGCGGGCATCAGATATATTAAGTAACTTTCCGCACGTTACCATTGAAAACATAAAATGATGTTTTTTGTACAGGGCTCATATGAATGTTTTATATACCAACACCATATCAGGAAAATTTAGAAACTCTTTGTAAAAAGCAGCGCCGGACGCTTGAGATCACCAAGCGCCGGCGCTGCTTTCAAAATATTTTATCAATATTTACTGTTCGTCGTATAATCATCAGCCCAGTCCATGGATGAGCTAACGGCTTCATAAGGGTTGATTCCTTCTCCCCCGTCCCTCAGCTTAAACCGGTTTACCAGATTCTTTAGCATCTGGGCCTGGCCGGAAAGCTCTTCGCTTGCCGCCGCACTTTCCTCTGCCGTCGCAGAGTTGGTCTGCACTACCGCTGAAATCTGTTCCAGCCCTGCCGCAATCTGGGTAACCGCATAGGATTCTTCCTCAGAGACCTTTGCTATCTGCCGGATTCTTTCGTCCACACCCTTGGATGTATCCACAACGCTATGAAGAGATCCGGCGGTTTGTCCGCCAGCAACCGGCCTTTTTCAATTGCTTCAACAGCGCTTTCAATCAGGGCTGTCGTATTCTTTGCGGCCTCGGCGGATTTTCCTGCAAGGCTGCGCACCTCGTCCGCCACCACGGAAAATCCTTTGCCTGATTCGCCTGCACGGGCGGCTTCCACGGCAGCGTTTAAAGCGAGAATATTCGTCTGGAAAGCAATGTCGTCAATGGTCTTAATAATTTTTCCGATCTCACGGGACGTTTCAGTGATTTCCGTCATTGCCATCATCAATTGCTCCATGTTCCGGTTGCTTTCCTCAACCTCTCCTCCTGCTTCCCCTGACAGCTGGCTTGCCTGCCGGGCATTGTCCGCATTATCTTTGATTCTGTCGGAGATTTCTGTTATGTTGGAAGTGAGCTCTTCCACGGAGCTGGCCTGCTCCGCCGCTCCCTGACTGAGACTCTGGGCGCTTGCCGACACCTGTCCTGCGCCTGTGGATACCTGATCGGAAGCAGTGTTGATTTCCATAAGGGTATTGCTTAAATTTAAGTTAATGGTTTCCACTGCAATTAATATCTCATGATAATCACCCACGTATTTTTCTTCGTATTTCGTATCAATCCTGAAATTGCCTCTGCTCATTTCTCCCAATAAGTGGCTGATGTCCTCAATAATAGTCCTTAGGTTCTCCGCCATTTCCAGAAATGTCCTGGAAAGAACTCCGATTTCATCATTGCTTTGGGTGTCCACCTGGATCGCAAGGTTTCCGGAAGCGATTTCCGATGCGGCGGTAACCACTCCGTTAATCGGTTTCAGCGTCTTTCTGAGAACAATTATAACGATTGCAACCACAACCACCAGTGACAAAATAGAAACAACCGCAATTGCAGCCGTCAGCATGTCAGTGCTTTTATTCATGTCGAAAGTGTCTAATACGGTCTGCGCCCACCAATGGGTTCCCTCCACGTCAATGGGGTAGAAGTCCAGTACCTTGTGCCCGTCCTCACGGATGGTGGTACAGGAAAAGGCCTCTCCGGCGGCCGCCCCATCGGTAATCTTTTTCATATCCTTTGGATCTTTTATGGATTCAGCAAGATTGCTGCCGATGTTTTCCTCAGATTTGCTGTCATACACCGTAGTAAAATCATCTGTAAGAATTCCCACATAAAGTGTCTTATAGTCCTCGGAGGTAGTGGTTATCTTACTGAAATGCCCGACGTCAATATCTGCTACAATAACTCCCTGAAACTCATTTTTATATACAATGGGATATACTGCGGTGATCATGGTAGTTCCCTGGTATAGGTCAGGCTTTGTAAAATAAGATTTCTGGGTTTCCTTTGCAGGCTTGTAGTATTCTTTCCCGCTGTACTCACTGTACTTTCCGAAAGGCTCCGCTTTTTTATTGACAGCATCCTCCCGGTTTACATATAACGCATAATCCTCTATATTTTTATCAAACTTTCCGGGTTCAAAAAAGATGCCGAATCCAATGATATCCTCATCCGCCACAACCGCAGAGCACATGCTGTTAATCAGATAATTTTCTATTTCAATGTTGAGATCAGACATTTCCGTATTATATACCGCGCTTTTCACCTTGACGTTTTGGGGAGAAGAGATAACCGCGGTTCCCTGGTCGTATGACTTCATGATATAGTCCTGCATCGCTGTCGCCTGTTTTGACGCGGAATCCAGGATTTCCTGTACCTGGTTTCCATTTGCATGGGCCAGATTCGTAAGCTCTGCGCGGACAGCGCTGCCGGTGGCCCCGCCTGACATCGTGACAGTTATAATACTTAAAACGGCAAAGACTACAAGCAATACGGCTGTAATCACGATCGCAATTTTATCAGAAATTCTCCTGAATTTATTTCGCTGTATATTTCTTTGTCCAATTTTCATGTCAATTTTCCTCATATTTTTATTTTTATGAACTCAGGTGTCTTAAGTTAAACAGCAGTTACACAGATAGGCCTTCCCCTATCCTTTTGATGTTTTTTTCTATGGGTTCGATTCTGAATAGCTTTCTCAGATCCAAAAGGGAAAGAATAATTTCCCCCGGCGGCAAAATTCCAGAAATATATTGATTTGATCCAATCTGCCGCCCAATCTTATCATGGATTTCAAAAACAGAATCCATATGAGCGGCGTTAAACGCATAAACACGATTTTTTGGATTTACACTTATGTATAAATCGCTTTCATTATTGAATACCTCCACTTTTACATCTCCTCCCCTGTAATTCCTTTTCACATCGCTTAAATATTCCTATGGTCTGCTTGTCATTTAAATCTGATTAATGCAAATATTTCAGATACTTCTGCCTGTCATGAAAAATCAACAAAAAGGTACACCTTGGTATCACTGGCAAAATGTAAAGAAAATAAGAAGAATATGTGCAAAATATGTTGTATTTTGTCGAAATAGTGCTTATAATATACATAGTAATCTTAGGCTGTTTGCTAGTGATAAAAAGGTGTACCTTTTTATCAATTAATCTGCCCGCGTAACAATCATATTACATACAGAAATGCCCGGAGAATCAAACATTTCTCACGCATCCGGTTTCATTTTTATATTTTGACTAAAGGCTGTTGTTTTCATAAATACTAATTAATGTAGAATAATCCTTTGACCTCATGCCATAATTAAGAATGACAGGAGGTTATTTTTATGAAGAATTTTTATGGGTATATGAGGGTTTCCTCATTAGACCAGAATATTGAGCGGCAAAAAGTAGAGCTACTGAGGTGGGGCATTATTGACAAGAACATATTTTGTGATAAATTGTCAGGGAAAGATTTTAACAGGCCTCAATACCAAAAGCTGAAAAGAAAGCTGAAAGAAGGGGATGTGCTTGTTGTAAAAAGTATTGACCGCCTGGGAAGAAATTACGACGACATACAGGAGGAATGGCGGGAAATTGTAAAAAACAGGAAAGCTGATATCGTAATCCTGGATATGCCCATTCTGGACACAAGGACAAATAAGGATTTAATCGGCACCCTGATATCTGATATTGTCTTACAGCTCCTTTCCTATGTGGCCCAGGCAGAGCGTGAAAACATCAAGCAGCGCCAGGCGGAAGGGATCGCCATTGCAAAAGCAAAGGGAAAGCATCTGGGGCGTTTTCCAACTCCCATTCCCGAAGAATTTTATCCGGTTTATGAGAAATGGCAGAAACGCACTTACACCCTTGAAACCGCAAGCAAGGAGCTGGGCATTACTGTCAGCCAATTTCGTACAATGATCAAAAAGCACCGGTCAAAAGCGAAGACTTTATGAGATAAAAGCTTCTTAATAAACAAGAAAGAATCCCCCATGCGGGATTCTCCGCCTGGGTTGGGTCGCTT
>JASGGP010000101.1:0-13942 GCA_047604985.1 Lacrimispora sp.
GATTGTTGCTGTTTCAAGCACGAAAGCCCAGCTGTTTGGAGAGGTGAATACACTTGCGAAGACTCTGATCATCCTTTGTGCCGTATTGGTTCTGCTTGTCAGTGGAGCGCTGATCTTCTCTGTACAGAGAAAGGTGGTCAGGCCATTGGAGAAGCTTGTGGGCGTCACCGGCCGTATTGCGGATGGCGATCTGGACGTTAAAATTGACGTCCGGACGAAAAATGAAATCGGCGCTGTCTTTGACTCTGTAAAGAGAACCGCGGACAGGCTGCACGCCTATATTGATTATATCAATGAGATTTACGGCGTTCTGGATCAGATTTCCAGAGGAAATTTAGACTACCATCTAAAGCTTCATTATGTGGGCGAGTTTGAGAAGCTGAAGGTCTCCCTGGAGAATATCCGTTCATCTCTTAGCAAAACATTGTCGGTAATCGACATTGCCGCCGAACAGGTAAATACCGGCGCCTCCCAGGTTGCAAGCGGCACTCAGGCCCTTGCTGCTGGAGCTACAGAACAGGCTTCCTCTGTGGAAGAGCTGAACGCTTCTGTCACAGAGGTCGCGAGACAGGCAATGGAAAATTCAGAGAATGTTAAAATTGCAAATCAGTTTGTGGAGCTGGCTGCCTCTGGCGTGAATGAAGGAAACATACATATGACCCAGCTTACGGAAGCGATGACAGAGGTCAGTTCTGCTTCCAACCAGATTGACGGCATTACAAAGGTAATCGAGGATATTGCGTTCCAGACTAATATTCTGGCATTGAACGCAGCCATTGAAGCAGCCCGTGCAGGGGGCACCGCCGGAAAAGGCTTTGCGGTTGTCGCTGATGAAGTCCGCAGTCTTGCGGCGAAATCTGCGGAAGCCGCCAGGCAGACCGGGGAGCTGATCCGGAATTCTGTTTCTACCACATCCAGGGGCACACAATTAACCGTGCAAATGGCCCGGATCCTGCAGGAAGTGGGGACAAACACTCATAGTGTAACGGAAAGCTTTACAAAAATTGAACAGGCATCCGCTGAACAGGCCCGTGCAATCGACCAGATCATGCAGGGACTGAACCAGGTTTCCGCAGTTGTCCAGACCAATGCGGCTACTGCGGAAGAAAACTCTGCGGCCAGTGAAGAAATGTCGGCACAGGCGGCCACCCTGCGTGGGGAAGTCAGCAAATTTAAGCTGAATGAAAGTTAAGCCCATTCCGGTTCAGCCATGCCATCTATAATTTGACGGATGGAACATATCGTACAAGTCAGCCTGAATAAGCTTTTTCAGGAGGTGGTTAAATGAACACACCGGATCAGACAACCTACGAAGGGAAAAATATCACAGTAAAGGTAGAACGCATTTTTACAGGCGGAAAAACTCCAAAGGAGCTGGTTTTAGAGCTGCTGAAAAAACGCCGCGACGGGGGAGGCTCCGGGTCATGAGGCCTGGAGCCGGAGAAAGCCCGGTCTTAGGGTACTCCGCGGCTCTTTACATGCGCCTGTCAAAGGATGATGAGGGAACGGCTGAAAGCGCCAGCATCAGCGCCCAGCGGAAGCTGCTCCGCTCCTATGCCCGGGATAACGGATTCAGCATATATTCGGAATATGTGGATGACGGCTACTCCGGAACCAGCTTTACCCGCCCGGCCTGGAGCCGGCTTTTGGAAGACATTGAGGCAAGGCATGTGAATCTGGTAATCACAAAGGATTTATCCCGTCTCGGCCGCAACTATATTATGACAGGGCAGTTTACGGAGGTTTACTTTCCTGGGAAAGGCGTCCGTTACATCGCCATAAATGACGGCTATGATTCTGAAAACCAATGGAACGACATAGCCCCCTTTAAAAATATCGTAAATGAAATGTACGCCAGAGACACCTCAAGGAAAATCCGCAGCACTCTTCAGACCAAGATCAAGGAAGGGGCTTTTATCGGAAACTTCGCCCCTTACGGATACCAGAAGGACCCGGAAGACAAAAACCATTTGCTCATAGATCCTGTGGCAGCTTCTGTTGTTCGGGAGATCTTTGAAAAAGCGGAGAAAGGGGAGGCGCCATCCCGGATTGCAGAGGACTTAAATAATAGGGAGGTTCTGACCCCGGCCATGTACCGGTGTGCCAGACTTCCTTATTTAAATGCAGATAATTACTCCAGGAGAAAGGAGTGGACCTCGGGAGCCGTCTGTAAGATCCTGGCAAATCAGGTATACCTGGGACATATGGTTCAGGGAAAGACAGCTAAGGCCTCCTTTAAAAGCGGGGTCACCCTGCAAAGGCCCCGGAAAGACTGGGTGGTGGTCAAAAACAGGCATGAGCCTATCATTTCCCAGGAAGTCTTTGACCGGGTGAGAAAGCGCAGCGTGTCCCGCAGGAATCCGGCCGTCTCCGGTTTTTCCAACCTTTTTTCAGGAACTGCGGTCTGCGCTGACTGCGGCCGGAACATGTCAATCACAGGGGCCAGAGGGAAAACAGAAAAGAGAAAGCTGGTATGCGGCGGCTATAAGCTGTACGGGAGCAGGGAGTGCACCAACCATTTTATGGACTATGACCTGCTTTATGAAATCCTGCTTCAGGAGATACCCATCTTACTGTCACTTACGGAAAGGGAGAGGGAAGAAATCTTTCAGGAGCTTTGCGGGGACTCCCGGAGACAGGAGTCGGATTTTGAGAAAAAGGCCGGATCAGCCATGAGAAAACGGGAAAGAGAGATTGAAAACATTATTCTCCGGCTTTATGAGGACCAGATTAACGGCAAAATCCAGGAAGAGCGTTTTTATAAAATGCTGGCAGCCTATGAAAGGGAGCAGAAAGAAATCACAGACAGTCTTACAGCCCTTCAAAAGCCGGATGCTTTGCTGCAGAATAAAGAAGCAGACGGAGAAAGCCTGCTTGCCGGACTGATGGAAGAGGTAGAAGAGAATAATTTCCTTTCTCCGGACCTGCTTTCCGGATTCATAGAAAGAATAGAGATTTGTCAAAGCTTTACAGAGGATGAAGGCGGTTCTTCCCGTAAATGCCAGACCATCCGAATCTATTACCGGCTATCCCCGGACAGAAAAACAGCTCCTGCATAAATTTCCTCTGTCATGTGCATGGGCTTTGGATGCAACGCTGCCGGGATTGTGGGCTGCCGGATCATTGACTCCCCAAGAGAGCGCCTGATCGCCATGATAACCAACAATTTTGTTCCCTGCAACGGACGTTTTCCCACGATGATCGCCATAATTACCATGTTCTTCGTAAGCGGATCATCGGGAATATTCTCCTCTGCTGTCGGCGGTCATCTTATCCGGTGTAATACTCCTGGGAATTTTCATGACCCTTATTATCTCGAAAGTATTATCTGCAACCATACTGAAGGGCATTCCCTCTTCCTTTACCCTGGAATTGCCGCCTTACAGAAAGCCTCAGATCGGCAAAGTCATCCTGCGCTCCATCTTTGACAGGACCCTGTTTGTCCTGGGCCGTGCGGTAGTGGTGGCGGCTCCTGCGGGCCTGGTCATCTGGCTGATGGCAAATATTACGGCAGGAGACGTCACCCTCCTTGCCCGCTGCTCCGGTTTCCTGGACCCCTTTGCCAGGCTCATGGGCTTAGACGGAGTGATCCTGCTGGCATTTATCCTGGGCTTTCCGGCCAATGAAATCGTAGTTCCCATCATTATCATGGCCTATATGGCAAAGGGCAGCATATTGGAAATTCCGGACTTAACTGTTTTAAAAGGACTTCTTGTGGCAAATGGCTGGACCTGGATAACGGCAGTCAGCACTCTGCTTTTTTCCCTGATGCACTGGCCCTGCTCCACCACCTGCCTGACCATACGCAAAGAGACCCAGAGCCTGAAATGGACGGCTGTTTCCTGGCTCGTGCCCACTGTGACCGGGTTTATTGTGTGCTTTCTGTTTACAACAATTGCCGGAATTTTCGTCTGATGTTTAAACCCTCCTCCGGATGTCTACAATAAAAATAGAATATCCAGTTGGAAATACCCTGGGGGTATACCTATATGCCCATAAAGCATGGGCAATGGAGAGGAAGCACCCTACGGGTATACCTATATGCCCATAAAGCATGGGCAATGGAGAGGAAAGGAGGGAGAAGCGTGAGCAGGAGTTATCATGTTTACGCCCTGTCAGACCGGATAAAAGCCAGGAAAATCGTGCGGGAGATTGCGAAAGTCGACGGGGTGAAAGACATAAAAATCTCGGAAGATTTAAGGGAAATGAGCATTGAAATGGACACAGGGAAAACCTCCGTTGTCATGGAGCGGGTGGTAAACATCTGCAGCCGGGTATCAAACGGCTGTGAGGTCAGATATAAGTTCACTTAAATACCGGATTTTTCACGCAGAAAGAGGGCTTAAATCCAGAAGATTTAAACCCTCTTAAAAACCGCATCATTTCCCGAAAACAAAAGCTAACGGCGCTTTTTGCATAGTCGCTGATTTTCTTGTCCATGTTGGAGATGTGCTTTGTCAGCCAATCCAATATCATCTGATTTGCATTTAAAATTACCAGTAAATTGCCGCCGGAGGAGTTGTATTCGCCGCGCAGCTTTGTCAGCTGCTCGATAAATGCTGTATGAGCCTTTTTCTGATCCGCGTAACCCGGGTAATTAATGCTTATCATATACTTTTCTTCGTCTGAAAAGTGCTTTTTTGTGTAATCATCTAAAAACGTCAGAAGTTCTCCTACATATTCCTTGGCCTTGTTATTTCTTCCGGCTTCAAAAAGCGCTTCTGCTTTCTCAAACCACATCTTGTGCTGATCATCGATCATTGAAATTCCCACTGATAAATTTGGTGTCCACGGCATATCATTTCCTCCTATGTATTGAAGTTACAATTTACTTTATTGTATACCTTAAACGGAGAAAAAGCAACAGTACTTTTCTCTGTTTGGCGGCCTGTACAAGGTCTTATGGCAGCGGGTGGAGGCGCTTCGGAGCAAGCTTAAGCCAGAAGAAGTCCCATTCGTCCCTCTCCGTTGATGACAAGTATATTGCCCTTTACAATGCCTGGTCTGGCATTATATATGCCGCCTGACAGCGCCGTGTTAAAGGCATTCCAAACCGAATGGTAATATATTACGGGAATTATGCTTTCTGACAGGTAATAGCAGTAAGAAAATGCAAAATTGGACACAAAGACAACGCTGGCTTGGATCCCGCATACAAGGAGAGGATTTTCCATTCCTGCAAGCCGCGCCAGTAAATAAACGGCGGGTATGTGGTACAGAGACCATACGCCGTCCCGGAAAACAATCCGGAAAGGCATATATAAACCAAAATACTCGGTTCAAATTGACGTTTCTCCCCGGCAATGCTATAATTTTTACTTAGTAAACAGCAGGCGTAGCTGTGTGCCCGGAAAGCATGGGCAGGAAGGAAAAGAAAGAATATGGGAGCAGAGGGAATCCGTCTGAATAAGTTTTTAAGCGAAGCTGGGATATGCTCCCGCAGGGAGGCGGACCGCCTTATGGAGTCAGGAAAGGTCCGCGTAGACGGACAGGCCGCAGCGCCGGGCCAGAAAGTTCTCCCAGGCCAGTCTGTGACTGTAAACGGCCGTACCGTAAAAGCCGGAAAGGAAGAGGAAGGCCATAAGGCAAAGCAGGTTCTTTTAGCGGTCCATAAGCCCCGCGGCGTCGTATGCACCACTTCAGATAAGGACCGGGCCCCCAATATTGTGGATCTGGTGAATTATCCTGAAAGAATCTATCCTGTGGGACGGCTGGACAAGGATTCCGAAGGCCTGATCCTCATGACAAACCAGGGAGACTTAGTGAATAAAATCATGCGCAGCGGAAATGCTCATGAAAAAGAATACCTTGTGAAAGTGGACCGGCCGGTGACTGGGGATTTTATTCAAAAGATGAAAAAGGGAGTGTTCCTGCCGGAGCTGGATGTGACCACCAGGCCCTGCTTTGCGGCCATGGCCGGGGAAAAGACGTTCCGCATTGTCCTCACCCAGGGCTTAAACCGCCAGATACGCCGGATGTGCAGCCAGCTGGGCTATGAAGTGCGGATGCTGAAACGGATGCGCGTCATGAATATTGAACTGGGCGATTTAAAATCCGGAGCTTACCGGGAGCTTTCAAAGAAAGAATACCACCAGATGAAGGAATCCCTAAAGGGTTCCACAAGCCTTTCCTATAAAGAGCAAAAAAAGGAGAAATCTGATGGACGGTAAATTGAACAGAATGAAAGAACTGATTTCCCTGCTTTCTGAGGCAGGAAAAGCCTATTACCAGGAGAGCAGGGAAATCATGAGCAATTATGAGTATGACAAGCTCTACGACGAACTGCAGGAGCTTGAAGCGGAAACAGGGGTCATTTTATCCAAAAGCCCAACTCAGAATGTAGGCTACCAGGCCTTAAGCGAGCTTCCTAAGGAAGCCCACGAAAGCCCTATGCTTTCCCTGGATAAGACCAAGAGCGTGGAAAGCCTCCAGGAGTGGCTGGGAGGCCAGACAGGAGTCCTGTCCTGGAAGCTGGACGGATTGACGGTTGTCTTATCCTATAACCACGGCACTCTGCAAAAGGCCATAACCCGGGGAAACGGGGAAATCGGCGAGGTCATTACGAACAACGCAAAGGTATTTTCCAACCTTCCCTTAAATATCTCCCATCAGGGAGAGCTTATCCTGCGGGGAGAGGCGGTCATCAAATATTCGGATTTTAGCAGGATCAATGAAGAAATAGAAGATGTGGCAGCCAAGTATAAGAATCCGCGCAACTTATGCAGCGGTTCCGTAAGGCAGCTGAACAACCAGATCACGGCCAGAAGAAACGTTAATTTTAAGGCCTTTGCCCTTATGACGGCGGAGGGCGTGGACTTTAAAAACTCCAGGGAGAAGCAGTTTGAATGGCTGAGGCAGCAGGGCTTTGATGTGGTGGATTATAAGCTGGTGACCAGAGACACCCTGCCCCAGGCGGTGGAGGAATTTGCCGGGTCCATAGAAGAAAATGACATCCCCTCAGACGGACTGGTGCTTCTCCTTGATGATATTGCTTACGGGGAATCCCTAGGCAGAACATCCAAATTTCCCCGCAATGCCATCGCCTTTAAATGGGCCGATGAGATCAGGGAAACAAGGCTGGACCACATTGAATGGAGCGCTTCCAGAACCGGGCTCATCAATCCGGTTGCCATCTTTGATCCGGTGGAGCTGGAGGGAACCACGGTAACCCGGGCCAGCGTCCATAATTTAAGCATAATGGAAGCCCTGGAGCTGGGGGAGAATGATGCCATAACGGTTTATAAGGCCAACATGATCATCCCTCAGATTGCCGAAAATCTCACAAGAAGCGGAAAAATACGGATTCCGGACCACTGCCCGGTCTGCGGCGGGGATACGGAGATCCGGAAAGTTAATGATGTCAGGAGCTTATACTGCACCAACCCGGACTGCCAGGCCAAACGGATTAAGAGCTTTTCTTTGCTGGTCAGCCGGGATGCCTTAAACATTGACGGCCTGTCGGAGGCGACTCTGGAGAAATTTATCGGAGCCGGCTTTATCAGGGAATTTGCGGATATCTTTCATTTAGAGCAGCATCGGGAAGCCATCACCCAGATGGAGGGCTTTGGACAGAAATCCTATGATAACTTGATCCGGGCGGTAGAAATTGCCTCTCATACCACGCTGCCAAGGCTGGTATACGGCCTGGGAATCGCCGGAATCGGCCTTGCAAACGCCAAGATGCTGTGTCAAGAATTTAAATTCGACTTTGACCGAATGCGCCGCGCAACAGAGGAAGAGCTTACTATGGTTTCCGGAATCGGCAAGGTGCTGGCCGATGCCTGGGTCACCTATTTCAGCCAGGAGAAAAATAATGAGATGGTGGACCGCCTTTTGGCTGAGGTCACCATAGAGCGGAAAGCGGAAACAGAGGAAAACAAAATCTTTGATGGAATGGTATTTGTCATTACCGGCTCCGTGAATCATTATGAAAACCGGAAAGAGCTTCAGGAGGTGATCGAGGCCCATGGCGGCAAGGCCACAGGCTCCGTGACTTCTAAGACGTCCTATCTCATAAATAATGATACGACATCCAATTCTTCGAAAAATAAGAAAGCAAAAGAACTGGGAGTGCCCATTATTTCGGAAGAGGATTTTATAAAATTGCTGGAGGATTAAATTATGCCGATTAAAGTACAAAAGGATTTGCCTGCAAAAGCCATATTGGAAAGGGAAAACATCTTTATGATGGATGAGGACCGCGCATTAAGCCAGGATATCCGTCCTCTGGAAATCTTGATTATCAACCTCATGCCTAAAAAAGAGGAGACGGAAACTCAGCTTCTGCGGGCATTGTCCAACACGCCCTTGCAGGTGGACTGTACCTTTCTGATGCTGGAAAGCCATGTGTCAAAGAACACCTCTGCCAGCCATTTAAATAAATTTTATGTTTATTTTGATGAGGTGAGGAAAAAGAAGTTCGACGGAATGATCATTACGGGCGCCCCTGTGGAAAATATGGAATTTGAAGAGGTCAATTACTGGGAAGAGCTGAAAAAGATCATGGAATGGAGCAAGACCCATGTGACCAGCACCTTTCACATTTGCTGGGGAGCCCAGGCAGGACTTTACTACCACTATGGAATACGGAAATATAAGAGAAGTTCAAAGCTTTCCGGCATTTACCGTCACAAGATCCTGGACCGGAAGGTTCCCCTGGTGCGCAGCATGGACGACTATGTGATGGCTCCTCATTCCCGCTACACGGAGGTGAGGAGAGAAGATATTAATGATCATCCGGAACTTGTTATCCTGGCCGAGTCAGAGGAGGCGGGAGTGCTTCTTGTCATGAGCCGGGACGGGAAGCAGATCTTTGTCCAGGGCCACCCGGAATATGACCGGATGACTTTGAATGAGGAATATCACCGGGATTTAGACAAGGGAATGGAGCCGGATATTCCATGTAACTATTACGAGAGCGACAACCCGGATACAATACCTGTTTTGAACTGGAGAAATGTGGCAAATACGCTGTATGGGAACTGGCTGAACTTTTATGTATATCAGATCACGCCTTATCTTTTGGATGTGGAAGAAAATTAGAATTTCATTTTCAAGGATTTCCGCATTTCCAACTGATTAACAGCAGAATGAAATATAAGAAAAAGATATTATTTATTATCTATAAAAAGGGGTGTTGACACGCAACACCCCTTTTTGAATACGACATTTTAATGATACGGAAATTCTCTATATGTTGAAATGGTATATAGATTATAATTTACAAGATTGCTGGCTGCAATAAAGTTGGTGGTCTTTTTTTGTATGGCTTATGGGAATAAAATAAGTGTTTCAAAACTAATTAGAATTTTCCGGAGTACCGGGGGCTTCCTTCTGAGAGGGGGCTGTTTTTCTGTATTCTAAATTCTAAAGCTGCCGGTAAAAGTTTTCCAAAGGGAAGAAAAAGCCGGTATTTGTTGTTATTCGGTGCGGATGACATAAAAACAAAAAATAATTTTTATTCAATTATTCATGTATGAAGCACACTCAGAAAGCGGGATTTTACTATTATTATGAATTTAAAGCAGGTTCACTTATAAAATTACAGTGCTAAATTACAAGTAAACAGACTGATTGAGGCAGACATCTTTTTCTGAAATTCCTTACTATAAAAGAATCAATATATTAGGAGGTTTTTATGGAAAAGAAGAATAAGAAACTGGGGCTGCTGGCACTGACTGCACTGGTAATCAGCTCTTCTATCGGAAGCGGAATTTTTGGAATCGCATCAGACATGGCAGCGGGGACAAGCCCGGGGGCAGCTATTGTAGCATGGATCATAACAGGCACAGGAGTTCTCATGCTATGTCTGTCACTTACCAATATCATTAATAAGAGGCCTGAATTGAGCGGGATTTTCAGCTATGCAACAGAAACCTTCGGTCCTTTTGGAGGATTTATCAGCGGCTGGGGTTACTGGTTATCCGGATGGTTGGGCAATATTGCTTTTGCTACCATTATGATGAGCGCGCTCAGCTACTTTATTCCTGTGCTCGGGGATGGAAGCAATCTTCTCTCCATTATTACGGCGAGTGTGATTTTATGGATTATGTGTCTGGTTGTAAACAGGGGAATTGAAAGCGCTGCATTTTTAAATACCATAATTACTATCTGTAAGCTGGTTCCTCTTTTACTTTTTGCCGTTACGGCAATCGTTGCATTTAAGGCAGATATATTTACTGCAGACTTTTGGGGAACTGTGTCAGGAAACTTTTCTTTGAAGGATGTGATGTCACAGGTAAATTCCAGCATGATGGTACTCATGTGGGTATTTGTAGGAATCGAGGGAGCGGCAATGATGTCAGACCGCGCCGAAACGAAAGCAACTGCCGGCAAGGCCACCGTACTGGGTCTGGTGGGGCTTTTGTCTGTTTATCTTCTTTTGTCTCTTTTACCTTACGGACTGATGAGCCGTGCAGAGATATGTGAATTGAAGCAGCCTACTATGGCGTACCTTCTCTCTTATATCGTTGGCCCATGGGGAGCGGCTTTTATCAATATTGCAATGATCATATCTGTTGCAGGCTGCTGGCTGTCGTGGACCATGCTTCCTGTTGAAACTACATTGTTGATGGCACAGCAGAATCTGCTTCCGAAAAAGTTCGGAGAAGTCAATGACAAAAATGTTCCGACCTTTTCCCTGATTTTTATGACGGCTCTTTCTCAGATTTTCATCTTCACACTGCTGTTTACGGACAAGGCCTATAATTTTGCATATTCACTCTGCACTGCTGCAATCTTTGTGACCTGGATTCTTGTATGCGTGTACCAGATGAAGCTTTCTTATGAAAACAGAGGGAATAAGGGGGAAATCGGACAGCTGGCAATCGGACTTCTTGGAACTGCTTTTTACGCATGGGCGATATGGGCATCCGGAATCGGATATTTTCTTCTTTGTATGCTTGTTTATATTATTGGCATTTTCCTCTATTTAAAAGCAGGAAAAGAAAACGGAGCGGATAAAGCCTTTTCAAAAAAAGAAGGAATCGTAATAATGTTCATTTTTATGGGGGCAGCCCTATCCGTTTACATGCTGGCAACCGGTGGAATTGCTGTCTGATTACTGATCCGGAGGCATTGCTTTGTCAATTCAGCTTGTTTTCTTAAATTAAGATTTAAGAAAGCGGGCTGAATTGACAAAAGTTTACTTTTAATGATATGATTCGACAAAAGGAGAATGATTGGAAACGGCAGCGAAGCAAGGTGTTTCAGAGGATAAGCAGAATGGATAATGTGAGGTCCAAATGAGTACAACAATTTTTATCTTCGATATCGTACTAATTATAATATTTGTCTGTTCCTGTACGATTAATATAACTGCATACTGCAAAACAAAGCATGTCCGGGAGTTTGAGACCGGCATGCTTATGTTCTTTTATTGTCTGAATTCCATGATTATTTTCATGTCGGAATTTTTGCTCAAACAGCCTCTTTTTGAAGGGGCCTATAATGTATTGACCTATTTCAGCGTTAAGGTTATCTGCGGAAGTGCCATAAGTACCCTGTATATGCTTCTTACCGCTTCTTTACTTGAAAAAAAGATCGGCATTCTCCATGCAATCATTATGATGCCTTTGATCTGTGTGACGGTATATGTCGGAGATTTAAACGGATCAGTCAGTCAGCACTGGGAATTTTATACCATCCGGCAGATCTATCTGGCATGCTTTGTTCTTTCTTATTTTATCCGGTATGCTTTTTCGAAAGACAGGGAGTATAAAATAAGGATCAGGCCATACCGGTTTCTTTTTCTCATCGGCGGCATCTTTTCTGTGCTGATTTTTGCTGAAGACACCATAGTTATCTTCCACTTTCAATATGTGATCAATACGTTGAAGCTGAAGGTGTTTATAGAACATAATTTAAGTGAAGACATCTTTTTCGTTATCCTGGCAGTGATCGGAATAAAAAGCGGATTCTTGCAGCTGATTCAGAAAAGCGGACCGGCGGAGATAATGGAGTCCGGGATTCCTCTTTCTGCCGTGGCAGTCTGTGAGGTAAAGACCTCTTACCCGGAGGACCCCTTTATTAAGGCTTACGGATTAAGCAATCGTCAGCGTGATGTACTGTATCTTTTGCTGAAGGACAAGACCTATCAGGAAATGGGAGAAGAACTGGGGCTGTCTGTGGGAACCGTAAAATTTCATGCCCATGGGATCTATGAAAAAACGGATTCCAGAAACCGGTCGGAGTTGATTGACAAATATGAGAAGTTTTATGAAAACCAGGAGCAGACGACCTTAACCTGACTTCTGCTTTTTCACGCTCTCGTAAAGGGCATATAATTCCTGCCGGGACTTTGCACCGGTTTTTTTTAAGAGGTTATGGACATGGGAACGGACGGTAAAGGATGAGATCAGAAGCTTTGCGCTGATCTGCTCATCGGTGGTGCGGTTTAACAGCTCCGTAAGGATGGTCTGTTCTCTCAGAGTGAGAGAATATGCTTTACAAAAAGAATAATAAGAGGCAGCTTCGGTATCTGGGGAAGTGAAAGATTCCGGCACCTGTTCCTGGGAATTTACAGCAGCTTTGCATGTGTGCAGAGCTGCTGTTTTTCGCAGGAAAAAGCAGATATAAACCAGGGCGGATATGCCAAATAAAAAGTCAATGGAAAAGATACGGCAGAAGGACAGCCTGTTGCGGGCAGGGAAAATAAAAATCTTGATATAGTTTTCCATGATGCCGGAAAGAGAAAAGAGGAGAACGGACCGGGATAGCACAGGACGAAAATCTGAAAAAAGCTTCTTGCTTCGACTGCAGGGGGCCTGATTCATAAGAGTGTGAAATGAAAAGCCTCTGTAAAGTAAGAAAAGAGGGAACAGTGAGCTGTAAAGAAACAAGGTAGTCCCGCTGCTTTTTAAGGTGGGAATCAGCAACAGAAGAAAAATGAATATACACAGAATCATGTATTCATGGAATGGAGGCGTTGATGTGTGGTTTAGCTGATAACCCAGGTTTAAAAGGCAGATAGCAGCGGATATAGATATAACCGTATTCCATACGGGCATAGAGAAATAGACAGCCTGGTAGAACTGACCGAATTCAGGGAGAAATTCTGCCATGGCTTCAACAAGCTGATTGACGGATAAACAGAGATAGAGTGCGGACAAACAGGCAGAGATGCAGCACCGCTCACTCAAGTAGCGGCAGAAAGCAAGAAGGCACACTCCAAAGTATAAAATTAAAAGTATATTGTCGTATAAGTAAAGTAACAGCTTCATAATTACCTTCGGGCTTTTTTCTTTCAGTATAGCAAACTGGAAAGTAGAAGTCAAGGAAAATTGTGCAAAATGTACAAAGTTTAAGCTTGGTTTTGTTTAAAGTGCATAACTATGCATAAAAATAAATGGAAAAGTTTATTCCAAACCCGATTTTTTGATGCTATTCTTTGGGAGACGTGGAGGCTAAGAAGCGGAAGCGTTACAAAATGCCAATGATAAAACATAAAAAACATAAAAGGAGGTTATTAATTATGCAGAGTATTAATGTAAAAAGCGAAATTGGCCGCTTAAAGAGAGTATTGCTGCACAGACCGGGAAAGGAATTGTTAAATCTGACACCAGATACACTAGAGAGGCTTCTCTTTGATGATATTCCTTTTTTAGAGGCTGCCCAGCAGGAGCATGATGCATTTGCCGAGACATTAAGAAGCAATGGCGTAGAGGTATTGTATCTGGAAGATGTTATGGCTGAGGTGCTGGATTTAAGCGATGAAATCAGAGATGAGTTCATAAAGCAATGGATCAATGAAGCTGGGATATCCACCGGACTGTATAAAAAGAGAATCTACGATTATATGATGCAGTTTAAGGATGACAACAAGGCGCTGGTGCTCAAATCCATGGAAGGCATTGTCTTAAAGGAGCTCAATTATACGAAAAGCGATTCTTTGGTAGACCTTATGAGTGATCCCTCTAAGCTGGTGATTGATCCCATGCCGAAT
>JASGGP010000102.1:0-13889 GCA_047604985.1 Lacrimispora sp.
ATTAAATTCACCAAACACGGCCCGGTAAAATTCATCGGCCACCTGGACATAATGCGCTACTTCCAGAAAGCCATGAGGCGCGCCGGCATTGATATAAAATACAGCGAAGGCTTCAATCCTCACCAGATCATGTCCTTTGCGGCCCCCCTGGGTGTAGGCCTTACAAGCAACGGGGAGTATATGGACATTGAAGTAAATTCCATGGAAAGCTGCCAGGTCTTAATGGATCAGCTCAATGAGACAATGGTAGACGGAATTTCAGTCACAGAATGCCATATACTTGACGACAGGGCGAAAAACGCCATGTCCCTGGTAGCAGCTGCCGATTATACCTTATGGTTCCGGGATGGAAAGCAGCCCGGGGATGAAGAAGGGTTTTTCAAAAACTTTCTTGTATTCGCGGATCAGGAGCACATCTTTATAACGAAGAAGACGAAGAAAAGCGAAAGAGAAGTGGATTTAAAAGCTTCTATTTATGAGCTCCGGGTAAAGGATGGGACGATTTTCCTGAAAGTATCTGCCGGAAGCGCGGATAATTTAAAGCCGGAATTGGTGATGGAAGCCTATGACCAGTGGAGAGGCCAGTCAAGCCCTGACTTTGCTTTCCAGGTTCAGAGAGAAGAAGTCTACGGCAACACCGGAGATGAAGAAAATAAAATTCTTGTGCCCTTAGGGCTTATAGGTGAATCCGTTGAGTAAACTGATCATAACAAGGTGGAAAGATTCGGTTATCACTCTTTTGCAGTCAGGAAAAGAGGTGGTCCAGATCGACATTGAGCCGGAAGAAAATAAACCTGTTCTTGGAAATATTTATATTGGAAAAGTAAATAACATTGTAAAAAATATTAATTCAGCCTTTGTTGACATTGGAAACGGACTTATGGGGTATTTAAGCATGGCCGACGGGAATGTCCTTTTTGCCGACGGACGGCCCTTTGAGGGCAGGCTGCGCCAGGGAGACGAAATCATCGTCCAGGTAGAACGGGATGCCGTAAAAACCAAGGCCCCGGTTCTCACCGGAAACTTAAACATTACAGGCCGCTATTTTGTGCTTACTTCCGGAAAAAAACAAATCGGCTTTTCCTCCAAAATCACGGATCAGGCCTGGAAGCAGGAGATGAAGCCCTATTTGGAAAGAGTAAGGGAAGAAGACTTCGGCATTATTGTCCGGACCAATGCCCCCGGTGCTTCCAGAAAAGATCTGGAGACAGAGCTTTTTCACCTGAAAGATTCCCTTACAAAAATGCTGGAAAACGCAAGGCACAGGACCTGTTACAGTCTTCTGTACACCTCTGCCCCCTCTTATCTTACAAACCTGCGGGACAGCCTTAAGGCCTCCCTGGAGGCGGTCATTACTGACCAGACGGATATATACCAAGCGGTAAAAGATTATCTGGTCCAGTACCAGCCGGAGGATTTAAATCTTTTATCCCTGTACGGGGATGAACTGCTTCCTTTGGGAAAGCTGTACCGGATAGAAAAAACAATGGAAGAGGCCCTGGGCAAGCGGGTCTGGCTGAAATCGGGGGGCTATCTTGTCATAGAACCTACGGAAGCCCTGTCTGTCATTGACGTGAATACGGGAAAGTATTCCGGAAAAAAGGCTCTTCGGGAAACCATCATGAAAGTAAACTTAGAAGCCGCCCAGGAAATCGGCCATCAGCTGAGGCTGAGGAATTTATCCGGCATTATTATCATCGACTTCATTGATATGGAGGCAGAGGAGGACCGGAAAATCCTGGTGCAGCGCCTGGAAGAGATTCTTTCCAGGGACCCGGTGAAAACAACGGTGGTTGAAATAACAAAGCTGAATCTGGTGGAGGTCACCAGAAAAAAAATACGAAAACCCCTTTACGAGCAGGCGGTTCAGGCAAAAGAGAGGATATGAGGCGATGGCTTCCATATCCTCTTTTCATGTTTTCTTTCTATTTATTTGCTGTTCTAAACTGTCTTTTAAAATTAATTGCCGCCAGGGCGATTACAAATGCCATGTTTATGATCAGAATACTGATGGCGGCCACGATTCCCATCTGGTCGGCGGCTGCTCCCACCAGCTGAGGCGTAATAATTCCGCCCATGGAGGAAATTGCAGTTATGAGGGACATTCCAAGGGTGGAGCCTTGAATGAGGGGACCGGCGTTGGCAATGCAGGTCGGATAAATTCCTGAAAGGAAGAACCCAAATCCCAGAAGGGCAGCGGTTACCAGAGGAAGGCTTCTGGTACTGATCAGGAGAAGAAAGCAGGCAGAGCTTCCCAGAGCGTTGATTAGAATAATGGCGCTTTGACCCAGCCTTTTTGAAAGCGCAGCGCAAAGCAGACGCCCTGCCATAATCACCAGCCAGGTAAAGGATATCATTGCCGTTGCATAAGCTGCGCTCATGACACCGGTGCTTTGAAGGTAGGTCACGAACCATCCGTTGACACAGTTCTCAACTCCAAGATAAAAAAACAGGATAAAAGAAATGCAGTAAAAGGAAAAGGATTTGATAAAACCCCGGCTGCCGGAGTCCGTGCCGGTTTCTTTTGTTTTTTCGCCTGTTTTTTTCGGGTTTTCCGGTGTTTCATTCAGCAGGGTGTAATCCATGGTCCCATAGGAAACCGCAGCTGTAACTGCCAGGAAAAGGGTGAGATAGAGAATCACTCTCCAGTCAAAGCCCAGCTTCATCAGAACTGCTGTAATAAAGGGTGCAAGAAATGCGCCGGCTGCAAAGCAGCAATGAAGGAGATTCAGCTTTCCCGCAGCTTCACTTCCGTAAATGTCATTTACGGCAGAATTATTTAAAATCGTCATACTTCCCCGGACCAGGCCGTAAACCAGCATGATGCCGTACATGACTGGAAGAGAGGGTAAAAGGCTCAGTATCATCAGGCAGACAGAGGAAAAGAGTGAAGTCATAACAATCGTCTTTTTCTTTCCCATAAAAGAGACAATCATGGGGAAGAAAAAGCTGGCTGAAAGATTTCCCACGGCCATGGCGGAAAGAAGACCGCCTGCGGCCAGAAAGCTGATACCGGCTTCCTCTATAATAGACGGCAGTATGGCACCGATGACCAGAACGGACATCCCGCTGACCACATATCCGTAACAGCAGCGGATAAAAATTTGATTGCGTTTATCTGTTTTCATTCGTATACCCCCTTGTTTTATCACGCGCCCTCTATTATACTAATGGACAGTGAGAAAAACAAGCAGAAGCTCTCAGAAGCTTTTTTTCTATAGGCTTTAGCTGCGGCATCCATAATATGGCAGAAGGAACAGCTTTCTGGATGGTGAATTTTTCAAAAAAATATTGACATAGCAATTAAGGAATGCTATATTAGTAAAGTATGCCGCACAATGAGGTTAAAAAGTTTCCATTTTTTCATGGAACACCGCAGTTGGCGAGTAATGATAATAGGAGGTGCCATATGTACGCGATTATTGCAACAGGTGGTAAGCAGTACAAAGTAGCGGAAGGCGATATCATTAAGGTAGAGAAGCTTGGTGTTGACGCTGGCGAAGCTGTCACATTTGACCAGGTTCTTGTTGTAAACAATGGTGAATTAGCAGTTGGCTGCCCTACCGTAGCAGGTGCTACCGTAACTGGTACAGTTGTAAAGGAAGGCAAAGCTAGAAGGTTATTGTTTATAAGTATAAGAGAAAAAGCGGTTACCATAAGAAAAATGGTCACAGACAGTCTTATACACAGGTTAAGATCGAAAAGATCAATGCTTAATTATGATAAGAGTAACCGTAATTGTTGATTCAGAACATCATTATACAGGAATTCAAATGCTGGGACATGCAGGTACGGCTGATGATCCTAAGGACGGGCAGGAACTTGTCTGTGCTGCGGTATCGGCTCTTACATTTAATATGTCCAACAGCGTGGAACATTTTACAGAAGATTCCTTTGAAGTAGAAGAGGAAGAAGAGACAGGCACTTTCGGTTCCAATTCACTTCGGCCATTAGTTCAGAGTCACAGCTCCTTATGAATTCTTTGGTATTAGGTTTACAGGATATTGAAGAAGAGTATGGAGAACCATATATTAAAATCCGATTTAAGGAGGTGTAAGTAATGTTAAAGATGAAACTTCAATTTTTCGCTCACAAAAGGGTGTTGGTTCTACCAAGAACGGCAGAGATTCCGAGTCTAAAAGATTAGGCGCTAAGAGAGCGGACGGTCAGTTCGTATTAGCTGGAAATATTCTTTACAGACAGCGTGGAACTCACATTCACCCAGGCATCAACGTAGGCCGCGGCGGTGATGATACATTATTCGCTTTAGTGGATGGCGTTGTAAGATTTGAGAGAAAAGGCAGAGACAAAAAGCAGGTTTCTGTTTATCCAAAAGCAATTAACGAATAATTGGACCGGCTTCATACATCATCGTATGGAGCCGTTTTTTACGATTTAGGACATGTTTTGGGTTTTACCCATATGAGAAAGGAAACAGGTGAATGAATGTTTGCCGATAGAGCAAAAATATTTATCAGATCCGGAAAAGGCGGAGACGGTCATGTCAGCTTCCGGAGAGAGCTTTACGTTCCGTGCGGCGGTCCTGACGGCGGAGACGGAGGCAGAGGCGGCGATATTATCTTTGAGGTGGATGAAGGGCTTAATACCTTAAGCGATTTCAGACAGGTTCATAAATACTCCGCAAAAGACGGTGAGTCCGGAGGAAAGCGCCGCTGCCATGGAAAAGACGGTGACAATCTGATAATCAAAGTTCCTGAGGGTACGGTAATCAAGGAATTTGAATCAGGAAAGGTCATTGCCGACATGTCGGGAGAGAACCGGAGGGAAGTTATCTTAAAGGGCGGCAAAGGCGGTCAGGGAAATATGCACTATGCAACCCCAACCATGCAGGCCCCTAAATACGCCCAGCCGGGACAGGTTGCCCAGGAGCTTTGGGTTCAGCTGGAATTAAAGGTAATCGCCGATGTAGGGCTGGTAGGTTTTCCAAATGTAGGCAAGTCAACCCTGCTTTCCAGAGTCAGCAATGCAAAGCCAAAGATAGCCAATTACCATTTCACAACCTTGAATCCCCATTTAGGCGTTGTGGATCTTGACGGCGGAAAAGGCTTTGTCATGGCCGATATTCCGGGGCTTATTGAAGGCGCCTCTCAGGGCGTGGGACTGGGACACGATTTCCTTCGCCATATCGAGCGCACCAGGGTTCTGGTTCATGTGGTGGATGCGGCATCTACGGAGGGAAGAGACCCGATTGCAGATATTCATGCGATCAACAAGGAACTGGAAGCCTATAATCCCGAGTTGTTAAAGCGGCCTCAAATCATTGCGGCCAATAAAACAGATGCTATTTATGATGACGGTGAAGATCCTGTGGCAAAGCTTAAAGCGGAATTTGAGCCTCAGGGCGTAAAGGTTTATCCCATATCCGCTGTAAGCGGACAGGGTGTAAAGGAGCTGCTGTACGCTATTTATGAGCTGCTTCAAACCGTAAATTTAAGCCCTGTCATTTTTGAAAAGGAATTTGATTTAAACAACCTGACCAATGCGCTTCTTCCTTATTCAGTTGAAGTAACGGAAGACGGGATTTACGTTGTGGAAGGACCCCGTATCGAAAAAATGCTGGGTTATACAAATCTGGAATCTGAAAAGGGCTTTAGTTTTTTCCAGAAGTTCTTAAAGGACAACGGCATTCTGGAAGAGTTGGAAAAGGCGGGAATCGAAGAGGGAAATACGGTCCGCATGTATGGTCTTGAATTTGACTATTACAGATAAACAAGGAGAATATTATGACAAGTAAGCAGAGATCCTATTTAAAAGGATTGGCGATGAATATAGATCCCATCTTTCAGATCGGGAAATCCAGTTTGACGCCGGAGATCACCAATGCAGTGATAGAGGCGCTGGATGCAAGGGAATTAATAAAGATTACGATATTGAAAAATTGTCTGGATGATGGAAACAGTATTGCTGCCGTATTGTCTGAACGCACCCATTCTGAGGTCGTTCAGGTAATCGGAAGGCGGATCGTACTTTACAAGCAGGCGAAAGAAGAAAACAAGAGGAAGATCGTACTTCCTAAATAAGCCAGTTCTATTTTGGAACCAGATAGTTGAAAGGCTGAAAAGCTTTTTTTCAGCCTTGAGTTTGTGAGTCAAACGGATATGAAATCATATCCGCTTGATTCATCAGGGGACAAATTATGGGCAAAATCGGTATCATGGGCGGAACATTTGACCCGATCCACAATGGCCATCTTATGCTTGGAGAACAGGCGTACAGGGAATACGGCCTGGATGAAGTCTGGTACATGCCTTCCGGGCATCCGCCCCACAAAAAGAACCACCATGTAACAGAACCTGTCATGCGCTTTGAAATGACGAAGCTTGCCGTGAAGGGCCATAAGGGCCTATTCTGTTCTGACTTTGAGGTGAGGCGGAGCGGAAGCACGTATACGGCTCAGACGTTGAGCCTGCTTCGAAGATCATATCCCGAGGACACCTTTTATTTTATCATTGGGGCTGATTCTCTCTATGAGATCGAGAACTGGTATGAACCGGGCCTGGTGCTGACCCAGGCAGTAATACTGGCTGCCCGCAGGAAATACGAAGAAGTGGATCAGGACCAGGCCATGGACCGTCAGATCTCCTATCTGGTGAAGAAATATGGCGCGGATATCCGCATGCTTCACTGTGAAAAGATGGACATCTCATCTGCCGGGCTGCGTCAGATGATTGCAAGGGGTCAGTCTGTGGCGGAGTTTGTCCCGGAGGAAGTCCTGTCCTATATCAGCGCCCACGGCTTATATCGGGAGGCAGAGACATGAAAGATATGATTTTCACTCTTAGAAATGATCTGAAGGGAAAATTGAACCCTTTCAGATATGAGCACACTATAAGCGTATCATTTATTTGTACGGCCCTGGCCATGCGGTATGGATGTAATTTGGACAAGGCGGAATTAGCCGGCTTGCTCCATGACTGCGCCAAGCATTACGGGGATGAAGAGATTGTGGCAAAATGTAAAAAACAGGGTATTCCACTGACTGACGATGAACTCAAGGCCCCTATGGTGCTTCATGCCAAGTACGGGGCGTGGCTGGCAGAGCATAAATATAATATTAAGGATGAGGAAGTAATAGGAGCCATCCGCTGGCATACCACCGGAAAGCCGGACATGTCATTGCTGGAAAAGATTGTTTTTACAGCTGATTATATTGAACCCAGACGTGACAAGGCGGAGGATCTGCCACTTATCCGTTCCCTGGCCTTTACCGATCTGGATGAGTGCATTTACCAGATTCTTAAGGATACCCTTGATTATCTGGAACGTAAAAGAAGTTTTGTGGATTCCATGTCTGAACAGGCATATGCTTATTATAAGCAGGTTCACGCAGAAAAGAAATCCCCTGCGGATATTGTTCTGCAGCCCATAAACCGGGGAGAGTAAAGCAGGGCGGGCTTTGCCCAGAGAGCGTGGGCAGCAAATAGGAAACACCCTGCGGGTATACCTTTATGCCCAGAGAATATGGGCAGCAAATAGGAAGCACCCTGCGGGTATACCTTTATGCCCAAAAAACTGGGCAGCAAATAGGAAAGGAGAACAGAGATGAATCAGTCAATTGAAATGGTAAAAACCGCTTATGCGGCTTTGGCCGATAAAAAGGGTGAGGATATCAGCATTATCGACATCCGTAAGGTGTCAGTAATGGCAGATTATTTCATCATTGCCAGCGGTACTAATGCAAATCAGGTCCAGGCCATGGTTGATAACGTGGAGGAGGAACTTGGGAAAAAGGGATTCATCTGTAAGCAGGTGGAGGGATATCAGTCCGCCAACTGGATCCTTATGGATTGCGGAGATATTATCGTCCATGTATTTGACCGGGAAAACCGCTTGTTCTATGATCTGGAAAGAATCTGGAGAGACGGTAAGACCATTGAGCCGGAAGAGTTGGATGCTTTAAATTAGGGATATTTAAGTAAGAATATTTGAAAAGCGGTCACCGAAAGGGACCGCTTTATTATTTGTTCAGATTTTGCATTTCTATATATACGTACCATCACAAACATCTGTTTGCAAATTCGCTTTATACTTTTCAAATGAGGCTTTAGTTTACATAAAAACATTATGTAAACTAAAGCCTCAAATCATATGCATTTATTCTCTAATCAGTGAGCTTCAATGAATTCCCAAACGAAACAGGCCGATTACCTTACCCAAGATTTCTACATGATTTACAATGATCGGTTCCATCAAATCATTTTCCGGCTGCAGGCGGTAATGCCCTTCTTCTTTAAAAAACCGCTTTACCGTGGCGGAATCGTCTACCAGCGCAACAACAATATCTCCATTATGGGCAGTTGAGCGGTGCTCAACAATGATCTGATCCCCTTCAAGGATCCCGGCATTAATCATGCTGTTTCCTTTTACCTTGAGCATAAAGGTCTGGGCATTGGGGAGCAGCTCCGCAGGGATGGGGTAATAGTTCTCAATGTTTTCCTCCGCATAGAGGGGCTGTCCTGCCGCCACGGTTCCAAGAACAGGAACATTGACTACCTCCCGGCGGGTCAGGTTAAAACAATCATCGATAATCTCAATGGTTCTCGGCTTGGTGGGATCCTTTCTTATGTATCCTTTTTCTTCAAGCGTTTCCAGATGAGAATGCACAGAAGAGGTTGATTTTAAATGAACGGCTTCGCAAATCTCCCTGACTGCGGGGGGATAACCTTTGCTTAAAATTGTCTCTTTTATATATTCTAAAATTTCCTGTTGTTTGGGTGTGATTTTCTCCTGCACCATAGCACAACCTCCTCAGTCCTTATTAATTAAGACTATACTAACATATGTTCGAAAAAAATGCAAACCTTTGTTCGAAAAAATGCAAAAATCAATTGACAAACATACGTTCGCAATGATATTATAGAGGCACCAAAAGAACATATGTTCCTATTCGATTATACTTCAGGAGGTATGCAATATGAAGCAGTTAGTTATGTTAGCACTTGTTGTTTTAATGGGTTCCTGCTTTTTCGGCCATTCTTTAATGAATGTCCTTGCAGGAGAGGATGAGACCCAGGTACCAGAGAAATATTATACCAGCATTCAGATACAAAAAGGTGACAGTCTGTGGAGTATTGCCGGAAAGTACGGAGAAAGCAGCGGGCTGACCACCTCCCAATATATAAAAGAATTAAAGAATATCAATGGACTAAAGGAAGACACCATTCATAGCGGTCATTATCTGACAGTCATGTATTTCGTGACAGATTCTGATTAAATATACGGCTGCAGGACAAGAATAAATAATGCAGACCCGTTGCTATTCTAAAACCATTGATTTTATAGGAATAATAACTTAGAATAATGATAATGCCAGTCTGTTATAAAAATGATTTTATAAGGATATTTATAAAGAACATCATTAAAAATGATTTTTATGCTCAGCATTATTCTTAAGTTAAAGGATCAGAATCAATATGAAGGTGACATTCGGAATTCTGGCTCATGTAGATGCCGGTAAAACAACGTTTTCAGAACAGATTTTATATAAAGAGAAAGTAATCCGTTCCCTGGGCCGCGTAGATGCAAAAAATGCATGCCTGGACCATGATGATATAGAACGAGCCAGAGGAATTACGATTTTCTCTGATATGGCAGGTTTTACACATGGTGATAATACGTATTACCTGATAGATACTCCCGGACACACAGATTTCTCCGCAGAGATGGAACGGGCACTGGAAGTGATGGACTATGCAATCCTTATCATCAACGGTACGGATGGGGTACAGGGTCATACTGAAACCATATGGAACCTGCTGGAACGCTACAAGATTCCTGTTTTTATTTTCATCAATAAGCTGGATATTATCTCAGCATCCTATGAACGTACTTTACTTGAAGTTCAGAAACGCTTTTCGAAAGGGATCCTGGACTTTAAGGACATTTGCCTTGAGAATGGAAGAGAAGATACTTTTACAGATGATCTGATTGATAATGTATCTCAACGGGATGAAGTTTTGCTTGATAAATGGCTGGAAGGCATTATTACCCTTGAGAATCTGCGGCCGGCATTGATTTCGCAGATCAAGGACCGCCGGTTGTTTCCCTGTTTTGGCGGCTGCGCCCTCACAGGAGAAGGCATGGACCGGTTTTTAGAGGCCTTTTATTGCCTGACGGAAACCTCTTATTCAGAATCGGCTCCTTTCAGCGGAAGAATATTTAAGATCCGTTATGATGACCAGCGGGAACGAATGACCTATATGAAAATACTAAGTGGAATACTGCGGGTCCGCGATCCCCTGACTGAGAGTGAAAAGGTGCATCAGATAAGAGTATTTCAGGGAGAACGGTTCAATGCGGTTGGAGACGCTTCTGCAGGGGATGTGGTGGCTGTAACCGGGCTTAAGAACAGCAAGGCCGGACAAGGGCTTGGCGAGTGCCATGATCCGGTAATTTCAGAGCTTCGCCCAACCCTTCAGGCAAAGGTACTGTACCCGCCGGATATTCCTCATAGGACCATGCTGCAGACTTTTCACATTCTGGAGGAAGAAGACCCCTCCTTAAGCGTGGTATGGGAAGAATCTCTCCAACAGTTAAAGATAAATATTATGGGTAAGATCCAGCTTGAAGTCCTGGAACAGGCCATTTTAAAACGGTTTAAAATTTCTGTGTCCTTTGGGCAGCCGGAAGTCGTATATATGGAGACAGTATCGGAGGCTGTAACGGGATATGGGCACTTTGAGCCTCTTCGTCATTATGCAGAAGTGGCATTGAGAATAGAACCGAGCATCAGAGGAGAGGGCATCACTTTTGAAAGCCAGTGTCATGTGGACAGGCTGGGCATCAATTTTCAGAATTTAATACGCACCCATGCATTTGAAACTATTCATAAAGGAGTTCTGACGGGTTCTGAATTAACTGATGTTAAAATTATCCTGGTTGACGGTATTTCTCATATTAAACATACGGAAGGGGGAGATTTCCGTGAAGCAGTTTACCGCGGAATCCGCCAGGGCCTCATGAAAGCCCAAAACCGGCTTTTAGAGCCTTATTACAGCTTTACCGTAACTATTCCTGACTCTCTGACCGGAAAGGTTTTAAACGACATTTTAAAGCGTTCTGGGCGTTCTGATGAGCCGATTCCAAATGGAAACGGAAGAACCGTCATCACAGGAACAGGACCGTATCCTCTTTTTTAAATTACGGAGAAGAGCTGATGATAATGTCAGGAGGAAAAGGGAGTCTTTCCATGGCATTTTCTCATTACGATATATGTCATAATGAAGAGGAGGTTATCGTCCGTTATCACTACAATGCCGATGGGGATACTGCCAACCCTTCCTGCTCCGTGTTCTGCCAAAAGGGAACTTCATTTGTTGTGAACTGGGATCATGCAGAAGAATATATGCATACTCTTCATTAAGGCCGTGTCCCTTTTATTTCCTTTCTTCGTCCTTAAATTGTCTCCTTTTTGTATAAATTCTGTATAAAAAGGCGTCAGAATACAGGTATTGCTTGACATGGACGGGATTAGCGCTATAATACTACCATGGATTGTGTCGAAAAATGGTTCCAGTCCTAAGTAACAGATGACTTTAATTATATAAGCATTGTAAATAAAGACAGACATTGAAAGAATTTTAAACTGCCTGATTTAAAATGTTCAGAACTGGAAAGGTATCGTAATTTATGAATTTAGAGAAGCAGAAAGCATTCATAATCCATTGTATATTTGGATTTATCTTATTGGCCATTGTATATGCCGGTATTAAGTACGTTTTTCCTTTGTTAATGCCGTTTGTTATCGGCATCATCATTGCTTTGTCATTCCGCAGAGTCATTGATTTGCTGGCAGAGAAAACAAGGATAAACAGAACCGTTATATCTGTTTTTATTCTGATAATATTTTATCTTTTGCTGGGATTGGTTATAAGTCTGATCGGCGCTAAATTTTTTCATTTTATCAGCACTTTATTTAATGGCCTCCCGTCTCTCTATAAGGGAACACTTCAACCGGCACTTCAAATCGCAGCGGATAATTTATCAGCCAGATTTCCCAGTATTAAGGTTTATCTGGATGATTTTATGAATAATATAGGACAGTCTATTTTTACCTATATTTCCAATATCTCTACAAAGGTAGTGGGTATGGTCACCGGATTGGCCAGTCAGATTCCCTCATTATTAATTCGGGTTATTTTTACCATTGTCTCTTCATTTTTCTTTACAATTGATTATTATAAGATCAGTAATTTCATTATGAAGCAGTTCAAAGATGAGCAGAGAAGCATAATAATTAAACTGAAGGATAACGTCATCGGATCCCTTAGTAAATTTGTAAGAGCCTATGCCTTGATTATTTCCATTACCTTTCTTGAATTATCCCTTGGCTTTTGGCTTTTGAATATTCCTACGCCTTTCCTTATCGGCGGGATAGTCGCCATTATTGATATTATGCCAATACTTGGTACAGGTGCGGTCCTTTTGCCCTGGTCCATCATATCCTTTTCCTTAAACGATGCCAAAACCGGCATAGGGATGTTGTTTTTGTATATCTTTATAACTGTAGTCAGGCAGATATTAGAGCCCAGAATCATTGGACAGCAAATTGGGCTGCATCCGTTAGTAACTCTTATTTTAATGTTTGTCGGAGCCCAGCTGATGGGCGTTTTAGGACTGCTGATTTTACCGATTATTGCGACAATACTTGTTAAGCTTAATAAAGAAGGAAGCATTCATATTTTTCGGTAATATTTCCGGGAATAAAGTCGAGGATATTTTAAAGGGCGGATACTGTGCTGAGAGTATCCGCCCTTTAAAATATTACTTTAGAATATTATGTCTGATTTTTTACACTGCGCCTTTTTAATAACCAGATCAGGACGCCCAGTCCAATGATCGCTAATACTACAAAAGAAATGGTGGAATAGGTATCCATATAATGTACGATGCGTTCCCAGCCGGCTCCGGCAAAAGCACCCAGACACACCAGAACAACATTCCAAATAGCAGTTCCTAAAGCGGTATATAAAAAGAACGTTCTTTTCTTCATACGGGCCATTCCCGCAGGTATGGATATGAGGCTTCGGATAATAGGGATAAAGCGGCAGAAGAAGATTGTTGAAGTTCCGCGCTTGTCAAACCAGCTTTCCGCTCTTTTCACATCCTCTTTTTTCAGACCCAGAATATGGCCCCACCGGTCAATGATGTACTCGATTTTCTCTACCGGAAGCAGAAGCCCTATGCTGTACAGAATAAATGCGCCGATGACCGCTCCAATTGTGGCAAATATGGACACTAACCATATATTCATATTGGTGTAGGTAGTCATAAAGCCCCCAAAGGTTAAAATCAGTTCAGAGGGTATCGGCGGAAATACGTTTTCTATTGCAATGAGCAGGGCAATTCCAAAATATCCAAACTGATTCATAATATTAATAATCCATTCCTGCATTTTTATATCCCTTTCTTTTTGTACACTTTTAACTTTCTTGTAAATTTATTCGTTATTTAACATAACCGCATTTTGTGCAATTATTTAAAACAGCAGACAAATCAATAAGCATTAGCATGACGCTAATGCTTACAAAATTTATAGCTATTATATTTTATTTCGTACTATTTTGCAATCCCTTTTCATTAATATTTACTTTATTATATATTAACTTTCCCGTAATTTTACTTTATTTCTGGCACTTCTCCTGCGTTCATCCTCCAGGGCAGCATAATGTTTCTTTGTAGTATTAACATCAGCGTGGCCTAAAACATCCGCAACCAGATAAATATCACCTGTTTCTTTATAAAGATTGGTTCCGTAAGTACTCCGAAGTTTGTGGGGTGTAATCTTTTTCAAAGGAGTGATGAGCCTGGAGTACTTTTTTACAAGATTTTCAACGCTGCGGACTGCGATTCGCTTTTTCTGGAGAGAA